>NZ_JAMXSK010000027.1:0-51075 GCF_024124645.1 Pseudoalteromonas sp. Ps84H-4 | reverse complement strand
CACGCGAGTTGGTTGAACATGGTCGAGATAGAAATTGGTAATATGAATAAGCAATGTTTAGATAGACGTATAGCAAGTATGGAAGAACTAAAGACAGAACTCGCGGCCTGGGAATGGAGCAGGAATAGAGAAAGAACAAGTATAAACTGGCTATTTAATGTTGAATCAGCTCGTGAAAAACTTGAGAGGGCTTATGGTGCCCTCAACTAGTCAGAACTTGTGTGATGAAGTACTAGGTTCTAGGACGTGATGTAAATTCTGCTACCTCGCACCTCGGATCACTCTTTAACCAAGTCTTGGATCAGCTATTTACTAGCTTTATAAAAATACAGATCACGCATTTACCAGCCTAAAAATTTTAGATCAGGATTTAACTAGCTCCGCCTTATAAGCCTTAATTTAGGGGTTGTTGCCTTATTACTGCCTCTAGAATCGCTAAAATTGGCTCATATAAACGGCAATATACTGCTGTTTTGTAAACTCTAGCGATTTATAAACCGAATTTTTATCAACTCACGTCATTGATAAACCGATTTTTTACCAACTCAATATCCTCATAAACCAAAATTTTACTAACTGAAGCTAGGTTTTTAGCGGCACAAACCGATTTTTTACTAACTCAAGTTACTGATTTTGTCTATAAACCGATTTTTTACCAACTGCTTTTGGATTAATGTCCGATATTTAAAAAAGGTATGTAAGGAGTTACTCACATTTTGACTGTAAAGGGGGTTTACAGTCAAAAGGAAGCTGTCAGCTTTCAGCCGTCAGCTATCAGATTGAAATTCAAAAGTTAGAAAGGGGAAAGTTAGAAAGGGGAAAGTTAGAAAGGGGAAAGTTAGCAAGGGGAAAGTTAGCAAGTAGCAGCGGGTTTACCCCGCGTTATGGTTTTATTAAATGACGCGGCATAAAGCCGCTGCTACAGGTAAGTGTGAAACTATTTTATGTTTTGGGTATGGTGCGGCATAAAGCCGCGCCTAAACTATTGCTCGCAACTCGCAACTCGCAACTCGCAACTCGCAACTCGCAACTCGCCACTACTTACTATGTTTATCAAACCACCATTGAATATAGGCGACTTTGGTCATCAGGTTTGATGGGCGAGCGGTTATACCATGTGAGGCATTAGGAATACGCACCATCGCTGTATCAACACCTTGTAGCTTTAACGCTTGGTAAAATTGCTCGGTTTCAGAAATCGGCGTGCGATAGTCTGATTCGCCGGTTAACAGCATAGTGGGTGTTTTTACATTGCCCACATAACTAATAGGTGAGCGCTTCATATAATGCTCAATATTGTCCCATGGTTTACCTGGGAACCAATAGTCAGCAAAGAAAGGGTAGAAATCAGCAGTTAGTACAAAGCTGATCCAATTGATGACAGGTTTAGCAACAACAGCTGCTGCAAAGCGGTCTGTATGACCCACAATCCATGCAGTTAAAACACCGCCACCTGAACCGCCGGTAACAAACAACTTACTCTCATCAATAAAGCCCTTATTGATGACAGCATCAACACCTGTCATTAAGTCATCAAAGTCATTACTTGGGTAGTTATGATGAATTGTTTGCGCGAATTCTTTACCGTACGAGTCACTGCCGCGCGGGTTCATATACAGCACAACATTCCCTTTGGCTGCGTATAATTGTACTTCAGGGCTAAAGTGAGGGCCGTAGTTTGCAACAGGACCGCCGTGGATTTCTAAAACAAGTGGGTACTTTTTGTTTTTATCAAAGCCCGGCGGGTAAGCAATCCAACCTTGAATAGCCAAGCCGTCGTGGCTTGATTTAACCCAAATCTCTTCAACTTTGGCAAGCTCTTTGTCGCCAAGTGCATCCTCGTTTAATTGCGTTAAACGAGCCGTTTTACCACGCTTAATTAATGCGACATCAGCTGGGCGCTGGGTATCAGCGAGTGTGAATGCAACTTCACCATCTTCACTGACATCAAAGTCACCACCTGAATACGGGCGACCAAAGGCGACACTGCCAATTTTATCGGTAATTACTTTATGTTTACCACTACGCGGCTGGTAAGCTAGGTGTGTTTTACCTTCGCTATCGTAGCTAAAATAAAGGCCGCTACCACTATCATCCCATTTTATATCTTCGACACTACGGTCTAAATCAGCTGTGAGTACCGAGGTTTTTCCTGATTTCAAATCTAGTAAATAAATGTCGTTGTTTTCATAGTTAGTTTTTTTGTCATCATAGCCTGTATAAGCAAGGTAACGACCATTAGGTGACACTTTCGGGCGTGAATCAGGTCCAACACGGTCAGTGATTTGTGTGATCGATAAATCACTTAAACTTAGTTTATAAACTTCTGAATTTGTTGGTTTCAGTTCATTATCTGTATGGCGATTAGCAGAAAAATAAAATGCATCACCTTTTTCGTTAAAGCTAATAGCTCCGCCGTGGTCAAAATCACCAGAGCTCAATTGACGTGCATTGCCGCCCGTTGCACTGATGATAAAAAAGTGACGATAACCTTTTTCTGAGTAGCCACCGCCATCAGCACGATAATAGGTATCGTCAATATATTTAGCTGGCTCTGCCCACTTAGCGCCTTCAGGCTTACCCGGTAAAGACACAGGGCTTGCTGATTTTGCTGGCACAAATTGGCTAAACACCAATTGTTTGCCATCTGGCGTCCAAGTTAACCCGCCGGGGCTTTGCGTTAGGTTACTAATTTTTGCTACGTTACCGGTTTTTAACCATTTCACATAGATTTGGCTACTGCCATCACGGGTAGAAATAAACGCTAAACGCGTTTCGTCTGGTGACAGCACCGGTGAGTAATCCATATGCACGCCAGACGTTAGCGGCAGCATGGTTTTACCATCTGGGTTTACTGACCAAATATTACTGACTTTACGGTCGCTTTTGATATCCATGCGATTACGCACGAAGTAAATTGTATCGCCATTTTTTGTCATTTCTATTTGGTTGGCGTATTCAAGATCAAAAACATTTTCAAGTTGAAAGGTATTGCTAGCTCCTGCATGGCTGTAAAAGCTAGCTGCTGCAAGCAGTGCTAAAGACGTTTTAAACTTCATTTTATTTCCTTGTTAGTGAGCAGAAATTAGGGCGTGTTAACCTGTTATAAAGTAACAACCATCAGAAATATAGTCCATTGCGATGAATGGAGAAATCAATAGACAGATGGTCATTTCCCTTTTATGTTGAGTACAGACACTTTTAAACGTAAGGAGCACACAATGATAGGTTACACCATGTTAGGTACTAACAACCTAGCTAAAGCAGTAAAGTATTACGATGAATTGTTCGCCACTCTAAACGCCGAGCGCTTTTTAGAAACTGACCGCTTTGTCGCATGGAGTACAGGTCAAGATAAGCCCGGTTTTGCGGTTACCAAACCTTATAACGATGAAAAAGCCACTGTAGGTAACGGCACCATGATTGCTCTGGCAGTCGAAACCCCAGCTCACGTAGACGCCTTTTATAAAAAAGCCATAGAATTAGGTGGCACAGACGAAGGCGCCCCCGGCCCACGCGAAATGCCCGGCTTTTATGCGGGGTACTTCAGAGACCTAGACGGTAACAAACTTAATGTGTTTTGTTTTACGCATGGGTAAGGGGAGTGAGCTGTCAGCTTTCAGATTGAAAGTTAATAGGGGCTAGGCTCTAGGAAACAGGGCCTAGCCTATTTAACTGAGGTTTTAGATAATAAAGAATAAGTTTCACCAGCTTAGAACATTATGGTTCATTTATACTGGTTTTCAGGTAATTATGAGTAGAACTGTTATACCTTGTAAAGTATGCATGGTCAAAATTGACAAGCTCCGGTGTTTTATACACATGTTAGTGATAGCAATTCATTTAAAGTAAATGTACAGAAATATGAAAAAATTAGTGTATCTCATTGTCTCTTGCTTAGTTTGGCATCCCGTATACGCAGAAGAACCAGACGATATTTTTGGCGCTTTGAGTGGATTATACTGGTGTTTGAAGAAAGAAATTCCAACAAGCTTCGAGCAAATTGATTCTGCGTTTGGATTTGAATTACCAGCTAGTGCAACTAAAGTCAGTTTTGATGATTGGTATAAAAATGTAAGTTTAACCGTTGAAAACGAGGAGCTTTTAGTGACTCGGAAGTTAGATAAAACATCAAAAAAATCGACTGTTAATTGTGAATCTGTTTCAAGCACTAACTAGAACAATAGATCTCATGGTAAGCAAAGCGAACTTTTTAGAAAACGCGCTAAAGCACGACCTACAACTCGCAAAAAGTCGCGCGAAATAAATTTCACGCCTACAAAAACTGATGGCTGACGGCTGAAAGCTGATGGCTAGATCCCCTACCAACTTCCGCTTATTTTCATTACACTGCTCCAATATAAAATAATGATAAAAATTGAGAATGATCATGACGTCGAAATTGCTTAAACCTCTTTGCTGTGTATTTGCACTAAGCCTTGTAGGCTGTGGTGGAGGTGAGGTGTTTACTTCCCCTGCTAGTAGTGAATTTGCCCATGGCAATGAGCTACTAAGTGCCACGGCGCTAACCGAGGATGCAAGTCACGCGTTAGTGGCAAGCCAATCTGAGGTGTGCGTTTGGGATAATCAGTTAAAAGCGCGTCTATATGATTGTATAACAGGGCAGGGCGCTGAACATGTTGAGCTGGCAGGCTTTAGCGCTAACAAATCTCTTTTTTTCATTTCAAATCGGTTATCGGTGACTTTATACGATACTCGCACAGGGCGTAGTATTGGCACTTGGCTCACCGGACAAGAAATCGCTAGAGACATCGCTATTTCAGCCGTAGGCGATACGTTGGTTATTGCTTATCGTAGCGGCAAGGCTGAGGTAATAAATACCCGTACAGGTGATACTAAGCGTTTTGATATTCATCGTTTAGATATTAATAGCGTGGCGTTATCGGCCGATGGTCAGTGGGCGTTTACCGGCTCAAGCGACAAGTACGTTAAGCTTTGGTCAACGAGCGATGGCAGCACTCGCTTTGAAGAGCGTTTAGCGACTAGAGTGAATCACGTTACGTTAAATAAAACAGCGAGCTTGGGCTTTGCAATTGACTCGGTTGATGATCGTGTATTTTTTGATTTAGCCAATAAAAAAGAGCTATCTGAAGTGTCTTCATACTCTAACTTTATTGAATTCACTGCATCGCAATTTATTAATCAAGATAAATGGCTATTAACGGGCTCACCAAAAATGAAGATGCGTTTATATCGCGTTGCAGATGGTGAACTCATTGCTGAATACGAAGCTAAACAACAGCGCCAACGTACGTCAGTACTAAGTGTGGCTTACGATGGTAAGCAGCTATATTCAGAAACCAGTGACGGCCTATTGCAAGCTTGGCCTTATAAACCAAATAAAAGCTAAAACAAAAACGCCTACTTTATGTAGGCGTTTGTTTTAAATTACGATTAAATTAGTAATCAAACTTATGCTTGGTAAACAAGCTTTGTACTTGTTGCCAAACTGCGCCAGGTTTGCCATCGCCAACTAACTTACCATTAACTTTTACGACTGGGCCAACTTCTTTAGTGGCGCTGGTGATCCATACTTCGTCGGCATCAAGTAACTCATCTTTACTAACAATGCGCTCTTGCACTTTAAAGTCACTGTGGCTGTGTAGAATGTTGATTATTAACCAGCGGGTTATTCCCGGTAAAATTTGGTTATCAAGAGGTGGAGTACTGATCACGCCATCTTTTACGATAAACACATTACTTGAACTTGCTTCGGTAATTTCTTCTAAGCGATTAAATAGAATGGTTTCTTTGTTACCCGCTGCTGCACCGTGTTGGTAATGGATCACGTTGCCAAGCAGTGCCGTTGATTTAATATGGCAACGTTGCCAGCGACGGTCTTGCTCAAGCGATACGGTGTAAGTTGTTGCGCTATCTATGTCGCTTTTTGGCTCTGCCGGAATTTCAAAAGCAAACGCAAATACGGTTGGGGTAATATTCGTTGGGTAGCCGTGGGCACGTTTAGTGTCAGCGCCGCGACTAACGTGTAAATAAATCCCTAGGTTATCACCTTGGTTTTTCTCGCATAAATCATTACAGATTTTACGCCACGTATCGGCAGTGTAATCGAGCTTAATTTCAAGCTCATTTAAACCGTTATTCATACGTTCAATATGTGCACCAAAACCAAGCATTTTGCCGTGGTATGATGGGATCACTTCATAAATACCATCGCCAAATAAGAAACCGCGATCCATTGGTGAAATCTTTGCTTCATCAGCGCCAAGGTACTCACCGTTTAGGTATACCGTGCCCATTGTTAAACCTCATTCTCTGTCGTAAAGCCGCCAAGTTGGCGAAGCCGAGTTATTAATTGTTGGCCATGCATCGCGTGCAAGCCGTCTTCGGTGAGCTCATTTTTATGGGTGACGCCATCGACACTACCGCGCTCACTTAGGTAATTTAAAATGTTGAGTGGCTCAATATCAGCCAACAAATCTGTGTTATGCCAGCGACTTAAAAAAGCAATTAGCCCGTATGCCGCCCAGTTAGATACATCAGCAAGTAAAAGCTCATCGCAAGGGGTTATACAAGGAGTAATGTTAAGTGCTTGCATATGCTGTGCAAGGTTACCCATGCCTATTTCGTTACCGCCATCACCAATCGCTATGGTGGGGCAAGGTGCTTCTGTTATAAAAAAATCAAAGCAGCCGCAATGCTCAGAAATATCAATACCGCGCATATTGTAATAACGCTGATGTTTGTTAAGCCCCGGTCGTTCTATTGATAAAACACAATCAGGCTTTAACTGCTCAAGGGCTTTAATGCTAAAGGTGCGGGCATTTTCAATACTGTTAATCGGCAACTCAAAACAGTTAAAATCGTTTTTTAGAGCACTGTAAAGGGGGTTGCCAGTAACCAAAATCGGCTGTTTACCAAGCTTTTCGAGTACTTTGTAAAGTGCTATAGCACCTACCGGGCCGTCGGTTTCGAAGGTATTGTTGACCGCAAAGCCAGTTCCTATCAACACAGTTCCTTGCGCGTGATGAAGAGATTTTGCCGCACGTAAATAGGTGCCAGTCTCTTGCTTGGCGTACAAGTGCTGCATACCACGTGGATTTTGCTCAACCATCATGGTTTCAATGTGTGTGCTGAGCGAGTCGTCGCTTAGGCTTGCTGACATAATGCTTTGATCTCTTGAATTAGCGCAATACCCGCTTCATTATCGCCGTGCACACAGAGGCTGTCGGCATGCAGAGCCAGTTGCTGACCGCTTCGCGTTGTCACTGTGCCATGCTCCAATAGCTGCTTTACTTGTGCGATTAATGCTGATTTATCGTGAACACTGCCTGCAAGAGAGCGTGATACGAGCTTTCCTTCATCAGTGTATTGCCGATCGGCAAACGCCTCTAATATCAGCTCGAGTTCAAGCTCGTTTGCCATGGCTTGATGTTTTGCAGAAAGATTAGTTGCTAAAATCATTAACTTTAATGGCTTAGGATAACTAGCTACAGCACGCATAACGACATTTAAAATACGCTCATCGCTCATCATATCGTTATATAGCGCGCCATGAGGTTTAACATATTCAAGCGTTAAACCATGTACTGCAGCCATCCCATCAATGGCTGCAATTTGATAATAAAGACAATTGCTCAGCTCTTTGTCACTCATTGCCATAGAGCGACGTCCAAATCCCTGTTTATCAGGGTAACTTGGGTGCGCACCAATGGTAACATTATGCTGCTTGGCAAGGGCTAAGGTTGCGGCCATTACATCGGCATCTCCGGCATGAAAACCGCAGGCAATATTAGCCATATCGATATGCGGCATTACTTGCTCGTCGAGGCCCATTTTCCACATTCCAAAGCTTTCGCCAAGGTCGCAATTGAGTTTTATTGTCATATTAAAAGGCTGCCATTTTGCTGTTTGGAATATCGGTGATCAGCATATGCCCTGGGCTGTGGGTTATACAAAAGTCAGGTGCTGCATTGGCAATGGCTATTTGTGGGGTTACACCACAGGCCCAAAATACCGGTACCTCACCTTCACGAATGCTAACCTGATCGCCAAATTCAGGTTTATTAATATCCTTAATCCCAATTGCTGCAGGGTCGCCAAAATGTACTGGAGCGCCATGTACCCCCGGAAAGCGACTACAAATTTGAATCGCCCGAATAGCATCGGCAGGTTTCATCGGACGCATGCTTACTACCATGTTAGCATGAAAAATCCCCGCCTTTTGGCATGCGATATTTGTAAGGTACATGGGTACATTTCTTTGTTCAGTAATGTTACGAATTTCAAGTCCTGCTGCAATAAGTGCTTCTTCAAACGAGAAAGAACAACCAATTAAAAAAGTGACTAAGTCATCACGCCAATACTCGGTAATGTTAGTTACTTCTTTAATCATTTGACCATTTTTGAAAACGCGATAACGTGGTAAGTCACTACGAATATCAATATCTTCCCCAACCGTAGGCATATCGGTTACGCCTGGTAATCGACTTGTTGCAATGATTGGGCAAGCTTTCGGATTTGCCTGACTAAATTGCAAAAAATCAAACGCGTATTGCTTGGGTAAAATGACCAAATTTGCCTGTACGAACCCTGGCGCAAAGCCAGATGTATTTCCGCTGTAGTCGCCCCCTCTCACTATTTTACGAATAGCGGCAGGGGTGGTTAATGATGCATCTTTTTGCATGTGTCTCTCCTTGAAATTAACACTCAACTGATGCTGCTACAATAGCACTCAGTTTAAGCCATTAACAGTTACTGGTAGTTGTCCATTTGCAGAGGCCTTACCCATCAGCACTTTTGCAAGTGCAGTAAACGCAGGGCCAGCAATCTTTTCTTCGGTGTCTATATCAATATTGTAAGCATAAGTGGCAAGAACTGCATCGGCAAATTTGCCAAATTGTGAAATATCGTATGGAGCTCGTAAGCTAACAAAAACAGTTTTCTTGTTCGCTAGCTTAGCTTGCTTTAGTAATGACTCTAGTGCTGCTGATTGATCTGCCTTAGCGATAGCAAATTCAGGGTTATCAGCTAAATCATCCATTCCGCCTACTTCAACAGCACTTTGTTTTGGTGATGCATTTGCAGCAATGATCACATCGGCCTCATTCATTTCTTTTAAGGTCGAAATTGGCTCATAGCCTTGCAAGCTAGTGCAGCTAAAGCTAAGTAGTGTATTAGTGTTATCAATCAGTGCTTGTTGTAGGGCAAAACATTTGCGCGTATCAGGCATGATGATATGTACTTTTGTACCTGATTTAATGTTCAGTGGCAGTGTGTTGTTCTCGTTTCTTACTTCGGTGATAGCTGCAAGGGCTAACTCAGCCTCTACTTTTCTGTGACTTTGGTCACCGAGTAAAAGCTGTGCTTTTTTGATGGCTGCTTCATCATCAAGCTTTGTTGTGAGCTTAAACTTTTCTTTAAGCTTTAAAATACGTGTTGCAGAAGCTGTGATCTCATCGGCATTTAAAGTACCGCGCTGAACTTCTTGCTCTAATCGGTCTATAAGAGCTTCAAGTACCTCTAAATCTTTTGGACTTCTGATTTCGATTGGCATAAGGGCAATATCAACACCCGCAGCGAAGGTATTTACAACCGCTTCGATTGGCTCAAAGAAGTGGCTGATACCAGCCATGTCTAGTGCATCTGTGATCACAACACCTTGATAACCAAGCTCATCACGTAGTAAATCAGTGATGATTTTACGCGACATGGTCGCTGGCTTGATCATGGTTTTCCCTTCTTTACTAACAAAGGTGCTGTCATCTAGGGCTGGGTATTGGATATGCGCAGTCATAATCATACCCGGTTGCTGATTTTTAATTATGTCTTTAAACGGCGGTAAGTCTTGCTGCCAAATAGTCTCTTTGTCATGCATTACTTTTGGCAGGCCAGTATGACTATCGACGTTTGTATCACCATGACCCGGAAAGTGCTTTAACGATGAAATAACGCCATTATTTTCAAACCCTGCCACTTGTGCGCCACCTAGTTTTGCAACCAACTGCGGATCTTCGCCGTATGAGCGCACGTTAATAACTGGGTTATCTGGGTTCATGTTCACATCAACTGTTGGCGCATAGTTAACATTTACACCCAGTGCCAACAGCTCTTCTGCGATTATACGGGCAGACTCTGTTGCGAAGTGTGTACCGTGTTCTTTATAAGTTGCGCCAATCGACATATTACCGGTAAATGAAGTGCCAACATCACGTGGTATACGAGCTACGCGGCCACCTTCTTGGTCTATTGAAATAAATAGCGGTAAGCCAAGTTCAGACTTTGCAGCAGCTTGTTGTAAGTCGTTATTAAGTTTGATTACTTGGGGCACGGTATCGATATTTTCAGCAAATAAAATAACACCACCAATGTTGTGTTTGCTGATGATATTAGCTAAATCAGCAGGTAAGCGGGTGACTGGCGTTCGACATTTTTGCTCGCCGGTGTCTTGCTCACAGTAATAGCGCAAGTCGAGCATCAGCTTTTGCCCTAACTGTTGTTTTAAAGTTAACGCAGATTCAGCAAATGATGATTGTAATGGCATGAAACACCCTAATCCGATAACCAGTGACGATAGTGCAAACTTATTTAACACAGCAAGCTCCAAAGCTAAACGCTTATTTGATTTTTAGAATAAATTATTCTTGATGTTAATGGGTTTTTAAATATAAATACAGTATTTTTTTGCTACCCTAGCGGTTTTTTTGTCTAACTGCAAAAAGCTAAGTTAGATCACAAAATAGGGCTATTAAGCTTAAATAACCAAGTCTTTATTACTGCAAAGGTGCTAGTGAATTGATAATTTATCAATTTAATTGGTCGCTTTTTAAGGCAAATTAAAGTAATAATATATTCCATAATTATCAGCGCAGATATGGCAGGCCAGGGGGCGAGATGGCTTTTACTCAATTGCACGCATTTAAACAGCAAATTACACCTTTTTTACCAGAGTCAGCATTAATAGAAGATTACTCACGTCGATATGCCTACGGCACTGATGCCAGTTTTTATCGTTTGGTGCCTGAGCTCATCGTATTGGTGAGTAATCAAAATCAAGCAAAGCATGTGATAAGTGCAGCACAACAACATAAGGTGGCTATTACCTTTCGAGCTGCTGGAACCAGTTTGTCTGGGCAAGCAATTACTGACTCAGTATTAGTGTTACTGTGTGATAGCTGGAGTCAATTTGAAGTTTTAGATGATGGTGAAGCTATTCGTCTAGAGCCTGCGATTATAGGAGCGCGAGTAAACCAAATACTGGCACCTTATGGTAAGAAAATAGGCCCCGATCCCGCATCGATTAACAGCTGTAAAGTAGCCGGCATGGCGGCAAATAATTCATCAGGAATGTGTTGTGGGGTGGCACAAAACAGCTACCACACAGTCAAAGATATGACCCTTATTTTTGCTGATGGTACTGTGCTTGATACCGCAGATAGTCAAAGTTGTGAAAAGTTTTTACAAAGTCATGGGGCATGGGTTGATGAGTTAATGAGCCTTGTTGACAGTGTTAAAGAAAATAGCGACTTAAGTGAGCGTATCGCCCATAAATACCGCTTAAAAAACACCACAGGTTATGGTTTAAATGCGTTGCTGGATTTTTCAGATCCAATTGAAATCATTAAGCATTTAATTATTGGTTCTGAAGGAACGCTGGCGTTTATTGCTGATATTACCTATCACACAGTGATTGAGCACGCACACAAACATACCGGTTTCTTTATTTTTGATGATATCAGCAAGGTGTGTGAGCTGGTGCAAAGGCTGAGTGAGCTTGATGTTGCTGCGGTTGAGCTACTAGATAAACGTGCCCTGATGTCGGTGTCTGAGCATGCCATAATGCCAAAAGAAGTGGCCAGCTATCCCGAGCAGTCAGCGGCACTTTTAATTGAGTTAAGAGCAGAGAATACAGATGCCCTTGCGTTACTAACACAAACCACGCAGCAACTTATTGCACAGTTTAGCCAAAACCAATTAGCAGCGATTGATTTTTCTGCTGATAGTGCCCGTAATGCGGCACTTTGGAATATCCGTAAAGGCACCTTTCCTGCTGTCGGTGCTGTGCGCGAAACAGGCACCACCGTAATTATTGAAGATGTTGCCTTCACGCTTGATAAATTAGCACAAGGCGTGAACGCACTTCATCAGCTCTTCATTAAATATGGTTATGATGAAGCCATTATTTTTGGTCATGCTTTAGCGGGTAACTTGCATTTTGTATTCACCCAAGCGTTCGATACACAAGATCAAGTTAATCGTTATGAGCAATTTATGGCCGATGTGGCTAACCTAGTAGCGGTTGAGCTAAAAGGCTCTTTAAAAGCAGAGCATGGCACAGGGCGTAACATGGCACCTTTTGTAGCAACAGAGTGGGGCGATGATGGTTTCGCTGTAATGGTTAAGCTAAAACAGCTATTTGATCAACACAACATTCTTAATCCTGGTGTCATTATTAATCATGATAAAAATGCCCACACTCAGCATTTAAAAGTCATGCCAAAAAGTGATGATATTATCGATACCTGTATCGAATGTGGCTTTTGCGAAGTTGTTTGCCCATCAAAAGGTCTTACCTTAACACCAAGGCAGCGTATTACCTTGTGGCGACACCGCACTGAGCTACACAATCAATTGCTAACAACCGATGATTTAGCGAGTAAGCAGAAATTAAACCAAAAGCTCAGTGTTATCGAGGCTGACTTTAAATATCTTGGTATTGATTCGTGTGCGGCGACGGGACTTTGCGGGCTAAAATGCCCGGTCGGAATAAACACGGGCGAATTTATAAAATCGCTCAGAGCAGAGCAAGCCTCTTCAAGCAAAGTGAAACGGTCATTAGCTCGCTTTGCTAGTCAGCATTTTGCAGTTGTCGCATCTGGCGCTCGATTTGGCTTAAACGTGATGCACGTGCTCGAAAAAGCAATAGGTAGTAATAACCTAAGAAGTCTTAGTAAACCTGCTCATAAGTTGCTTGGTACGCCGTTGTATTACTCGGCTTGGCCAAGAGGGGAGCAACCAATAAATAATAATTCTAAACAACCCCAACAGGCTAAAAAGTTGGTGTATATGCCTAGCTGTGCAACTCGCGTTTTTGCAGCAGATAAACTTGCCGATGATAAACGACCACTGATTGATGTTATGCATTCATTAGCCCAAAAAGCGGGATTTGAGGTTGTAATACCTAAACAAGTAGATTCACTGTGTTGTGGAATGCCATTTGCGAGTAAAGGCTTGAATAAAGAGTTTTTAAATAAAAGTGAGCAGTTACTTACTGAGCTTGAGACGCTTTCAAATAATGGCCAATATCCCATCGTTTTTGATGCCAGCCCTTGTGCGCTCACCACTCTCAATGCCGCGCAAAATTCATCACTCTCAATTTACGAAAGTGCTGATTTTGCAGCCCAGCATTTACTGCCTAATTTGCAAGTAACGCCAGTGAATGAGCCTGTGATGCTGCATGTTACTTGTAGCTCAAAGCGATTAGGTAAAGAGCAAAGCTTAGTGTCGCTTGCCAAGGCATGTAGCAATGAAGTGATTATTCCAGCTGATATTGAGTGTTGTGGTTTTGCCGGAGATAAAGGATTTAACTTGCCAGAGCTAAATAGCAACGCGTTAAAAACCCTTAAACAACACGTGCCAAAAAATTGTAGTCGCGGTGTGTCTAACAGTCGTAGCTGTGAAATTGGTTTAACTGAGCACAGTGGCATTAGTTATCAGTCAATTTTGTATCTACTCGATCAGCAAAGTCATGCAATACCACAGACTTAACTGCTAATTTAATGGGCTAGTCTGACTAGCCCATTTTTTAAAAACCTACACTTTCCAAAAAATGCCTTTTCTATAACACGTGAGCATCACAAGGTAAGATACGGCTAAAAACAACAGCGAAAATACAAATGATGCTAAATAATCGTTGCTTATAAACACTTGTATTAAGCCGTAAATACTGCCTTTTAAGCTGCTATCGCCTATTGGAATCATTATTAATAGGCGTGCAAATACGCCTGCAAACATAAAAAAGAGTATCGCATTGGCGCCAAATACAATAAAGGGTGCGCCCCAGCTTCGTACTTTATAAATATCTAAAATGGCACTGCACAGGGCATACGTAATAATAGCAAGCCCAGAGCTGAGCAACACATAGCTTGGTGTCCATAATGCTTTGTTGATAGGCGTTAATGGCGAAATAGCATAGCCGGCAAAAACAGCTAATATGCCTGCTAAGATAAATGCGTGGGCTTGCTTTTTAAGATCAGGTTGTTTTGTTAAGTAAACCGCAGCCAAGATGCCACTTAGCGCACTGGCAATGGCTGGAAGTGTAGAAAAAAGCCCCTCAGGATCAAATGGCAGTGGCTTAGCATTCGCATAATACACATGGTGACTACCTAAAACCGTACTATCAATAAAGGCACTTAAGTTATTGCCATGTAACCATAAGCCACTCACTACCTCGCCGTTTGGCAAGGTATAAGGGATATAAAGCATGGCGGCGCCATAAAATAATAAAAGAGTGATGCAAGTAATGGCTATTTTCTTAGGCGATAAATAGAGATAACAACACAGAGCGACTAAATACACCAAACCAATACGTTGCAGCACGCCCAACACACGCAACTGCAATAGTTTGTCATCAACCCAACTGAAAGAGGGATCTCGAAAGTTGTAATAAAACAGGGCTAAAAACCAACCAAGAGCAATAAGCTTGAGGGTGCGAATAACACCTGCTTTTACTATTTGCTGATCACTCACTCCTTTAGCGCGCAAGTTATTTACTGATAGCGTGATAGACATGCCGACAATAAAAATAAAAAACGGAAAAATTAAATCAGTCGGTGTCCAGCCATGCCACTGTGCATGTTTCAATGGCCAATACATCGCTCCCCAACTCCCCGGATTATTTACTAAGATCATAGCGGTGATAGTTAGCCCCCGCATTACGTCTAATGCCATAAGGCGGTGTGTGGGGAGTGACTTTATAATATCGGAACAATGTTGGCGCATAAGAAAACTTTATTTTTATTTTGTTTTAACATTGTAATAAATTATTATTTCAAAGCAAGTTACTTTTTGTTCAATTACTGACCCGTAAAGCTTTAAACGCTTAGCTTAGTATTTGATTGAAAAAACATTACAAGAAATGAATTGCCATTACTTGGTTGAACCATCTATTTGCAGATGTTTTCACTTAAATTAAGGATGTTTCCTTTGTAAAAAGCAGTAACTTGAAATTAGAGTAATTACACTTATTTGTTTGCGCTAAATCAAATTCTGATAAAAGTTTTATAGAGGTACACAGAACAAATTGCTAGTATAAAGGTATTAGATGTACCCGATATGGAATTTGGGGCCCATATGTGAGAAGTATCGTGCTTAATAGTCTTAGCAAACGCTTAAACCTACGTCGTTTAATTTTATTATTAGCGTTTTCTGCAACGCTTATTACCTTTTTAAATAGTTATTACTCGAGCTACCAAGTTCAAAAACAACAACTAATAGATAAAACAATGGGTAATCACAAAGCCTATGCTGCAAAGTTGGTTTCGGCTACTGATAACTTTTTGTTAGCTGCTCAGCAACAGCTTGCCTATGTAGGCAAAATCCTTGAAGAAGATTTTAATAATCAGAAGCTGATCAGTGCTGAAGCAGAGCGCTTAAGATTACAAACTAATAGTTTTAACTCGATTATAATCGTTAATAAACAAGGCGAAATTCTTGGCGTATCGCCGCAGTCTCTTGAACTTCAAAATCGTAAAGTAGATAGTTTTGGCACCAAGGCTGCTTTGTCATACCGTATTCCTATGATCAGCGAGCCTTACATTTCTATGGCGGGTAATTTACTCATTTTTATCTCGCAACCTCTATTCGATAAAAACAGCAATTTTATTGGTTATGTTGGCGGAACTTTATACTTAAAGCGCGCCAGTATCTTAAATCAGTTATTGCAAGTTCATTTCTATCAAGACGGCTCTTATTTATATGTGGTTGATGAAAACCATCGTTTACTTTACCACCCCGATAAATACCGTATTGGTGAGCAAGTATTTGATAACCAAGTAATTGAAGAAGTACTAAAAGGGAACTCAGGGACTCAGCTTGTTACCAATAGCAAAGGCGTTGCAATGCTTGCTGGCTACGCACCGATGACAGTAGCTCCTTGGGGAGTAGTAACCCAACGTCCACTCGACAGTACCCTTGCACCGCTCGACAGCTTAATGTGGCAAGTATTTGTAAAAACGGCACCAATTGGTTTACTCACTTTTGTATTTATTTGGGTGCTTGCGCGTTTAATTGCACAACCTTTGAGACAATTAGCTGAAACCGCCAATACTCTCGATCGACCATCTACTTCGCTTGAGTTGACACAAATTCGTTCATGGTACTTTGAAAGCAATGAGCTAAGAAAAGCCATGCTTAGAGGTGTTGGCTTGTTACACAGTAAAATTGGCTTGTTACGTCAAGAAGCACAAACGGATCCTTTAACCTGTTTACATAACCGCCGTAGTCTCGATATGCAGTTAAGTCACTTTATAGAGCAGCGTTGTCCATTTGCGATACTGGCAATCGATATCGATCATTTTAAACGGGTAAATGACGAATATGGGCATGATATTGGCGATGTAGTATTGCAATCACTTGCTAAAATCTTACTGGATGTCACGCGCGATGGTGATGTTGTTGCACGTACAGGAGGTGAAGAGTTCATTGTGATCATGCCAAAAGTTGAGGCAAAACGGGCTTATCAACTCGCTGAGCGCTTGCGTATGCGCGTCTCAGAAAGCTTCATAGATCCAGTGGGCTGCATTAATGTATCAATTGGTATTTCGGGCTGGCCTCTGGAACAATTGAGCCTCGAAGAGGTGTTTAAATTGGCTGATCAAGCTTTGTATAAAGCTAAAAAGACCGGGCGCAATCGCTGTGTTGTTGATGGCAGCTACTATAAAGAGCTAACCCCTATTTCTGACACTCCAGTGTTGGAATAAGTTATTTTATATGCAATAGTGAATGTTATTAAGTTATTTACGGACAAATCGATATGGCATTTACTTTACTCGCTCGATTAATAAAACCAATTATGTTTGCAAGCGTTGCTCTGACATGGGGTAATAATGTTTACGCAAACTCGGATGACGACAAGCGCAGCGAGTTTATTGATGTAGGCGTATTGATACCGAATGCAGTGTTGGATATTCGCTATTTTGGTCATCATAATTTTGTTGGCAAACCTATAGATGGCTACAATGCACCTAAATGTTTATTACATAATAGTGCTGCTACAGCCCTTAAAAAAGTACAAAATGCCGCTCAAAATGAAGGGCTTAGCTTAAAGATATTTGATTGCTATCGACCACAACGAGCAGTCGATCACTTTGTGCGTTGGGTGAACGATTTAGAGGATACCCGCACTAAAGCTGAGTTTTATCCAAATCTAGGCAAAGACAAGCTACTAGGTGATTATATCGCCGCTAAATCGGGCCACAGCCGTGGCTCAACAATTGATCTTACCTTAGTCGATGCAAAAGGCAAAGAGCTCGATATGGGCTCACCCTTTGATATGTTCGACACCCTGTCAAACACCGACGACCCGCGCATAAGCGCAGAACAAAAAGCCAATCGATATAAACTAAAAACCCTCATGACTGATGCCGGTTTCGCCCCTTATTCAATGGAGTGGTGGCATTTTACCTATCAACCTCAAGCATACCCCGCTACCTATTTTGATTTTGTGGTGGAGTAGTTAAGTTAGCGAGTTTAGAGTTACGAGATGGCGAGCTGGCAGCGATTTTACATCGCGTCCTAGAACCCAGAGGCTAGAACCTAGAACTTAGCGCATGATGACGCGGGATAAACCCGCTGCTACAAGCTGCTGCAAGTAGGCGTGAAACTTGTAGCAGCGCATCTGAAGGCTGAGAGCTCCTTCATGTTGGGTTTCGCTGGCTCTAGCCAACCTACATCACCTCTTTTATCGGTGAATAATCAACTTTAATTTCAACAATATCGACATTGGCATTTTGTTTAAAAACGTCTTGCACTTTTAATAAATCAGTATCTTTTTCAGCGAGGTATCGATATGTTTTGTTGGTCATTTTTTTTAACGTGTATTGGCTGCTAAGATCTACCGGTAAGCTATTATCTTTGAGAGTTAAATAGATAGCGCCGGTAGCAATACCAGGCTCTTTCATCGCGTGATTAAATACTTCAGTGCCTTTGGTTAAAGTAGGCGCGGCAAAGGTAATTTTTTCGCCATTATTGCTAAAAGCGTTAATTGGTTTTTGTTTGTTAATCTCGACCACTTTTTTAACATCTTTATCTAAAACTTGTTCTTTTTGTGAACTACTTGCTGAGTGTTGCGAGCTATCTTGTTCGGATATTTCACTTTTTTGACAGCCTGATAAGAGTATTAGCGCTAGTGTAACTAACTGTATATTAATTGCTTTGTTCATTATTGACCTGTTTGTTCGTTACTTTTGTTTACAATTGATTCTGTCTTTTGATTGCCAGATTAGGTACATTGGCTTTGGTTATGATTGTTAACCGAAAATAAAAATATAACAATAGGGAACGTAAGGAATGTCTCAATTTAAAGTAACTGCTGTTGCAACTATGGTAACGGCTATCTTGGCATCAACTCAAATACAAGCAAGTGAACAAACTCGCTTTTACAACGCATCAAGTGTTAGTTCTCAAGTACAGTTTAATCCTCAAGTATCTCAGCAACGTGCATTAGCTGAGCGTCGTACTGTATCAGGGCACAAATCAATTTTCGATGAGCAATTAGGTAAAGCTACGTTCCTTTGGAATGCGGTAGGTCAAGCTAAGCCAGACATGGCGATGATCCTTCCTGAGCAGCGCAATGCATACGCTGCTGATTTTTATCTAAATGCTTTAACGGGCGTTAGCGCTCTGAAAAAAGGTGTATCGAGCGCCGTACTAACTGATTTATCTGAGCAGAAGCTTGGTTCAATCACAGCTAAATACAAGCAAAAAGTACATGACATTGAAGTATTCAACCGTGAATACAACCTGATCATGGACAAAGAGTATAACCTAGTTGCAGGTTCTGGCTACTTTGCAAACACAAGCGCTAGTGCAACCAAATCGTTCGCACCACTTGCTGAATTTGTTGGTGCGGAGCAAAGCATTAAACGTGCGATTAAAGAACTTGCTGATATCGACGTATCGCTAACTAAATCAACTGAACAAGGCGACTATGTTAAGTACAATGTGTCTAACCAAACTGGTGACAAAATTGTACTAGGCCAGCCACGTGCTAAGAAAGTATTCTTTGAAGTAGCAGGCGAGTTGCAATCTGCATACTACGTTGAAGTAGAAGTTGCTGATAAAAACAGCCTAGAAAGCGATTACTTCAGCTACGTTATTGGCGCACAAAACAGCAAAGTTTATTTCAAGAAAGACTTAAAAGCACACGCGGCAGACTTTAACTACCGTGTATGGGCTGACGAAGATGGTTATCCGTGGGAAGGTCCTCATGGCGACGTGATCCCAGCTGATGGTCCAGATCAAATCGATGAAACTGAAATCCTAGATGCACCACTTGTAAGTTTGTCTTACTATAAAAAACTAAGCACGATGGATCCGTGGCTTGCTGATGATGCTACAACCACTTCAGGTAACAACGTATTTGCTTATGCCGATGTAATCGCACCTCAAGGTTACACTGAAGGTGACTTCACTGCTGAAACTACATCAGACTTCACATTCGATTACCCTTATCAAGTTGACCAAGTAGCAAACAGCTACGATAACCGTAAAGCGGCAATCGTTAACTTGTTCTACATGAACAACTTTTTACACGATTTCTTCTACGACCATGGTTTTGACGAAACATCAAATGTTGCGCAAGTATCGAACTACGGTCGTGGCGGTGTTGAAGGCGACCCAATCGAAGCGCAAGCACAAGATAATAGCGGATTAAACAACGCAAACATGTCTACGCCTGCAGATGGTGCAAGCCCTCGCATGCAAATGTATTTATACAATAGTAAAGATGCAAAAGTAGGCATTGACTATGGTGTGGTTGTAACATCTGACGCGACCATTGGTCTTCTAGATTCGTCAAAAGTATCTAGCTTTGGTCAAATGCAATTTGCTGATATCGCTGGCGAAGTTGTTCGTCTAGTTGACGATAATAACGTTGATTCTGGTAGCGTAACTGATGGTTGTGAACCTGCAACAAACGCAGCAGAACTAGCTGGTAAAATTGCGCTAGTAGACCGTGGTTCTTGTAACTTCACTGCAAAAGTACTACACGCTCAAGAAGCGGGTGCAATTGGTGCAATTGTTGTGAATAACAACCCAGATACTGATGAGCCAGCGCCAATGGGCGGTGAAGATGATGCAGTGCTTATCCCTAACATGGGTCTTAACTTTGCTGACGGTCATGCACTTTATGATGGTATCGATGCTGGCGAAACTGTTACTGTTAACATGTTCAATAAAGCTACGTTAAAAGACGGTACGTTAGATAACGGTATTATTGCTCACGAATGGGGTCACTATATCAGTAACCGTTTAGTGGGTAACTCATCGGGTCTTATCAACTTCCAAGGTCGCGCGATGGGCGAAGGTTGGGGTGATTTCCACTCATTGATGTTCATTGCGAAAGCAGATGACATCAACATCCCGGGTAACGACAAGTTCCAAAAAGCATACGGTAGCGGTACTTTCGTAGAAGACTTCTATTATGGTATCCGTCGTGTTCCATATTCAACAAATATGGACGTTAACCCACTGTCTTTCCGTCACATTACTGAAGATGCTGGTGATGATGTAGGTATTGCACCAACGAGTGTTGCTTCACCACATGCTGCAGGTGAAATTTGGGCAACCATGCTTTGGGAAAGCTACGTAGCGCTTATCAACAAGCACGGCTTTGAAGATGCTCAAAACCGTATGGCTAACTACCTAGTTGCTGGTTACAAGTTAACACCAGTTGCACCATTATACACAGAAGCACGTGATGCAATCTTAGCGGCTGCATATGCAGTTGACCCTGAAGATTACAAACTAATCTTAGGTGCATTTGCTAAGCGTGGTATGGGCTTAGGTGCTCAAGCGCCAGATCGTTTCAGTGAAGATTTAACGGGTGTTGTTGAATCTGACAAAATGCAACTTGCAAGCTTTACCCTAAAAGATGTTGAAATGAATGCAAGCTACAATGGTGTTGAGCTTGGTTATTGTTCAAACGACAACATTCTTGATAAGGGTGAAACAGGTACTTTAACTGTTAGCATCATGAATACAGGTAGTGAAGTACTAACAGGTACACAAGCACAATTAACTGTTGTGAGTGGTCACGATGTTACATTTGAAAATGATGGCTTAATCACATTTGACGATACAACACCGTATGCTTCGCAAACAAGTGCACCAATTAAGTTCACATTAAACGATGCTGGCACTGCTGATACGCTTGAAATCGAAGTGTCATTCCCTGAGCTTTCTGCTGATGATGAAATCGTTGAAGCTCTAAGCGATACAGTATCTTACCTTGTAAACATGGACTTTGAAGACAAGGCACCTGTTAGTTCACAAACTGCTGATGATATGGAAGTAGCAGGTACATCATTACGCGACTGGAAAGAGCACGTAATGACAGGTGATGACTTAGCTGTTGGCACGCAAAGCATGGCAACTGGCGGTAATGTTAACTTCTTCAACAGCTTTGGTTTTGGTCTTGGCGAGCAAACAATGTACTTGAACAACAATGACTTCCAGTCAGATGTTGCTATTGAGTCAAGAGAGTTCGACATTGGCTTTGCAGGTGAATTTGAAGTTTCATTCTGGCACTTCTACCTAATCGAAAACGAGTGGGATGGTGGTGTTGTAGAAATCAGCGTGAATGGTGGTAACTGGGTTGATGTTACTGAAATGGGCGGTTCATTTGATGTTGGTTACGACGGCCCACTAATCGAAAATGACGCACAAGCACTACAAGATCGCGATACCTTCACAGGTAACAATATTGATAATGGTGTTTATGGTAACTACGAAACTATTCGTTTTGGTACTGAACTAAACGGTAACCGTGCAAAATTACGCTTCCGTATCTCATCAGACAGCGCAGTACGTGAGTTCGGCTGGTGGATTGATAACGTGACTGTAAGCAATGTTACGTCACCAATCTTCTCGAACGTAATTGCTGGTGATACGTTAGCATGTGATAACGCACTTCCTATTATTAGTGTTTCTGGTGATGAAACGGTTTCTGAATCGGCTTCAGGTACTGTGTCTGTTACAGCAACAGACCGTAACAACGACACACTAAGCTACACATGGACTCAAGTGAGCGGTACTACAGCAACGCTTACAGGTGCTGATACGGCTACTTTAGGCTTCAAGCCAGGTGCTATCTCAAGCGATGACGAGTTAGTATTTGAAGTAACAGTGAGCGATGGGACAGATTCTGTTTCAGAGCAGTTCACTGTTGCTGTAACTAACGAAGCTGAGCCAGTAGAAGAGAAAAAAGTAACTAAATCTAGCAATGGTAGCTTTGGTTTCTTAACGCTTCTACTTGCACCATTAGCGCTTATCGGCCGTCGCCGTAAACGTAAATAATACTTTTAAATAGTGATAACAAAGCCCTTACAGCTCGCTGTAAGGGCTTTTTTGTTTTTAAGTTAGCGAGAGTAAAGTTAGCGAGTTTCGAGTTTAGAGATACGAGATACAAGGTAGCAGATTTTACATCGCGTCCTAGAACCTAGCCCCTTTTTGTAGGCGTGAAACTTGTTTCGCGCGTCTGACGACTGATAGCTGGAAGGTTCTTTACATTGGGTATCGCTTCGCTCGACCCAACCTACGTGAAGAGTAAAGAGGTTGAATGTTGTGGGGTTATCAATACTCGATAACCCCACAATTCGGCTTAGAGCTTAAAGCTATTGAACCGTTGCTTTTAAGCCGCGGCGTTTTAACAACGCAGACGTATCAGGCTCTTGACCACGGAATGCTTTAAACGATTCCATCAGATCACGAGAGTTACCTACTTCTAAAATTTCTTTGCGGTATTTTTCACCCATTTCGCGAGTTAAACCACCTTGCTCTTGAACATAAGCAAACGCGTCTGCCGCTAGGATTTCACTCCACATATAAGCATAGTAACCAGCTGAGTAACCGCCGCCCATTGAGTGTGAGAAGAACGCAGATTTATAACGTGGTGGTACAAATGGTACGTTAACACCGTGCTTAGTAAGAGCTTGCTCTTCAAACTTTTCAATGTCTTGTAGTGGCGCATCAGCAGAAAGTGAATGCCATTCCATATCAAGTAGTGCAGCAGCAACATACTCTAAGGTATCAAAACCTTGGTTAAAGCTACGAGATTGAATGACTTTTTCAAGTAGCTCATCTGGAATTGGCTCACCTGTTTTATGATGTTTCGCATAGTTTGCGATAACTTCAGGGTACATTGCCCAGTCTTCTTCAAAGGTAGAAGGAAACTCAACGAAGTCACGTGATACCGAAGTACCTGAAAGTGTTGGGTATTTAACTTTTGAGAACATACCGTGTAAGCCATGACCTAGCTCGTGGAAAATCGTTGTTGCTTCATCGTAGCTGATAAGTGTAGGTTCACCATTCGCGCCTTTTTGAATGTTCATTACATTCACAACCACAGGCTTTTGATTTTTTAGGCCAGACTGCTTCACAAATGAGCTCATCCAAGCGCCACCACGTTTACCTTCACGAGCAAAGTAATCGGCATAGAAAATAGCTAGGCTTTTACCATTTTCGTCAAATAGTTCATATGCTTTCACATCAGGGTGGTAAACTGGTAAGTCGCTACGTGGTTTAAAAGTAATCCCATATAAACGGTTCATTGTATAAAACACACCGTCTTCAAGAACACGATTAAATTCGAAATACTCTTTTACTGCATTTTCGTCTAGATTGTATTTATCTTTGCGAACTTGCTCTGCGTAGAATAACCAATCCCATGGCTGTAGCTTAAATTGTTCACCAGACTCATCGATCTTAGCTTGAATAGCCGCAGCTTCAGCATTAACGTTTTGCATTAATGCAGGGATCATGCTCGCAAACATATCAAATACTGCTTGAGGTTTTTTCGCCATTTGTGACTCTAAACCAAAATCAGCCCAGCTGTCGTAGCCTAATAATTTAGCTTTTTGAGCGCGTAAGTGAGCAAGTTCTGCCACTATATCGCGGTTATTATTTTCACCTGATAGCGCACGCTCAGCCGATGCACGCCATACTTTTTCACGCAACTCACGGTTTTTAAGGGTTGCTAATATAGGCTGGCGAGTTGTATTGGTGATCTTAATTAAGTACTTGCCGTCATGACCAGCTTCCGTTGCTGCATTAGCAAGCTGTTCAATTTGACCCGCAGGTAAGCCTTCAAGCTCAGCTTTGTCATCAACAATAACAACATTTGTTTTTGTCAGTGCTAATAAGTTTTGCGAAAACTGCGTCGTTAAACTTGAATGCTTGGTATTGATATCACGAATTTGCTGTTTTTGTTCGGCATTTAATTGTGCACCAGCGCGAACAAAACGCTTGTAGTAAACATCAAGTAAACGTTTTTCTTCGGCTGTTAATGCTAGTTTGTCTGCATCGTTATAAACCGCTGCTACTTTTTCAAAAAGTGCTTTATTAAGAAAAATATTATCGTTATGTGATGCTAACTTAGGTGCTAATTCTTTTTGGATTTCACGGCGAGCAGGGTTTGAGTCACTGCCTGCTAAGTTATAAAAAATGCTACGAGTACGGGTTAACAGCTCACCACTTTTTTCAAGAGCAACAACGGTATTGGCAAAATCAGGCTTTGCAGGGTTGTCGATGATAGCTTGTACTTCAGCCATTTGCTCTGCCATGCCTTTATTGAAAGCTGGCATAAAGTGTTCATCTTTAATAAGGCTAAAATCAGGCGCCTCGTATTGCAGTGCACTTTTAACAAATAGTGGGTTTGCTTGTTCAGCTGCAGTTACTTCTGCTGTTTGTTCAGTTTTACGCGTATCAGCTCTGTAGTTTGAGGCTCAGAACAGGCCGTTAGTAATAACGCTGAGCTGATCGCGGTTGCGACTAGGTGTTTCATAGTGTTTCTCTTGTCATTTTTTAAAGTAATTGTACCGATATAACGTTATGTCAGCACTTTATGTAATCCTAGTGTTGGTTGTTAGTATGAGATTACACAAAGATGGCACGAATGTGTGCATGAGTGAGGCTGATATAACTTTGCGGTTAATATATAGAGCATACTGTGTATCGATAGCAATAATCTCATTCGTTGCGATAAGGTGATTATTGGCTGCGATAAGTGGTTAATTTTCGTAAATGTCAGCGTATCTTTTTCGACTTCTCAAGCTAAATTGTCATCAGATACTGTTTAAAATTAATACTCATAATGCAAGTTCGTCCTTACGTTTATAGCTGCATGACAATGATGGTGTGAAAGGCCCAAAAATTAGCTCTTGATAAAGTTTTATAATGTTATATTGTATCATTTTCTTTGGTGCGATAGCACTTATTCAGTTCATCAGAATTGATGCTTTAGCAATAAATATAAATAATACAAGAAGTTGATATGCAATTACCCGATATAACCTCGCACTCTAATACAGATTTTCAATCACCTTTAAAATGGGTTGGCATGGAAGGTATCGCATTACCTTGTAAACTTGCACAACCTCATGTTGATGCGCACCTTAATGCCAAAGCAGATATTTTTGTCAGCCTTGATAGCGATGCAAAAGGTATTCATATGTCGCGTCTCTATTTACTACTTAATCAGCTATTAGCTAAACAAAGCTTAACCAGTCAGCGTGTTAGTGAGTTTATGAATGCCGTTTTAGCATCACAAAAAGACTTAAGTAAAAGCGTAAAACTGGTGCTGCATTTTGATTTACCAGAGCTAAAACCTGCGCTCCTGAGCGACCATTGCGGTTACAATGCTTACCCTGTAGTTTTAACCATCACGAAGCAGCAATCACTTACCATTAACTTAAAAGTCGATATTGCCTATAGCAGCACGTGCCCATGTTCAGCGGCATTATCGAGGCAGCTTTTGAGCGAAGCGGTCAATAAACAGTTTAGCGATGCCGCTATTGATAAAGCATCTTTAATCAATTGGCTCACAAGTGAACAGGGCTCTATTGCAACCCCTCATAGCCAGCGCTCATATGCGTATATCGATGTCACTTTTAGTAACGAAAAGCTTCCGGATATTAGTGGCTTTATCACAGTCTGTGAGCAAGCCATAGGGACCCCAGTGCAAACCGCCGTTAAGCGTGAAGATGAACAAGCATTTGCCGCCCTTAACGCAAAAAACTTATTATTTTGCGAAGATGCAGCAAGGCGATTAAAGCAGTGTTTCGAAACCATGCCGGGTATTGCTGATTACCAATTTAAAGTGGAGCATCAAGAAAGCTTACACGGCCACAATGCTGTGGTTTATGAGTCTAAGTATTAGGCCCTACAGCCTTATTTGGTTTACAAACTTTGACATTAGCGGTCGCAAATTATTGCTATTGGCTAGCACAATGATAATGATAAGAGCGCTAACAAGATAAACATAACAAATATAAAGGACGACTATGCGTTTTAAATTTATTGCTGCTGCAGTGGGTCTGGCTGTAGCAAATGTTGCTGTTGCCGACGAAGGCATGTGGCAACCTCACCAGCTACCAGAACTTGAATCTATCCTAAAAGCGAAAGGCTTAAGCATTGATGTTGAGTCAATTTCAAAATTGACCGAGTTTCCGATGAACGCAGTAATTAGCCTTGGTGGTTGCACTGCTTCGTTTGTTTCACCAAAAGGCTTAGTTGTAACAAACCATCACTGTGCCTATGGTTCGATTCAATATAACTCAACCACTGAAAATAACATTTTAGAAAATGGCTTTTTAGCTAAAACAACGGGCGAAGAAGTACCTGCAGCGCCGGGTTCTCGTGTTTATGTGACAGAGCAAGTGACAGAAGTTACCGATAAAGTAAACAAAGGCACTGAAAAGCTAACAGGTAAAGCACGCTTTGATGCTATTGAAGCAAATGAAAAAGCACTTGTTAGTGAGTGTGAGCAAGACCAAAGCTATCGCTGTAATGTGTATACTTTCCACGGTGGTCTTGAGTACTACCTTATTAAATCGCTTGAAATAAAAGATGTACGTTTAGCCTATGCCCCAGCGATGGGCGTAGGTAAATACGGCGGTGATATCGACAACTGGATGTGGCCTCGCCACACCGGTGATTTCTCGTTCTATCGCGCGTATGTTGGCAAAGATGGCAAGCCTGCTGAATATTCAGAAGATAACGTACCGTACCAGAGTGATGCGTTTTTAAAAGTAAGCGCTAAAGGCGTTCAAGAAGGCGATTTTGTGATGGTTACCGGTTATCCGGGCAGCACAAACCGTTACCGTATTTCGCCTGAAGTTGATTACGTGTTTAACACAGCCTACCCATTAGCGCGTAAATATAATTCTAAATATGTCTCGTTAATTGAAGAAAACGCCCCTGATGGTTCAGAGGCACGTATTGCTTATGAAAGTACGATTGCGGGTTACAACAACTACATTAAAAACTATGGCTCAATGATTGAGAGCTTCAATAAAGGGTCAATGTATAGCCGTAAGCAGCAATTCGAAAAAGATCTCACTGCGTGGATCAATGAAGATAGTAAGCGCAAAGTTAAATACGGACATGTACTTGCTGATTTAACGGCGTTAGTTGCTGAGTCTCAAGAGCACAACCAACGTGACCGTATGTTAGGGTATGTACACCGTTCACAAATGATGTCATCGGCTCGTATGCTGTATCGTTTAGCTTATGAAAAACAAAAGCCAGATGCTGAGCGCGAAAGCGGTTATCAAGAGCGTGATATGCCGCGCATTAAATCACGCCTAGAAAGCATGAGTCGTCGTTATGATGAAACCGTTGATAAAGCCATTTTATTGTACTTTATTGAGCAATATGCAGCTTTACCAAACGATGAGCGAGTTGCAGAGGTAGATAAAGCGCTTGGTTTAACCAATGGTTTTGATAAACAAAAACAACAAGCGTTACTTGATGATATGTATGCTAAATCGGTTCTTGCAGATGAAAGCAAACGTTTATGGATGACAGAACTTGACCTTGCTCAGTTAAAGCAAAGTAGCGATCCATTCATTCAATACGCTCAGGCTGTTTTTGCCGTTACTAAAGACATTGAAGATGCGAAAAAAGAGCTGGCTGGTAAACAGCAAGCTGCTCGCCCTGCATTAATGGAAGCAATTATCGCTTATAACAAGGCACTTAATAAGCCTGTTTATGCTGATGCTAACAGCACCTTGCGTGTAACTTACGGCACGGTAGGCGGCTATTCACCGCAAGATGGCTTAGTGGCAACCCCCTTTACATCTTTAGAAGGCCTGCTTGCAAAAAATACCGGTGTTGAACCATTCAACTCACCAGAAAAGCAAAATGAGTTAATTAAGCAAAAGCTTTATGGCGATTACACTGGCGGTATGAATACGGTTCCGGTTAACTTTTTATCGAATGTAGATACTACAGGCGGTAACTCAGGTTCACCAACGCTAAACGGTAATGCTGAGCTCGTTGGTTTGTTATTTGATGGTGTTTACGAAAGCATTATTGGTGATTGGGATTACGATGAAAACTTAAATCGCTCAATTCACGTTGATTCACGATACATGTTGTGGGTGATGGATAAAGTTGATAATGCTCAAAATCTACTTAAAGAGATGACCATCGTTAAGTAATCAAAGTTTAACGTTAATTTAAGCATTAAAATGCCAGTCATTTAGACTGGCATTTTTGTTTTTATAAAAAATAAAAACATTAAATTTCATGAGGTTGAAAAATATTTATAAAAATTAATTTTTCTTAAGTTTTATTTAAGTTTCGCTCGATAAATTTTACACATAACCTAAGTGGAGCGAACAATTATGCTTTCAGTTCAACAATCACATCAAACTCAAGTTCAAGAGCCTGCCTTTGTTTGCACGCGTGAAGGAGGTCAGTTCCGCGACCGTCTTGAGAGTAATATTAAGCAAGGTTTTGCTGCAGCTTATGATGCGAAAATTTCGCAGTTTATGCCGCTACTTTGTGAGCTAAATGTTGATGATGAAGTATGTACGTTAGGTCTTCGCTCTGCATCACAACCTTTGTTTATTGAACAATACCTCCCTGTGTCTATTGAGCACTTTGTTGGTGCCAAGCGTGAGCACATTTTTGAGTTAGGTAATTTATGCTCAACGCATCGAAAAGCCACCTTGGCACATTTTGTTTTAATGAACGAAGCACTCTATCAAGCGGGAGCAAAATATTTAGTGTTTTGTGCAACCCGTAAAGTCAGAGCGCTATTAAAAATGCTGGGTGTAAATTGCAAAGAAATTGGTGTTGCCAATGCACAAGCACTCCAAGATCCAGCAAGCTGGGGGAGCTATTACGACAACCAACCAACCATTTGTGTGGTTGACCTAAACGAAGCACATCAACGTGTATTAAACACCCCAGTTTTATTCAATATTAAACAGCAGTGTTTACAGTCATCCCTTGAATTGGCTGTTTATTTGGAGGCGTTATGAGCTGGTTAACACAGTTACCACACAAAGATAGCGATACCTTAATGGTTTGCCATGAAAGTAATGGTGTGCGCTCAATAACTAAACAAGATTTTACTGAACAAGTAACTCGTCTGTTAGCTACTTTGGTTGAGTTTAATGCCGAGGGTGTCGCCTTTCAATTAGATAACACACCTGCTTGGTGTGTATTAGAAGCTGCGCTTAGCGAACTTAAAAGAGTGGCAATTCCGCTACCAACGTTTTTTACGGCTCAGCAAATAGCGTTTGGTTTGCAAAACAGTGGGGCAGGGCTATTTGTATGTGACCGCGCTTACGAAGGTGAGCATGCAAGGTTAGTGGCGTTAGTCGATGTATGTAAGCATTACCCTTTATATGTTTATCAATTGACTAATACACAGCCAGTTCCTTATTTTGCGAACACGCAAAAGATTACCTTTACGTCGGGCTCAACGGGTACACCAAAAGGTGTGTGTTTATCGCTTGAGAGTCAATTGCAGGTGGCAACATCACTTTATCAAAGCATTGGTTTAGAAAAACCAAACCATTTGTGTTTACTGCCGTTACCGGTTTTGCTTGAGAATTTAGCCGGTGTGTATGCGCCGCTATTAGCGGGTGGCACGGTTAACTTAGTGCCTTTAGCTGAACTTGGGTTTTCTGGCGCACAGTTACTTGAGCCACATAAATTCATAGCAGCCATTGAACGCACTGAGCCAAATACCCTTATTTTAGTGCCTGAGTTGCTGACTTGTTTAGTGGCTTTTGCAAAGCAAGGCTGGCAAGCACCTAAAAGCTTAAAGTTTATTGCAGTGGGTGGCGCGGTTGTAAGCCAAGCACTTATTAAGCAAGCCCGAGAGTTCGGTTTACCGGTTTATCAAGGCTATGGTTTGTCTGAGTCTTCATCGGTGGTGAGCCTAAACACGCGCGATGATGACGACATCGACACCGCAGGGCGAGTTCTCAAACATATCCAATACAAAATTGAAAATGGTCAGCTTTATATCAAAGGCTCATTGTTTTTAGGGTACTTAGGTCAAGCAGCGCAAGATGCTGATGACTGGTATGCAACTGGCGATCTCGTCACTGAGCAAGCAGGCCGCTTGGTTATTCAAGGTCGCTTGAAAAATCAGCTGATCACCAGCTTTGGGCGCAATATCAGTGCCGAGTGGCCAGAGTCGTTATTGCTTAGCCACAGCCAGGTACAACAAGCGGTGGTGATTGGCGAAGGCCAAGCATTTTTAGCTGCGCTTATCTATGCAAACCAAGCGATGAGTGACGATGAACTTGCTGCACATATTACGGCACAAAACGCGCAACTACCCGAATACGCACAGATCAAAAAGTGGCATCGAATGGCAGAGCCCATGAGCCACACGCAAGGTTTATTAACCAGCAATAATCGCCCCAAACGCGATGTTATTAATCAATTTTTTGCTACAGAGATTTCAGCACTTTATCAAGAGGCGACGAGCATGAGTCAATTTTTCAATACATTACAAGCCGAAACACAGAAAGAGCGTGACTACCTTTTAGCTGCGCCAATTATTAGCCGCGTTTTTAAAGGTGAAGTCAGCCTGAGTGAATACGCATCGTTCTTAACGCAAGCTTATCACCATGTTAAACACACCGTGCCACTGCTAATGGCTGTAGGGGCAAAGCTGAGCGATAAACAAGAGTGGCTGCGCGAAGCTGTTGCAGAATACATCGAAGAAGAGTTAGGCCATCAAGAATGGGTGCTAAACGATATTGCAGCCTGTGGTTTTGATAAAGAGTTAGTGCGTCATTCTCGTCCACAGTTTTCGACTGAATTAATGGTGTCGTATGCCTACGATACAATAAATCGCGGTAACCCATTGGCCTTCTTTGGCATGGTGCATGTGCTTGAAGGCACCTCGATTGCCTTAGCCGATAATGCAGCGGGGCAAATCCGTGAGGTTGTAGGTTTACCTAAAAAGGCGTTTACCTACCTTACCTCGCATGGTGCTCTTGATATTGAACACGTGAAGTTTTTCGAAAATCTGATGAACAAAATAGATAACGAGGACGATCAGCAAGCGATTATTCACGCCGCAAAATGTTTTTATAAACTGTACGGCAATATTTTCCGTGACCTCGATTCAGAACCTTTCTTTAGCGAGGCTGACTTGGAGCAAAGCGCATGAGTAGCCCAGTGTGTGTGCTAACCGGTGCAACAGGGGGCATTGGCCGTGCTATTGCCCTTCGCCTTGCAAAAGAAGGTTGGCGTGTATTATTGGTAGGCCGAAATATAAAGCAACTTGCTGCATTGCAATTGGAGTGCGGCAATGACGCTGAGTATTTTCAAGCCGACCTAAGTAACAGTGAATCTCGCAATGATCTTGCTAAGTTTGCCCAGCAAATTGGCGGCGCAACGCTGCTTATCAATAACGCGGGCGTTAATGTGATGCAAGGCTTTAGTGAAATAAGCGAGCAGCAAATTGATCATCTGTTAAATATTAATCTAAATGTACCTATTAAATTGTGCCAGCTGTTTTTACCACAAATTACCCGTAATAAAGGCACGATTGTGAATATAGGTTCATCATTTGGCAGCATCGGCTATCCGTATCAAACCTTGTACTGTGCCAGCAAGTTTGGCCTTAGAGGAATGACCGAAGCCCTTGCCAGAGAGCTTAGTCACAGTGATGTGAAAGTATTGTACTTAGCGCCTCGTGCCACCGATACCGCGATTAACTCGCCACAAGTAAGGGCAATGAACAAAGAGTTGGGTAACACCATGGACCCGCCTGAAAAAGTGGCTGATGCATTAATAGATTTAATTAAATCCAAAAAACGTCGCCGTTTTATCGGCTTTCCAGAAACATTATTTGCTCGTATTAACGGGGCATTTCCATCATTAGTTGATAACGCAATAGCAAAACAACTTCCTAAAATTAAAAGTTTTTTTGCCAACTAAATTGATTAAGGTGAATGATTATGACTAAACTAAATTTTAAAGCTCTAATGATGATAGCTGTTATCATGGCTGCGCCTGCAAAAGCTGACTTTAATAGCGATTTAAGTTCGGTGCAAAAGCAATGGGCTGTGGTTAATTACGAATTAGTTGACGATGCGCAGCTAGATGCCTTTGAAAAGTTAGCGAATGAAACCGCAGAGTTTACAAAAGCGAACGATCAGCAAGCGGCAAGCCATATTTGGTACGGTATCGTGTTATCGAGCTATGCAGGTGCGAAAGGGGGATTAGGTGCGCTGGGTCTTGCAAAAGATGCCAAAGCACAATTTGAAAAAGCGCTTAAGCTTGATCCACAAGCACTGAATGGTTCGGCTTATACAAGTTTGGCAACTTTATACGGCAAAGTGCCAGGTTGGCCAATTGGCTTTGGTGATGATGATGAAGCCAAAAAACTGTTTAAAAAAGCCCTTGAGCTAAATCCTTATGGAATCGATAGTAATTATTTATATGCGTCATTTTTATATGATGAGCATAAGTATCAGTCAGCTAAAGAATTTTTATTAGTAGCTCAGCAAGCGCCAGCGCGCCCTGATAGACCAAAGGCAGACCTTTACCGCCAACAAGAAATTACTAAACTATTGGCTAAGGTAGAGAAAAAATTAAAGAGATAAGCTATGCATTTATTGCTCGTTGAAGACGACCACTTAGTGGCAGAAGGCCTGTGTCGTTCTTTACGTCAACAAGGTTATAGTGTTGAACACAGTGCAACCGTTAAGTCAGCGATGCAATGGCTGCAAAATGATGAAATTGAGCTGGTAGTCCTTGATTTAGGACTACCAGACGGTGATGGCATCGACATTCTAAAGCACATCAAAAAGCATCGTAAAAACCTGCCGGTGGTGATTTTAACCGCTCGCGGTAGTATTGATGATAAAGTCATGGGGCTAGATTTAGGTGCTGATGATTATCTTGCAAAACCTTTCGATCCCGCTGAGTTATTTGCACGTCTTCGGGTTGCTAGTCGGCGATTGACCCAAGCTCAAACCAGCACCTTAAAAGTTGGCGATGTTGAAATGGACACCGCCGCATTTACCGTAAGATTTCAAGATGAGCCGGTAAACTTGCCGCGCAAAGAGTTTATGCTCCTTAAAGCCTTGCTAGAAAACCAAGGTCGCGTGCAATCAAAGCAGCAGTTAGAGAATAAACTCTATGAATGGGGCGAAGAGGTGGGGTCAAATACCATCGAAGTGCACATTCATCACTTGCGTAAAAAATTCCCAAAAGAGTTTATTAAAACCTTGCGTGGTATTGGTTATGTGGTGGGTAAACGCTAGTGTCAATTCGTAAAAGGCTGACATTACTTATCTTATCCATGGTGATCCTAACCTGTTTTTTGGCTTTTACTAAAGGTTATCGTGAAAGCATGAATCAGGCTGAAGCGCTGCTCGATAACGAGCTGGTAACGTTGGCGCATGTGTTAATCGAACAACCACTCAGTAATGAAACCCCAGCTTATACGAGTGATTTACCGCAGTTATTATTTCAAGTTTGGGTTGATGACAGCTTGGCCTCAAGCTCAAAGTCATTGCAGAATAACTCTAGCAATCAAAGTCAGTGGCAAAGCGGGTTTAGTGTTGAGAATTTGGCTGGGCAACGCGTCAAAGTGTATCGCTTAAGCGAAGGTAATAAGCGCGTGCTTATTGCAGAGCCTTTGAGTAAACGTGTGGCGCTCACCGAAACTGTAATTTTATCGGCCATGACGCCGCTATTATGGAGTGTGCCTATCCTTGCTCTCCTTATTAGTGTATTTGTAAAACAAGGGCTTGCGCCACTAACTCGGTTGTCGAATCAACTTAAACATCGTCAGGCAAATGACTTTACGGCTATCCCTTGGCAAACCCCAGAGCAAGAAATAAAACCCGTAATTAGCCGACTAAACGACCTATTTAAACGGGTTGAAAGTGCTTATTTACGAGAGCGCTTTTTTGCCTCTGATGCAGCCCATGAACTGCGCACACCGCTGAGTAGTTTAAAAATAAATGTACATAATTTAGTTGCCCAAGGTATCGATAGTGTTGAGCTTGATGCGATGGAAAAAGGCGTTGATAAGTTGAGCAATATCGTCGAGCAGATGCTAATTTTAGGGCGGACTTATCCAGAGCAGTGGCAGGCGCAATTTAGTTCAGTGTCGGTGTTAGAAATTAGCCAGCAAGTTGTTGCACAACTTTATGATCGTATAGACGAAAAAGAGCATACCATAAGCATTGATGGCGATGATTTTATTATTGCTGGTGACGAATTTACCTTGGTTACTTTGTTTGGCAATTTACTGAGTAACGCCATAAAATACACCCCAGCTGTGGGAGAGATTTGTATTACCCTGAAAACCGAAAACAATCGTTTTATCTGGCAAATAGATGACTCGGGACCCGGTATTGATGAAGCTCAAAAACAGCGCATTTTTAATCGCTTTTATCGCGTGGGTGGTGATAAACATCCATCGGGTGAGCAAGGAGCCGGGCTTGGTATGGCCATTGTTGAACATATAGTATCGATTTATAACGCTGATATTACTTTAGCAGACAGCCACCTTGGCGGCTTGCGAGTGAGCGTGTCCTTTATGCAAGGAGACCTCAGTGAATAAATGGATTGCTGCACTGTCTATGTTGTTGTGTATGTCATCTTGGCTTGCTTGTGCCAAAGAATACAAACTGATCTTAAAAGATCATTTGTTTTATCCCGCTGAAATAAAAGTACCTGCCAATAAAAAGCTACGTTTACTCATCGAAAATCAAGATAACACTCCTGAAGAGTTCGATAGCTTTGATTTAAACCGCGAAAAAGTGCTTTATCCTGGCCGAACCAGTGTGATTTATATCGGCCCACTAAGCCCTGGCCGTTATGACTTTTTTGGCGAATTTTCGCCTAATACGGCCCGAGGAACGGTTGTGGCTACGGAGGTAGATAATGCTGATAACTAGTTTATTAATGAGCATTAATCAGCTTTTACCGGTTGTGATTTTAGCGGTGTTACTCAAGTTGATAGTACCACTTAATCAGCGACAATTAGGTTTATATGCTGTTATTGGCACCATTATTAGTTTGCTATTTGTACAAGGTGCGGCGACGATGAGCCAGTTGTTTGAACATCGTGGTTTAGAGTTCATTCAAATGTTGCTATGCATCCTGATTTTTGTTGCGGCATTAATCAGTTGTCAACAAAACACTGTAGCCGCCGCCGCTGCTCTCATTGCAACAATGACCCTGTATTTGAGCCATTACATGATTTACCTAGTGAGTTTTTGGCACAATAAAGATGCTGCTGAGCCTTTACTGCTTGGCACTTTTCTAGGAATAGGAATTTGTGTCAGCTTTGGTATTTTATTGTTCTTTTTGCTGGAAAGTGTTGCCAGACGAGCGAAAATGCAGCCATTGATTGTATTGCTTGCCTTAAATGCAACAGCAAAGTTATTAATATTTCTTGATTTAGCGAGTCAGGTCGATTTAATTGATGTGACTTCAAGCTATCTAGATTGGCGCAACTTTTTAGCCGAAAACTCAGAACTTGGCCGGGTGCTAAAAGCCTTAGTCGGTTACGAAGCCACGCCAAGTAAAACCGCGCTTTGGGTATATGTAATTGCGAGCGCCGTATTTATTGCCTTGGCTCGCGCTCTAAAAGTTAAACATAAAAAGGAGCCTGTATGCGGTTCTTAATAATCAGTTTTAGCTATCTGTTTGCAATTTGCTTTGCACACGTTGTCCATGCAGATGGCATGGTCGTTGATAAAGTATATCATCCTTACGTATTGCCTTTTGAACGTGAAGTAGAGTGGCGCTTAGTGTCTAGGCAAACCGATAACGGTAATGTGCTTGCACAGCGCGCAGGTTTTGGTGGTGCAATTAACGACACCATGAGCCTTGAAGGGTATTTAGTTGGCGAGCGCGATGATAACGGTGACTTTGGCTTATCTTCATATGAGGTGGAGTTACGTTGGCAACTTGTAGAACAAGGGCGTTTATGGGCAGATTGGGGGGCACTATTTGAACTTGAAAAGCAGCACACTATAGATGCATACGAAGCGACGACTGGCTTTTTATGGGAAAAAGAGTTTGGTCGTACTAGCCTGACTATGAATGCATTTTTAGTGTATGAGTGGGGGGCTGATATAGAAAATGAATGGGAAAGTGAGTTCCGTTTGCAGTACCGTTATCGCTATCGCTCTGCATTTCAGCCATCAATAGAAGTTTATGCTGGCGAGGACTTTTTTGGTGTGGGCCCTGGTTTTATTGGTTTGCATCGTTTTAGTGCGAAGCGTCAATTAAAATGGGAAGCAGGATTTATAAGTGAATTATCGCAATCAGGCCGCGACCATAGCTTTCGCTTGGCTTTAGAGTTTGAGTTTTAATTTCGATAGTGTTTGACTTATTCAAGTAACTCTATATAGTAGGCACCAGCTAGAAAGAAAGCGTGTAATTAATAAATCTTTATTTCGTTGTTGTATAAGTAATACTTGTAGTACCGTCCTGAAGTTTTTAAGTACCATCTCATTTTTTGCTACACCCGCCCATTAGGGCATGTTTAATTTTTTTATATCAGGAATAATACTATGTCTAACATCGTATCAGGTACAGTTAAGTGGTTTAACGAATCTAAAGGTTTTGGTTTCATCGAGCAAGAAAATGGCCCAGACGTGTTTGCACACTTCAGCGCTATCAAAAGCGACGGTTTCAAAACTTTAGCTGAAGGCCAACGTGTAGAGTTCACTCTTTCACAAGGTCAAAAAGGCCCACAAGCGGATAACATCACTCCGTTATAATATTTGCTGAAAAGTAAATATTAAGAAGAAGCAAGCTACGGCTTGCTTTTTTTGTGCCTAAAAATTGACTGAAGATATGAATATTTCTATATTTAATTCGGCTATCTAATGAGGATGTACGAATTATCATAAAGTATTTGTTTTTAGCTTGTCTTAGCTTTGCTCCGAGTTTGATGGCAAAACAAACTATCACCATTTATACAGAGCAATTTCCACCCTATAACTTTTCCAACAAAGGTCACCTAGAGGGTATTAACCTAGAGTTTGTTAGGGCAATGTGTGTGGATGCAGAGATTGAGTGTCAATTTGAGCTATTGCCTTGGCCTAGAGCCTATCATTTAGCGCAAAAAAAGCCATTGTCTGGTTTAGTGTCAACTGCGCGTATTACCGACAGAGAAGCACTATTTAATTGGATAGGCCCGCTTGCGTCATCAAAAAACTTCTTTTATCGCCTCAAATCTAATGAGCACATCAACCCGCGTGACCTAGCACAAGTAAAAGAATACAGCGTATGTACTGTTAGAGAGAGTATTTACGAAAACTTTTTAGAGAGCTTAGGGTTTAAAGCAGATAAGAACTTATTAAAAGTAAGTCATTACTATGAATGTATAAATCTGTTTTTAAAAAACAAGGTTGAATTAATTGTTGGCTCTGAGTTGTCATTTCGGTATTTATTAATGCAATACGGCCATTATGGGCAAGAGGTTGTCAAACTGGTTGAGTTACCGCTTGAGAGAACACAAGGTAACTTTTTAGCTCTTAATAAAGATATCCCTGATGAGATCTTATTAAAACTACAGACAAGTTATGATCGATTGATTCAGCGCGGTTTACTCGAAAAATATATTGCAGATTATTTTGTCCCAATAGAGTAAAGCTAGTTTGTTGTCATCATCACGTTTTGGTATTGGGTTGTTTTTGAAACCTCAACAAACGCTTGTTTAAGCGCCTTAATATAGCTTGGCTGCGTATTTAGGCTCGCAGCTAAATAACCTTTCATAGTTAAAAAGTCGATAGCGTAAGCAAAGCTAAAGCGAGCCTCATCTAGTGCTAGCTGCTCAGCCATTGCACTTATATAATTTTTATCATCAATAATTAAATCGACCTTGCCCGCCATTAATAACTGATATGATTTAGTGATGTCTGAGGTATATACCACGACATAACCTCGCTCAGTTAAGCGTTGAGCCGCTAGGTCATGTCGTTGTACGGCAATCTTGTATTGTTTAGCCTGTTCGTTTGAGGTGATGTTTATATCGCTGCGAGAGCTTAATTTAACAAAGCCCATTTGATAAGTTGCTATTTCTCCAATCCAATGAAATAGAGCTTCTCGTTCGGGAGTTTTAGCCATGCTAAAAATAAGTGTGTTCGGTTTCTTTAGTGCCATGTTGTAAGCACGTGCCCACGGATAGAGCTCAATATTTGCCTGTAAATTTGCTTTAGCAAAAATAGCTTTGACTAACTCGGTGCTGTCACCTGTTACTTGATTATTAATTAACGTTTGATTTGGCGGAGAAAGCTCAGTGACAACCGTAAGTGTTGGTGTACTGAAGGCAGGCCAACTGAGAAAAAATATCAGTATAAAAAGTTGAAAACGGTTCATGCGGATACTTAAAAAGACTTAGTAAATAAATCTTAGCACATAAAAACGATAAAAGGGCCTTGCGGCCCTTGGTGAAGTATCGTTCAAGTCAGATAGACCTTTAACCCCTTAAAGTTCTATCCTATTGTTTTGCAACTACGGCTCATCTCATTAAGTTTCTAAGCTAGCGAGAGGAAAAAACCTGCAATTGCTGCACTCATGAGGTTAGCCATAGATCCTGCTAACACTGCTCTGAGCCCTAAGCGTGCGATATCCTTTCGCCGACCAGGCGCCATACCGCCCAATCCACCTAGTAAAATTGCTATCGATGATAAGTTAGCAAACCCACATAACGCGAATGTGACAATCGCTTGTGTGTGCGCACTTAACGTATCGCGATAATTAATAAAGTCGAGGTAAGCAACAAATTCGTTAACTACAACCTTCTGACCTATAAAACTGCCTGCGATTACTGCTTCGTTCCACGGTACACCTAATAACCATGCCACTGGAGCGAATACGTAACCTAAAATTTCTTGTAGCGTTAATGTTGGGTGATCAAACCAACCACCAATACCGCCTAATAGCCCATTTAGAAGTGCAATAAGTGCTACGAAAGCAAGTAACATCGCACCTACATTTAGTGCTAGTTGCATACCGTTTGCGGCACCTGATGCTGCTGCATCAATTACGTTAACCGGTTTTTCTTCTTGTATCTCTAAATCTGCTAAATCTTCTTTTGGTGTTTCTGTCTCTGGCACAATCATTTTTGCCATCAAGAAGCCACCAGGTGCTGCCATAAAGCTGGCTGCAATTAAGTATTTAAGCTCTACACCAATTGTTACGTAACCTGCCATAACTGAACCTGCTACGGTAGCAAGGCCACCTACCATTACCGCAAATAGCTCTGACTTAGTCATGCTGGCGATAAATGGTTTAACAATCAATGGTGCTTCTGTTTGGCCAACGAAAATATTGGCGGTTGCAGAAAGCGATTCAGGGCGCGAGGTTTTCAATAGCTTTTGTAAGCCGCCGCCTAGAATCTTGATTATCCAATCCATCACCCCGATGTGATACAACACAGCAACCAGTGCTGAGAAGAACACAATAACGGGCAATACTTGTATCGCAAAAATAAACCCTAAGGTATCTTGCGATGCCAGTGAGCCAAACAAGAAGCTAATCCCGTCATTGGCATAACCAATAACTGATGACACTCCTCGAGACATACTTGCCAGTACGTTTTTACCCACTTCGAAGAACAAGACAAAGCCACCAATTAGCACTTGTAGCAAGAAGGCGATGCCTACTGTTCTTAAATTAATTGCTTTACGGTTCGTTGAAGCCGCGAAAGCAATGGCTAGTAGCACAACAATGCCTACTAAGCTCATAAATGTCGTCATACTGACTATTTCCCGTTGTTATTGTTGCAGTAAATATTTTATTTTACTTTTAATTATATCAATGGCAACGCGATTCATACCGCCGCGTGTGACTACGAGATCAGCTTTGTGCTTTGATGGCTCAATAAACTGATAAAACATAGGTCGCACTGTCGCTTGATATTGATCAACAACGGACTGTAATGTTCTGCCACGCTGCTCCATATCTCGTTGCATACGGCGCATAAGGCAGATATCTAACGGTGTATCAATGAACACCTTAATATCAAATTCTTTTCGAAGTGCCGGATCACTCAGTAGCAAAATACCTTCAACGATAAGTACTTTTGCAGGTGCCACTCGACGCGATTCATCGCTGCGGGTGTGCATTGCATAGTCATAAGTTGGTACGTCTACTGATTTTCCAGCGCGCAACTGAAGTAAGTGCTCATGCAAAAGCTCATGCTCGAAAGCATCAGGATGGTCGTAATTTGTTTGCGTTCGATGGTCAAACGGCAAATGCGACTGATCTTTGTAATAAGCATCTTCTTCGATCACTGCGATCGCGCCCGGTTCAAGCTCATTGACTAATTCGTTATAAATCGTCTTGCTAAAAAGAGACTTGCCCGACGCAGATGCGCCAGCAATAGCTATAATTGTTCGTGTCACTAAAGTTCTCGCCCACACAGAAGGAAACATTGTTAGGTAGATCACAATAGCAAAAAAGACACGATTAATCTCTTTTGCTTCGCTTAGAGATGCAAATTTATAATGTTTCTGTTTTATGAAACAGGACTTATGTCCTGTACCAAAAATTCGAAGAGCATATAAAGTAGCCACATATTGATAACGAGGTACCCATGGCAAGAGCACTTATCTTAATGGCAGATAGCCTAGGAATTGGCGCAGCACCCGACGCAGAGAAGTTTGGTGATGTAGGCGCAAATACCTTTGCTCATTTACTTAAAGCCTATGCAGAAGAAACCGGTGAGCAGTTATCGCTACCTAATCTTACCCGTTTAGGTTTAGCTGATGCATGCGAAGCCGCAGGTAAAGAACCTTGTTTAGTCAGTGACCGCCAAGCACCTATTGCCGCATGGGGTTACGCTAAAGAGTTGTCAAGTGGTAAAGACACGCCTTCAGGTCATTGGGAAATGGCCGGCGTACCTGTGTTATTTGATTGGGGTTACTTCCCAAACACACAGCCGTGTTTTCCACAAGAATTTGTTGACGAGCTAATTGCTCGTGCTGGTATTCCGGGCATTTTAGGTAACTGCTATGCCTCAGGAACAACCATTTTAGAACAACTAGGTGAAGAGCACATGCAAACCGGCATGCCGATTTGCTACACCTCAGTTGATAGCGTGTTTCAAATAGCCGCGCACGAAGAATCATTTGGACTGGAGAAACTTTATCAGGTTTGCGAAATCGCACGGGCGCTGCTTGATGAAATGAACATAGGAAGAGTGATTGCGCGGCCATTTTTGGGTTCGAGCCGTGACGATTTTGCCCGCACAGGCAATCGTCGTGACTATTCGGTGCTGCCACCGTCGCCAACCTTGCTTGATAAATTATCGCAAGACGGCGGTGAAGTGATAAGTATTGGTAAAATTGCCGATATCTATGCGCATCAAGGCATCACCCAAAAACACAAAGCACCAGGGCTGATGAACTTACTTGAGAAAACCTCAGAAGTCATCGCAAGTGCACCTGATCATAGTTTGATTTTTACAAACTTAGTTGATTTTGATGAAAAGTACGGTCATCGCCGTAATGCAGTCGGCTATGCTAAAGCATTAAAAGAGTTTGATGATTACCTACCAACCATCTTAAATCAGCTAAATAGCGATGATGTGTTAATCATCACTGCCGATCACGGATGTGATCCAACTGCAGCAGGTACTGACCATACACGTGAATACGTGCCAGTACTTGCTTACCAACCGGGAATGACAAACACCCCGCTTGGAGAACGAGCTAGTTTTGCAGACATAGGTCAAACCCTTGCCCAGTGGTTTAATCTTCCTGCACTTGAATACGGTGATAGCTTTAAAGATGAGCTATTAGCGAACAAAAAAGGAAACCAATAATGAGTACTCCTCATATCAGTGCCAATGTAGGCGAATTTGCAGAAACGGTATTAATGCCGGGTGATCCGCTTCGCGCTCAATACATTGCTGAAAACTTTTTAGATGACGCAAAACAAGTAACAGGCGTTCGTAATATGTATGGTTTTACCGGTACCTACAAAGGTAAACCAGTGAGTATTATGGGCTCTGGGATGGGTATTCCATCAATGTCAATTTATGCCCGTGAATTGATCGTTAGTTACGGTGTTAAAAATCTAATTCGTATTGGTACCTGTGGCGGTATTGGTAGCGACATCAAAATCCGTGACGTTATCTTTGCACAAGGTGCAAGCACAGATTCAAATGTAAACCGTGCACGCGTGCGTGGTTACGACTTTGCCGCTATTGCTGATTTTGGTTTATTACTTAATGGTGTAAACGCAGCAAAAGAATTAGGCATTGAAGCAAAGGTAGGTAATGTATTTACAACAGATACATTCTACCAAGCAGATAACACATTCTATCAAGAATTAGACAAGCTAGGCGTACTTGCTGTTGATATGGAAACAGCTGGCATGTACGGCGTAGCCGCTGAGTATGGCGCAAAAGCGATGGCACTATTTACTGTTAGTGACCACGTAATCACTGGTGAAGCAACACCAAGTGAAGAGCGTCAAAGCACTTTTAACGAAATGGTTAAAATTGCTTTAGAATCAATTTAAATAAGTTCCTTGGTAACGTATTCACTGAAATTTGGAAACACGCCCAAAGTGAAGTGAGACTAACCTCAAAGCCGCATTTATGCGGCTTTTTTTATGGCTACTTATTTACCTCGCGTAAAATCCAGTTTGTATCTCGCAACTACCCCTTAAAACTTGAAAATTCAAGCAATTGTTGCCACCTTTAATAGAGGAACAATACTCGAGGGTTTGTATGTCTAATTGGATTGAAGCAAAAGTTAAAGACGTTAAATGGTGGACCGATTCATTATTTAGCTTAATTGTTAATGCCGATGTAGAGCCATTCACGGCTGGGCAGTTTACAAAGCTTGCAATGCAGGTGGGTGATAAACGCGTAGCACGCGCATATTCTTACGTGAATGCACCAAATAATCCTGATCTTGAGTTTTATCTGATTAATGTTAAAGACGGACAACTTTCTCAACAGCTTGCACAATTAAAGCCGGGCGACTCAGTAACAATTGAGCGTCGTGCTACAGGCTTTTTTACTCTTGATGAAGTGCCAAGCAGTGAACAGCTATATATGCTGAGCACAGGAACGGCACTTGGACCTTTTATATCAATATTAGAGCAGGGCGAAGTGTGGCAAAAGTTTGAGCATGTTCATTTGGTACATGGTGTACGTTTTAACGAGGACTTAAGCTATCAAGAGCGAATCAAAGCGCTCCAGCATCAGTACCCAAATCTTTACTATTCGCCTGTAGTCAGCCGAGAGTCAGCCACTGTGGGATTTAATGGCCGGATCACAGATGTGATCAAAGACCGTCGTTTATTTCAAGTTATAGACCGTCCTGTAGCTCCCGACACCACACAGTTTATGATTTGCGGTAATCCAGAAATGGTAAAAGATACTACAGCTATTTTGTTAGAGCTTGGTTTTAGCCGCAATAGACGTCGTGAACCTGGGCAGATCACAGTAGAGCAATATTGGTAAAAAACTATGCCAAACAGCTATAATTTGCTACCTTAGCGCCTTTATTGAGGCATGATGCATTTAGGAAAATTATGAAACCGTTATTTTTTGCCATCAGTTTACTATTCACATGGCAGGTTTTTGCTAGTGACCAAACTAGTGAACAAAGCCAGCAACAAACCGAACAAAAAACAGAAAAGAAAGATGTTGCACGTTTAGAATTTATTGAAGACAAAGCTACAGAGAGCGAAAGCTCTGCGGTAATTAAAAGCCAAACTGAAGTAACTAAACCAGAAGCCGTTAATAAGGGCACTGAAAAGAAAGAAGCTGCAATCGCGACGGTTGCCGAAGCTGATGATAGTAAGGTAATAGGCTCTGTAAACCCGGCACCTGCTGCGCAACCTAAAACCGCAGCTGAAAAGCAAGAAGCAGTTGCTGAAGCAACAAAAGCAGTAAACCAAGCTAAAGAAGCCTTAACAGCCAAACAGCAAGAAAAAGCTCGTCAGTCACGAGAATCTATGGCTGTAATCGAGCAAGTTATTGCCGCGTACAACGCTCGTAATATCGATGCATTTATCAAAATGTATGATGAAAATGTAGAGTTTTATACGTTTCCAAATGAGCTTATGTTTACCGGTAAAGAAAAGCTAATTGCACGATACGGTATTATGTTTAAAAAATTAAAGTGCATTAAGTCTTCACCGATAAAACGCATTGTGCACGGTAATATAGTGATTGATCATGAACTATCAGAGACTTGTTCAGAGGATCCCAAAGTCGTTGATAAGCGAGCTGAGTTTGTAACTAGTTATCAAGTCGAAAACGGCAAAATAACCAAAGTGTTATTCTTTCGTTAGGCATTAGAAAAGAGCAGCGCAGCTGCTCTTTTTTGTTGGGTGAAAGTTAGTGGGTTCAAGTTAGCAAGAGTAAAGTTAGCAAGTTACAAGGGGAAAGATGCGAGTAACGAGGTAGCAGCGATTTTACATCGCGTCTTAGAACCTAAATCCTAGCGCCTATTACGCGGGATAAACCCGCTGCTACATGTAGGCGTGAAACTTGTTTCGCGCGTCTGACTGACCGCTCTTTTCTACGTTCAATTCGGCACTAAAGTACCTCCTACAATGCCTCGAACAAGGTTTTCATTGCAGAGAAAAACACTCGACCTAACCAACCCCGCCGTTCGACTGACATCTAATATCTGACCTCTAACGGCTAAAAGCCAGCGATTTTACATCGCGTCCTAGCACCTAGCACCTAGCACCTAGCACCTAAATCCTAGAGCCTAAATCCTAGCGCCTATGACGCGGGATAAACCCGCTGCTACATGGGGTTAGGTTAAACCGTTTCATTTAACAACGAATTAAAGCTGTCGTTGTCGTGAAGGCTGGCAAAAGCGCTTTCGTGTAATAGCTCGTTACGAAGGTTTGGTGAGTATTCAAGTGCCATACGAATATCGGCCATCGCATCAGCATGTTTATGAAGTAATGCATAAGCACACGCACGTTGCCAGTATGCATAGCCATAGTCACTGTCTATTTCGAGGGCTTGATTACATAGCTCAATAGCCTCACCCGTTTCATTTATTTCTAACAGTGCATCTGCTTTATAAGCAATCGCTTCTACATCTTCAGGCTTACGTTTTAATATTTCGTCAAAAATTTCTACTTTATTTGCAACATCACTTTCTAAGTTAGCACGCATCCACAGTGAATGAACTTCGTTAGTGATCGAGATTTTTTGCTGATTTAATAAGATCTCTTCAGATCGCTCACGTAGTTTTTCTTCAAGAACTTTTAAGCGCTCTTCGTATTCTTTAGTGATGGCACTAACACGCGTATTTACAATATCTTCTACTTTGTTTTTCACATCACGCAGTGAATTCCAACCAACTAAAACCAAAATTGAGGCTGTAATTGTAATAATAAAAAACACATTATTGATGGTGTCTGTCGTGTAGGTTAACGCGCGATCGGCTGTATCTAACTGTGTATGAGTGACTTGCTTAGTGACATCTTCTCTCAGTTTTTGCTGATCTTGGCGAACTGCTTTCAACTCATCAAGAATATAACGCTCTAAAAGAGGCTTATACATTGGTTCTTGAAGGTTATTCAGTGCTTGTTGTTGTTCGGCTTCACTAAGGGCTGGGCGGTTTTCAGGTTCATTTTGGGCTGCCGCTAGCGTATGAAAGCTCATTAAAAAAGTGATTAAAATTAAGATATAACGCATAACTTATTTATGTTTAGTGAAATCTAGGTTCACTTTAACATGCGTGAGCACTGGGGACTAGGCAAAAAAAAGCCAACTCGGGGGAGAGCTGGCCAAACTGCTTAAACAACATAAAGTCGTAAGGGGTATCAACAGGAGTTAGGCATAAATATACCTGTGTCTATCTGAACAACCACTTAATACTAAAAGGTTTTTTAAAAATTCAAAGTCAGTCTTTAAGAATGGCTATGTTCGTCTAGACTTAAGTTGATGTAAAACTAAAAGGTGATGGTATGCGCCAACAACTAGTCCAACTGCTCTATGGAGTATCAATTTCATCTGATCTTGACAGTGGTAATGTTGAATTAGCTGAACGCTTAATCCTTAATGCTGTTCTTGATGGCCTAGAAATAGGCAGAGCTGGGATCTGGCTCTTAAATGCCGAAAACACCGCCATTGAATGCCGATTATTACTTGATAGAGAAAATAATCAGGAAATTCAGACGCTGGTTCTTCCACGCGATGCATATCCAGCATATTTTAAAGCGCTCGATACCCAGCGGACTATCACCGCAGAAGATGCCCATACCGATCCAGCCACCTTTGAGTTTAGTGAAAGCTACCTGAAACCGCTTAATATTGGCGCTATGCTCGATGCGCCGATTCGCTATAAAGGTAAAATGATCGGAATATTTTGTTGTGAGCATATTGGTGGAGCAAGGCACTGGAGTGAAGATGAGTGTTCATTTATCGGTGCATTAGCAGATTTATATGGCAGGGCACTGTCGGCTCAAGAAAATGAACGAACCAATGCCAAACTTGAACGTGCCAATCAATTATTAGAGCAACGGGTGGCAGAGCGAACTCGCACGCTCGAAGTGACCTTATCTGAATTGACGACCATGCAAGAAAAGTTGATCGAATCAGAAAAAATGGCTTCGCTTGGTAACCTTGTGGCGGGTATAGCACATGAAGTAAATACCCCAATTGGCATTGCAGTCACCGCGAATAGCTCCGCAAAAGATAAACTTAATACCTTAAATAAATTAATAGAGTCTAATACGTTAACTAAAACGGCATTACTTGAAGGAATGAATCACTTAAATGAATGTTTTAAGATTTCTTTTGCAAATCTTGAGCGCGCGGCAAAGCTAATTAGTGATTTTAAGCAAACAGCTGTTGACCAATCATCTTTGAACTTACTTGAAACAAACATCAAAGACTACCTTGAAAATATTTTACATAGTTTAATGCCATTGACCCGAAGTCATAATATCGAAGTCGATATTCAATGTAATGACGACCTTAAGCTAATAACTGTACCTGGGGCATTAAGCCAAATTTTTCTGAATCTTGTTAACAACAGTTGTGTACATGGGTTTGTGGGCAGAGATCAAAATAAAATAACAATATCAGTAACCGTTGATAAACAAAGCGATACCTACTCTATTTGCTATTTAGACAATGGACATGGCATGAGTGAAGATGTAATGCATAAAGTGTTTGAGCCATTCTTCACCACCAAACGTGGCAATGGCGGTAGTGGTTTGGGTATGTCGATAGTTTATAACCTTGCAACGCAAGCACTGCAAGGTGAAGTAAGCATCGATAGCAAGCCAAATAACGGCGTTACTGTTACCTTCAAATTGCCGCAAAAACTTGCATAACTAATTAATTTTTAAACAAGTTGCAGGCTAAATAATCTGGTGACTGGGTAATAAAATTAAAAATTAATCAGTTTGCTTGGCAAGGCAAGAAATATCAGTGCATTTGTTGTCTTTGCAAAACTGCTTAATACGTTTTTTAGAATATAAATAATTTAGGCTTATAGGTGTTATTAGTAGCGCCAGCCAAAACATAACCGAGCTTCGAAAAGTTAATCCCACAAGCGAAGCAACTACGAGGCCCGTTAACATCAAAATAGGTAAATTGGCGATAAAAAAGTTAATGCTTAGTTGTCTAGCAACGTCAGGATTAATGGTTTTCATAAGGGCTACTCGCTGTTTAATAATACCCTTATAAAATGAACGGTTTTGCAAAATGAATCAAATCAGATTTTTCTATCGGTGCAATCGATTTAAAACCATGTTCTTAATCTAGCTTTATCAAAGTACAACTCCTATAGTTTTAAACAACAGGAACTTATTTGCTATTAGTTATTCATAACTATTAGAAAATCTCTCTTTATGACGAAAGGAATAAAAGCGACTTTTTAGCGTTTCGTCATATTTTTAGCTTATGAGGAGCACATAATGAGTAATGGAAAAACGGGCCAGTGCCCGGTAATGCATGGTAGTAACACTGTCACCGCTCAATCAAATACCGACTGGTGGCCAAACGCACTCAATTTCGACATTCTTCATCAACACGACAGCAAAACGAATCCTTACGGCAAAGACTTTAATTACGCAGAAGCTTTCAAATCTCTTGACCTTGAAGCTGTTAAAACCGATTTAAAAAACTTAATGACTGAAAGCCAAGAGTGGTGGCCAGCTGACTGGGGTCATTACGGTGGTTTAATGATCCGTATGGCATGGCACTCAGCGGGTTCATACCGTTTAGAAGATGGCCGTGGTGGCGGTGGTACAGGTAATCAGCGTTTTGCGCCATTAAATTCGTGGCCAGATAACGCTAACCTAGATAAAGCACGTCGCTTACTTTGGCCAATCAAAAAGAAATACGGTAATAAGCTTTCTTGGGCAGATTTAATGATCTTAGCCGGTAATATGGCATATGAATCAATGGGTTTAAAAACCTTTGGCTTTGCCGGTGGCCGCGAAGATATTTGGCACCCAGAAAAAGACGTTTACTGGGGCGCTGAAAAAGAATGGTTAGCACCCAGTGATGAGCGCTATTCAAATGTAGCTAAACCAGACACCATGGAAAACCCATTAGCAGCGGTACAAATGGGCTTAATTTATGTAAACCCAGAAGGGGTGAATGGCAACCCTGATCCGCTTAAAACGGCTGAACAAGTTCGCGAAACATTTGCCCGTATGGCAATGAATGACGAAGAAACTGCCGCACTTACAGTGGGGGGTCATACCGTGGGTAAAACTCATGGTAATGGTAGCGAAGAAAACGTTGGCCCTGAGCCAGAAGCGGCTGATGTGTTTGAGCAAGGCCTAGGTTGGAACAATCATAATTCACGCGGTATTGGTCGCGATACCATGACGTCGGGCATCGAAGGCGCGTGGACAACTCACCCAACCAAATGGGATAACGGTTATTGTTACTTGCTGCTTAACTACGAGTGGGAACTCAAGAAGAGCCCAGCAGGTGCATGGCAGTGGGAGCCAATTGATATTAAAGAAGAAGACAAACCAGTTGATGTTGAAGATCCATCAATTCGTTTAAACCCAATCATGACCGACGCCGATATGGCAATGAAGATGGACCCAACCTATCGTAAGATTATCGAGCGTTTTAACGATGATTTTGAATACTTTAGTGATGTGTTTGCACGTGCATGGTTCAAGCTGACGCACCGCGACTTAGGTCCTAAATCACGTTATTTGGGTGCCGATGTACCAAGCGAAGATCTGATCTGGCAAGATCCGATCCCAGCGGTGGATTACACCTTATCAGACAGCGAAATTAGCGAGCTTAAAACCAAGCTACTTAACTGTGGTGTAAGCCAAGCTGATTTAATCACTACAGCATGGGATAGCGCCCGTACTTACCGTGGTTCAGATCATCGTGGTGGTGCAAATGGTGCACGTATTCGCCTAGCGCCGCAAAAAGATTGGCAAGGTAACGAGCCTGAGCGTTTAGCTAAAGTACTAAGCGCACTTGAGTCAGTACAAGCGAGTTTAAGTAAACCAGTAAGCCTAGCTGACTTAATTGTTTTAGGTGGTACAGCAGCGGTTGAACAAGCAGCAAAAGCCGCGGGTGTTGATGTAACTGTACCATTTGCGCCGGGTCGTGGTGATGCTACAGACGAGATGACAGATGCAGACTCGTTCGACGTACTTGAGCCAATTCACGATGGTTTCCGTAACTGGTTGAAGAAAGATTACGTGGTTTCAGCAGAAGAGCTAATGTTAGAGCGTACGCAATTAATGGGCTTAACAGCACCAGAAATGACCGCCCTTGTTGGTGGTATGCGTGTACTAGGCACTAATCATGGCGGCTCTAAGCATGGCGTGTTTACAGATAATGTAGGCACACTTAGCACAGACTTTTTTGTAAACCTAACTGACATGGCTTACACATGGAAGCCAACAGGTAATGGTCTTTACGATATTATCGAGCGCAGCACGGGTGTAACTAAATGGACAGCAACACGCGTTGATTTAGTGTTTGGCTCAAACTCAATCCTACGCTCTTACGCAGAGTTTTACGCACAAGACGACAACAAAGAGCGTTTTGTGAAAGACTTTGTCGACGCATGGGTAAAAGTAATGAATGCTGATCGCTTTGATATTTAATTTATAATTCCTTTAAGTACAAAGGCTACACAGTGTGTAGCCTTTTTTAGTTTAGGGAAGTTAGCGAGTTACAAGGGGAAAGGGGAAAGTTACGAGGGGAAAGAGTAAAGTTACGAGATACGAGATACGAGGTAGCAGCGATTTTACATCGCGTCTCAGCGCCTCGGTGCTTTCTATGGTTCCAATAACCTTTTCGCAAAGAGAAGTGAAAGAGGGTACTTCAGATGATTATTAAATGTATATTAGTCTGCTGGATCTTTTTCTAACCACAGAGGACACAGAGAGCACAGAGTAAGAGAAGGAGAAACCATAATCTCTTTGTAAATATTGTTTTCTCTGTGTAGCGCGCAGCGCCTCTATGTACTTATATGGACTCCCCGTTTTTTGTCAACGGAGTATTTATTAAATAAAGATTAGATGCTGGCTTATATACGGACTCTATTTGGGGAGCTACCCCTGGTCACTTTAATGTATTCGCCCCTTTAT
>NZ_JAMXSK010000026.1:0-62181 GCF_024124645.1 Pseudoalteromonas sp. Ps84H-4 | reverse complement strand
ATATCGAATTGACTGTGCTGAAACAAGTAAACTTGTTTCCGTTGGTCACTCAGTTCAATTGAGACTCTAAATTTGTTTGCGTCATCTAGCGAACTAGAATCTGCTGTTAGAACTCAACCTGTACGAGCGCCCACACAGATGATTGCTTTATATTGTTAAAGAACGTTTCGAGTTGCTTTCGCGTCTCGAGGGATGCGTATAATACATCCTTAATTTTTCGAGTCAACACTTAATTTTAAACTTTCTTTTTAGACCGTTTTAAACCGAAGTTTTACTTAACTCTCTGTCACTTTGTTCAGCGCTTTTCATTGCTGCCCGCCGTGTCAGTGGATGCGCATTATAGGGAGATGGATTTTTAACGCAAGCACTTTTTGAAGGTTTTTTTGATTATTTTCAAAATAGTATAATAACCATACAAATAAAGGGCTGCAGAGGGATTTTAGCTCAAAAAACAGTCACTTTTTAAGTGTGATAACGGTAAGGATAAAGCGATATACTTAAAACTAGCTATATCGCTTTTTATCTTTATAAGGTGGATTAGTTAGCTTTGATTTCCCAGATGGCAATTGAACCCGAAATTTCATTACCTACAACAAGCAATGCTTCATTCGTTGCACTTTGTTCTGCAGGTATAAACGCCATCCCCTCAGGGGCAAGATCACCGGTTATTTCTGCATCGGCTTCTAAGCCACGGTTAAAAAAGTAATCTTGGAATGTCACATTGTATGGATTAGTAATATCAAACACCATTATGCCCCCCATGCGCTCTAAACCAATAAATGCAAATGTACGATCACCAATAGTACCCAGTGCTAATGCTTCTGGTTCAGCACCTTTGTCATCAGAGCGACTATCGCCGGCATTTTCATCTTCATTATTGTTGAATGCTGCTCCGTGAACTGAAGCGGTAATACGTGAGATTTGATCGCCAGAATCAAAAACCACCATGCCGTTACTATCCCAGATGGTAAAAGAGCGGGCTCCGTATGCATAAAGTGACTCGTACTCACCATCGTTATCTTCATCACCTTTAACTGTGGTCACTTTTAGGCGGCCAATATCACTATTATCATTGTTCAGGTAATCAAAGTTACTTGCCAGCGTTAAGTCTTTAGCTCTGCTTTCATCTATATAAGATAAACAACCATCATCTTCATCGTAATCAAGACCACCTTTTGCTAAACATTCTGCTTCATCGGCTGTGTCGAAGAAGTATTCGCGTGCATCACCTTCGTTAGCTGTGACAATAAAGTTAGCACCTTTCCAGGTAAAGCTTGAGATGGTATCAGGTTGATACATACCATATAGACCAGGGTATGATTTAAAGTTAACGCCACCATCTTTATCTGACGCATCAAAAAGTAAATTAGACCAATCTTTAAAACCTAAGCCTTTAAGCTCTAGACTATTATCTTCAAGATTGACGATAGCAAGGGCGTTATTTTCTTGTAGTGACACGTATGCAAACTTATTGTCTTTAGAAATACTGATGTATTCAGGCTCTAAATCCATAGCTACGGTTGTATTAATTAAATTACCGTTGATTGTACGGCCAGCCGGATTAGCAAATATAATCCCTCGCTCTTCAAGCTCTGCTTGTTTATCGTTGTAGGCAGAAAAGGTGATGCTAATCGCGGTATCAGCAATCACACCATCATTGATGTTTATGATGCTAATTGAGCCTTCAGGGTCAATACTGTAATCCCCATTAGGTTCACCTTCATTAGCAACAAGTACTTTATTACCATCATGGCTAAAGGTAACCATATCGGGTAGGGCACCTACAGTAACATTCTTAATAAACTGAGGCTCTTCGCCACTAATATCATAAAATGCGATTAATCCTTTATCACCCGTATTACTAGCTGCCATTGCTACAGCTAAAAGTTCATTATTAATATCAATAGCGATACTGTTTGCATCGCCTGCAGTGTGCTCATTAAGTGCAAGGGTAATGTCTGAATCTAAGTTAGTGCCGTTTATTACTCCTTCGTTATCTTTAACTAAAGCTGCACGATCAAAACTATTGGCTTTTATGATATTCACAACGGCCGAATCACCCGAACTATTAATAGCGAAAATTCTTTTTTTTGATGGTTGATAGGCAACAATCTCTGCTGCACCTTCTGGGCTTTCTGCGTTGAGCACTGCACGGCCGATAAGATTTATACTTAACGCTGAATTTGCGTCTTCACCACTCGCTCCATCTTGCCCTGCAGGACCTTGCTCACCTTGCATACCATCTTTGCCGTCGTCACCGTCTAATGAGCAACCTGTAAGAATGGTTAAAAGTGATAGCGCAATAATTGATCTTTTTAACATTATTATTTTCCTTCGTATTGTATTAACGCAATTACAACACGCAGGCATTACAACTATATGGCACTTTGATGAGCACTAAATTGAGCCATAAAAAAAGCGAGTATAAACTCGCTTTCTATATAAAATTAGTAGGGTAGCTCACTATTTTTTAGTTGGACGTTTCCAACCAGTTAAATTACGTTGTTTACCACGAGCGACTGCAAGCTGTTCGTCTTCAACTGTATTAGTGATAACAGAACCTGCGCCAATCGTTGCCATTGAGCCAATATTTACAGGTGCGACTAGTGATGAGTTTGAACCGATAAAGGCGTTATCACCGATAATGGTTTTTGATTTATTTACGCCATCATAGTTACAGGTAATAGTCCCTGCGCCAATATTTACTTTTTCACCAACTTCAGTGTCGCCTAAGTAGGTTAGATGATTTGCTTTTGAGCCTTTACCTAAGCGAGTTTTTTTCATCTCAACGAAGTTACCGATATGCGAGTCTTCTTCCATAATTGCACCAGGGCGAAGACGAGCGTAAGGCCCTAAAGTACATTTAGCCGCAACACTGGCTTCTTCAACAAGTGAGTTAGCTTTGATAACAACGTTATCGCCAATAGTACAGTCTTTAAGTACGCAGTTAGGACCAATCTGAACATTATTGCCGATTGTTACTTTGCCTTCGAAGATAACATTAACGTCGATGAGAACATCTTCACCAGTCGTTACTTCACCACGTACATCGATACGAGCCGGATCAGCAAGTGTTGCGCCGTTTAGCATTAACTCTTCTGCTTGCCACGCTTGATATGCACGTTCAAGCGCTGAAAGTTGTACGCGATTATTAGCGCCTTCAACTTCCATCGGATGCTCAGGCTGTGCCGAGGTGATTTCAACACCTTCACTGTGTGCCATCGCAACGATATCTGTAAGGTAGTACTCACCTTGGGCATTGTTGTTAGATAAGTTACCTAACCAACGTTTTAGTAACTCACCATTAGCAGCCATAATGCCGGTGTTGATTTCTTTAATTTCAAGTTGCTCAGGTGAGGCATCTTTTTGCTCAATGATACCTACCAGCTTGCCATTTTCACGAAGCATACGACCATAACCTGATGGGTCATCTAAAGTCACGGTTAATACAGCTAGGCCTTTTTTAGGTGTCACAGCAAGTAGCTTTTCTAAAGTGGCGCGTTTTGTTAGTGGCACATCACCGTAGAGAATCAATACGGTATCGTCATCGGCAATATGTTCTTTGGCAACAGCGACTGCATGGCCGGTACCAAGTTGCTCTTCTTGTAATACCCAATTTACTTGATTGTGCGACAGGGCAGCTTGTAGCTGTTCACGACCATGACCATAAACAAGGTTTGTTTCGCGAGCACCAAGTGCAGTGGCATTATCAATAACGTGCTGCACCATAGGTTTACCCGCAACTTTGTGAAGTACCTTTGGTAGAGCAGAGCGCATTCGGGTACCTTTACCCGCTGCTAGAATAACAGTAGTCAGAGACATTAAAACAATATCCTTCTTTCTTTGTTTTAGGTGTGCATGATGTTGTGAGATCTGAAAAAACAAACAAAGTTATGTAAGTCACATCATGTGTAAATACGCAATCCTAATGTGTAGGACTGAACCTTGAATGAAACAGCTATTCACTATTAATTCACACTATTGTAGCGAGCTTTGATGAAGGATATAAGTATAAAAATAGAATAGGGTGCAAAGCATCACATTTCAGGCACAAAAAAGCCCACGTTAAGTGGGCTTTTCGAAAACCGAGTAGGCTTACTTTTTGCGTAATTGTTGAATTACGCGAAGTTGAGCGATTGCTTCAGCAAGCTGTACTGCAGCTTGTTGGTAATCTAACTCAGCAGCTGACGTGTTCGCCATTTGCTCTTCAGCATCACGTTTCGCTTTTTCAGCCGCTTGCTCATCTAGGTCTTCACCACGTACTGCAGTATCTGCAAGAATTGTGATGCGATCCGGTTGAACTTCTAGCGTGCCGCCAGCAATATACATCACGTCTTCGTGACCAAATTGCTTAACTAAACGTACCATACCAGGTTTTAGGGCAGTTAATAATGGAGCGTGGCCATAGTTAACACCAAGGTCACCTTCACTACCACTCACTTGAATCGATTCAACCAGACCAGAGAACAAGCTCTCTTCTGCGCTTACTACGTCAAGATGTACAGTCATAGCCGCCATACTACCCTCCTAATTACATGCTTTTGGCTTTTTCTTGAGCTTCTTCAATAGAGCCAACCATGTAGAACGCTTGCTCTGGCATATCATCAAACTCACCGTTTAAGATACCTTTGAAGCCAGCAATTGTGTCTTTAAGTGACACGTATTTACCAGGCGCGCCTGTGAATACCTCAGCAACGAAGAACGGCTGAGATAGGAAACGCTGGATTTTACGTGCACGAGATACAACTTGCTTATCTTCGTCAGAAAGCTCGTCCATACCTAGGATTGCGATGATGTCTTTAAGTTCTTTATAACGTTGAAGAACTGTTTGAACGCCACGCGCAGTATCGTAGTGCTCTTGACCGATTACTAGTGGGTCAAGTTGACGTGAAGATGAATCAAGTGGGTCTACCGCAGGGTAGATACCAAGTGAAGCGATATCACGAGAAAGTACTACTGTTGCATCTAAGTGAGCAAACGTTGTTGCTGGAGATGGGTCAGTTAAGTCATCCGCAGGTACGTATACCGCTTGGATTGAAGTGATTGAACCCGTCTTAGTAGATGCGATACGCTCTTGAAGTACACCCATTTCTTCAGCAAGAGTTGGTTGGTAACCTACTGCTGAAGGCATACGACCTAGAAGTGCTGACACCTCTGTACCCGCTAGAGTATAACGGTAGATGTTATCAACGAAGAAAAGTACGTCACGACCTTCGTCACGGAACTTCTCAGCCATAGTAAGACCTGTTAACGCTACGCGTAAACGGTTACCTGGTGGCTCATTCATTTGACCGTATACTAGAGATACTTTGTCTAGTACGTTTGAGTCGTTCATCTCATGGTAGAAGTCATTACCCTCACGCGTACGCTCACCAACACCTGCGAATACTGAGTAACCGCTGTGCTCGATTGCGATGTTACGGATAAGTTCCATCATGTTTACGGTTTTACCAACACCGGCACCACCGAATAGACCAACTTTACCACCTTTAGCGAATGGACATACAAGGTCGATTACCTTGATACCAGTCTCTAAAAGTTCTACTGAATTTGATTGCTCTTCGTAAGAAGGTGCTGCACGGTGAATAGACATACGCTCTTCTTCACCAATTGGACCAGCTTCATCAATAGGGTTACCTAATACGTCCATGATACGACCTAGTGTCTTCGTACCTACTGGAACGTGAATTGGCTGACCAGTGCCTTCTACTGAAGTACCACGACGTAAACCGTCAGTAGTACCAAGTGCGATACCACGTACCACACCGCCACCTAGCTGTTGTTGAACTTCTAAAGTTAAACCCGCTAAGTCGCCATCTGTTACTTTTAGTGCGTCATATACGGCTGGCACGTTGTCTTGTGGAAATTCGATATCCACAACGGCGCCGATAATTTGGACGACCTTACCTAAACTCATGTCTATTCCTCTCATTAAACTTTGCCGAAGCGTTAAACTGCTGCCGAACCGCCAACAATCTCACTAATTTCTTGTGTGATTGCAGCTTGACGAGCCTTGTTATAAACAAGCTGTAACTCATCCATAAGGTCGCCTGCGTTATCAGTTGCAGCTTTCATTGCAACCATACGGGCAGCCTGTTCAGAGGCAGCGTTCTCAACTACACCTTGGTATACTTGAGACTCAATAAAGCGTACTAACAGAGCTTCTAAAATCGCATCTGGGTTTGGCTCATATAAGTAATCCCAAGAATGTTGAGATACTTCTTCTTCAGCTTTTGGCAAAGGGAGTAACTGATCGATTGTTGGCTCTTGCTTCATAGTATTAACGAACTTGTTAAATACTACGTATAAGCGGTCAATTTTACCTTCAGAGTATGCATCTAGCATTGTCTTTACAGGACCAATAACGTCTTGTAGTGAAGGTGTATCTCCTAAGTTCGCTTTTTTAGCGACTAACTTACCGCCAAAACGTTGGAAAAAGCCAGCTGCTTTGCTACCTAAAGTAGTAAATTCAGCTTCAACGCCTTTTTCTTTCCACGCTTTAACATCTAGGGCAACTTTTTTGAACTCGTTTGAGTTCAAGCCACCACATAGACCACGGTCAGTAGAGATAACAATATAACCAACTCGTTTTACTTCACGCTCTTCTAAGAAAGGGTGAGTAAAATCAAGATTTGCTTGAGCAACACGACCAATCACTTGGCGTAAGTTTTCAGCGTATGGACGGCTTGACGCCACACGTTCCTGCGCTTTTTTCATTTTAGACGCAGCAACCATTTCCATTGCGCTGGTGATCTTTTGAGTATTCTTGATACTCCCGATCTTGCTTTTAATCTCTTTTCCGCTGGCCATGACTCTCTCTCCGAATCAGGTGGGCTTTAGTTGCCTAAAGCTCACCATTCATAACTAAATTACCAAGTTTGCGTCGACTTGAACTTCTCTAGAAGTTCTTTAAGTTGAGCTTCAATCTCAGCGTTGTAGTTACCAGTTTCATTGATTTGAGCCATTAGCTCTGCGTATGTGCTGTTTGCATAAGAAATCAGGCCAGCTTCGAAATCCATGATTTTCGCGATTTCGATGTCTTTTAGGTAGCCTTTTTCAGCAGCAAATAGCGACAGAGACATTTCAGCAACAGACATTGGTGCGTACTGTTTCTGCTTCATTAACTCTGTTACGCGCTCACCATGCTCTAATTGAGCACGTGTTGCATCGTCAAGGTCAGACGCGAACTGCGAGAACGCAGCTAATTCACGGTACTGAGCTAACGCTAGACGGATACCACCACCTAGTTTCTTAACGATTTTAGTTTGCGCTGCACCACCAACACGAGATACCGAGATACCAGCGTTAACAGCTGGACGGATACCTGAGTTGAATAAGTCAGTTTCTAAGAAGATCTGACCATCGGTGATAGAGATAACGTTTGTCGGTACGAACGCAGAAACGTCGCCGCCTTGAGTTTCAATGATTGGCAATGCCGTCAATGAACCTGTTTTACCTTTCACTTCACCGTTAGTGAACTTCTCAACGTAATCAGCGTTTACACGTGATGCACGCTCTAGAAGACGTGAGTGAAGGTAGAATACGTCACCTGGGTATGCTTCACGACCTGGTGGACGCTTAAGTAGTAATGAGATTTGACGGTAAGCAACAGCTTGCTTAGATAAATCATCATATACGATTAGCGCGTCTTCACCACGGTCACGGAAGTATTCACCCATAGTACAACCAGAGAATGGTGCTAAGTACTGAAGTGCCGCAGATTCAGAAGCAGATGCAACAACAACGATAGTGTTTTCTAATGCACCGTGCTCTTCTAATTTACGTACTACGTTAGCGATTGTAGATGCTTTTTGACCAACTGCAACGTACACACACTTAACGCCTGTACCTTTTTGGTTGATGATAGCATCGATTGCTAATGCAGTTTTACCAGTTTGGCGGTCACCGATCACAAGCTCACGTTGACCACGACCTACTGGGATCATCGCATCGATAGATTTATAACCAGTTTGTACTGGCTCATCTACTGATTGACGTTCGATAACGCCTGGTGCGATTTTCTCAACAGGTTCAAAACCGTCGTTGTCTAAAGCGCCTTTACCATCGATAGGTGCACCTAGTGTGTTAACAACACGACCAAGTAGACCACGACCAACAGGAACCTCTAGGATACGACCAGTTGATTTAACTTTTACGCCTTCTTTAAGGTCAGCGTAAGGACCCATTACTACTGCACCTACTGAGTCACGCTCAAGGTTTAGTGCGATAGCATAACGGTTGCCAGGAAGCTCGATCATTTCACCTTGCATACAGTCAGCAAGACCGTGGATGCGGATGATACCGTCAGTAACAGATACAATAGTACCTTCGTTACGAGCTTCACTTACAACTTCGAACTGCTCAATACGTTGTTTGATCAGATCTGAAATTTCAGTGGAATTAAGTTGCATGCTCTTTTTCCCAATTACGATTGTAGTGATGTAGCTAAGCGGGCTAATTTGCCACGTACTGAGCCGTCGATTACAGTGTCACCCGCCTTGATAATAAGGCCGCCAACCACTGTAGTATCTTCACTACAATTCAGCTTAACTTTGCGTGCGAAACGTTTTTCAAGTGCCGCTACCAATGATACTTGCTGCTCAGCAGCAAGCGGTGTTGCAGAAACCACATCAACGTCGATTTCTTTGTCGTAGTCCGCTTTTAATTCAGCGAATAACTCTGCAACAGCTGGCAGTGCAACTAAACGTCCATTTTCAGCCATCACCTTGATTAGGTTCTGACCTTGTTCGTTGAGCTGCTCTGCACAGATCTTGATAAACAGATCTGCTTTTTCAGTAGCAGTAGGCAATCCAGCTAGCGCGGCAGCGGCTTGTTCATTGCTGGCAACTTGGCCAGCAAAGAACAGCATGTCGTTCCAACTTTCAACAGTGCCTTTTTCAACGGCAAGTTCAAAAGCCGCTTTAGCGTATGGGCGAGCGATAGTAGCCAATTCAGACATGCTCATACCCTCCTAATTACAGCTCAGCGACAAGTTTTTCAACGATGTCACTGTGTGCGGCTTGATTGATTTCGCGCTCTAAAATCTTCTCAGCACCAACCACGGCCAGCGTCGCTACTTGTTTACGTAGTTCTTCTGTTACACGGTTACGCTCTGCTTCGATTTCAGAGTGCCCTTGAGCAATAATTTTTTCACGCTCTTGTTGACCACGAACAGTTTCTTCGTCAACGATAAGCGTGGCACGCTTTTTAGCTTGTTCAATGATATCAGCCGCTTGAGCTTTTGCCTCTTTAAGCTGCTCAGCAGCTTTCTTTTGCGCAAGTTCTAAGTCTTTTTCGGCTCTATCAGAGGCAGCTAAACCATCTTCGATTTTCTTCTGGCGAGCTTCAATTGCACCATTTAGTGGTGGCCATACGTATTTCATACAGAAAAGTACGAAAACCGTAAATGCAATTAATTCACCGATAAGAGTGGCTGTTAAGTTCACGACCGCTCCTCCTTAAAATAGTAAGCTGTTCAAAAAATAATATTAAAGTACGAACAACAATACCATTGCGATACCAACACCGATCATAGCTACAGCATCGATTAGACCAGCAAGGATGAACATCTTAACTTGTAATGAAGGTGCAAGTTCAGGTTGACGAGCACAAGCTTCTAGGAATTTACCACCCATGTTACCGAAGCCGATAGCAGTACCGATTGCACCGAAGCCGATAAGTAGAGCAACAGCGATATACTTAAGACCTAATACTAGTTCCATTTTTTTCTCCAAAGTTTCAATTGTAAATTAAAGTTAAAATTTAAAAGTGTATAAAATTAGTGATTATCTGAGCTTGCCATGCTTAGGTAAACGATTGTTAGCATCATGAATACGAATGCTTGCAGTACGATTACTAAGATGTGGAATACAGCCCAAATAAAGTGCAACGGTAGTTGCATTAAACCAACTGCGCCGATCAAGATGAAAATCAACTCACCAGCATATAAGTTACCGAATAAACGCAGTGCTAACGAGAACGGCTTAGCTACTAAAGCGATTGTTTCTAGTAATAAGTTACACGGGATTAAAAACACCATCGCTAGCTTGTTATTTGAGCTAAATGGGTGAAGCGTAAGTTCTGCTAAGAAACCGCCAATCCCTTTGATTTTGATTGCGTAACCGATCATCAGAATGAATACACCAATAGCAAGTGCAGCAGTCATGTTGATGTCTGTTGTTGGTACAATCTTCATGTAAACGTCGTGAGAATCCATACCAAATGCTTGTTCACCAACGAAGCCAGCGAATGCAGGTAGGAAATCAACCGGAATTAAGTCCATTAAGTTCATTAAGAACACCCAAACGAAAATCGTTAGAGCTAATGGAGCGATTAGGGCACTTTTACCGTGGTAAGTATCGCGTACGTTGTCGCCAACGAACTCAACGATCATTTCAATGAAACACTGAAATTTACCAGGTACACCGGTATTTGCTTTTTTAGCGGCACTACGGAAGATCCATAAAAATACAAGACCTAAACCGATTGACCATGCGAGGGTATCTATATTCCATGTCCAGAAACCACTGTCTGCACACGCTTTGTTGAAGGCAAGACCAGCGTCGGTCGAGCACATCTTAGCGTTAGTTAAGTGGTGCTGAATATGGCTTGATAGAGTTACTTCTTCTGCAGCCATGTTATATCCCAAAAGTTAATGATTAAAAAAAACGGGCGCAAACAATCCGCAAAATAACACCAATACATAAACACAGAAAAACGGTAACAAAATGACCGTGTAAGACTTCAGTATCAGTGCGAACAACACGATTGTAAGCATAAATTTTAATCCGTTGCCGCGCTTTAGCGAGGCATACACTTGATTTACTCGACTTGCACCCACATATCTGAATGCATAGACGGCAAATACAAAATTAGGGAGTATTGCTACAGCCCCGCCAGCAACTGCTGACTGGCCGGCATTGACTCCCCAACCTATAAAAACAACTACTGCAGCGATGAGCGCTACGATACCCTGAAGACAAATTAATTTAAATGCGGCAAGCCTATAAGGCTTTGCTAACTTATTAGTCACGTTTTATTAACCTTGTAAACGTTCAAATTGTCAGGGTATGAAAACTGGCGAAATTATACTGATTCCTACCAGTTTTGCAACTTGAGTCGACCCTTTGTAGTGCAAAAACACCACAAATGTCTCTTTTTGGACATGTTATTAATTAATGACGGGAATAGTCTTAATTTATACGGCTTAAAATGCCATCTAGCTCATCAAGTGTTGTATACGAAATAACCAGCTTTCCCTTGCCTTTTTTATTGTAGTTTATTTCTACTTTTGCGCCTAAATTTTCAGCAAGTTTTTGTTCTAACTGTTTGACATCAGGATCTTTTTCTTGCACTTCTTTTTTTGGCGCTGGTTCTAAAATAGAACGCACTAGCTTTTCGGTTTCGCGAACAGTTAACGCTTTAGCTACTGCTAGTCGTGCTGCATCTGATTGCGCTTCACCTTCAAGGCCTAATAAACAGCGTGCATGGCCCATTTCAATATCACCATGTTCTAACAATATTTTTACATCTTCATTTAAATTATTTAAGCGAAGCAAATTTGTTACTGTTGTACGAGACTTGCCAACCGCTTCGGCGACCTGTTGATGGGTAAGTTCAAACTCATTTAGCAAACGATTTAATGCAATCGCTTCTTCCATCGCATTTAAGTCTTCACGTTGAATATTTTCAATAAGTGCAATAGCTACCGCAGCTTCATCGGGTACATCTTTGATGATACACGGTACGGTGTCTAATTTTGCTAATTGTGCAGCACACCAACGACGTTCACCTGCAATAATTTCGTATTTATCTGCACCAATTTGGCGCACAACGATTGGCTGAATAATACCTTGGGCACGAATTGAGCTGGCTAACTCTTCAAGTGCTTCTTCAGACATGTCTTTACGTGGTTGATATTTACCCGATTGTAAAAACTCTATCGCTAGCTTTTGCAGTTCACCATTTTTTTGCTCAGCAACTACCTCAGAGACTTGCTCTGGTGTGGTTGTCGCTTGTTGCTGATTATTTGCACTTTGGGCTGGTTTTGATGAACTTAATAAAGCGTCGAGTCCTCGGCCTAAACCGCGTTTTTTAGCAGACATGTTATTTTTTTACCTCGAAGTTAGGCTACTGCTGAAGATGTTTTCTCTTTTCTACGTAACATTTCGCCGGCTAGGGCTAAGTATGCTTTAGCGCCACTTGATGCTCGGTCATAATACATGGCAGGGGCACCAAAGCTCGGCGCTTCTGCTAAACGGACATTACGTGGGATAACGGTACGATATACTTTATCGCCAAAATGTTGTTTTAGTTGTTCAGATACGTCATTTGCAAGGCGATTGCGCGGATCATACATGGTGCGCAAAATCCCTTCAATTGTTAACGCTGGATTTACTAACTTAGAAAGTTGCGTAATGGTATCCATTAACGCCGTTAAACCTTCAAGGGCATAGTACTCACATTGCATTGGAACTAAAATTGAATCTGCGGCAGCCATTGCATTAACAGTCAGCATATTTAGAGAAGGCGGGCAGTCAATAAAAATGAAGTCGTATTGATCTTGAATTTTTTCTAACGCATTACGTAAACGTACTTCGCGAGCAAACAATTCCATTAATTTAACTTCAGCGGCAGTCACATCACCATTAGCAGCAATTAAGTGGTACTCACCAGAGGTTTCTTTATTGATGACTTCTTCGATTGGTGTCTCTTCAATCAATAAATCGTAAATAGTCGCAACATCACCATATTTATCGACACCGCTCCCCATGGTTGCGTTACCTTGCGGATCAAGATCGATTAATAACACTTTACGCTTCGTCGCGGCCATCGATGCCGCGAGATTCACAGCGGTGGTTGTTTTACCAACACCACCTTTTTGGTTTGCTAATGCGATGACTTTTGCCACAGTGCTCTGATCCCTAGTCTTTAGATAGAATGATTAGATGTCTTTGCGCATCTAACTCAGGTACTTCCAAGCTGATTTTTTCGTCAAACTTAATACCTTTAGGTAATGAGTCTAGTTCTTCGCTCGGAAATACGCCTTTTAAAGCGATAAATTTGCCTGAATGATCAATCAAGTGCGCACACCAGTCAACCATATCTTGTAAAGAGGCGAATGCACGACTTAATACACCATCTAATTTAACACTTGGTTGATATTCTTCAACTCTAGACTGCACTGGGGTTACATTTTCAAGGCCAAGTGCATGTTTTACCTGCATCAAAAAGCGTACGCGCTTACCTAAACTATCTAACAAAATAAATTGTGTATCAGGTAGGGCGATGGCTAATACGATACCCGGTAAACCAGGACCCGTACCTACATCGATGTAATGTTTGCCTTTAAGGTGTGGTGCAACAACTAAGCTATCCATAATATGCTTAACCATCATCTCTTCAGGTAAACGAACAGAGGTTAAATTATACGCTTTGTTCCACTTGTCTAATAATTCAACATATTGCACAAGTTGTTGTTGCTGTTTTTCTGTTAGCGCAATTTCAGTTTGCGCTAACAGTGAAGTTAATTGTTGTTGTAACACTGTATTCCTCACCAACTACGCAGTCTTGCGCAGTAAGCCTTGCTTTTTCAGATAGACTAATAATAGCGAAATAGCAGCAGGGGTGATACCTGAAATACGCGATGCTTGGCCAATTGTATCTGGACGACTATCAGTAAGCTTCGCAATAACCTCATTTGATAAACCAGAAACAGTTGAATAATCAAAGTCTTTTGGTAATACAGTTTGTTCATGACGCAATTGCTTATTGATCTCGTCTTGTTGGCGAGCAATGTAACCTGCGTATTTAGTATGTATTTCAACTTGCTCAAGTGCAGCTTGGTTATCAAACTCAGAACCTAAACCATCGATCGCCATTAAATCGGTGTAACGAATTTCAGGACGGCGGATCAGATCTTCAAGGCTCGCTTCACGAGTCAGTGGCGTTTTTAATAACGCATTTACTTGATCGACAGCAACGTGATCTTTGTGGATCCACGTTTCTTTTAAACGTTGCGTTTCTTTTTCGATGATTTCCATTTTTTCGTTAAAGGCAGCCCAACGAGCATCATCAACTAAACCAAGTTCACGACCTTTTGCAGTTAAACGAATATCAGCATTGTCTTCACGAAGTAATAAACGGTATTCAGCACGGCTAGTAAACATACGGTACGGTTCTTTAGTACCTAATGTTGCTAGGTCGTCAATTAGTACACCTGTGTATGCTTCATCACGGCGTGGTGTCCAAGACTCTTTACCTTGTACTTGTAATGCCGCGTTCATACCAGCAATTAAGCCCTGCGCGCCAGCTTCTTCATAACCCGTTGTACCATTGATTTGGCCTGCGAAGAATAAACCATTAATAAACTTAGTTTCTAATGACTGTTTTAAGTCGCGCGGATCAAAGAAATCATATTCAATTGCGTAACCAGGACGACAAATATGTGCATTTTCAAAACCAGTGATTGATTGCACAATTTCAAGTTGTACATCAAACGGTAAACTCGTCGAGATACCATTTGGATATAATTCGTATGATGTTAAACCTTCTGGTTCAACAAAGATTTGATGTTTGTCTTTATCAGCAAAACGTACGATCTTATCTTCAATTGAAGGACAGTAACGAGGACCAATACCTTCAATAACACCTGAATACATAGGTGAACGATGCAGGTTGTTGCGGATCACATCATGAGTTTTTTCATTTGTATAGGTGATGTAGCACGGGATCTGCTGTGGGTGATCTGACTGTTTACCCATAAACGAGAATACCGGCGTTGGAGTATCACCTGGCTGTTCTTGCATCTTGCTAAAATCAACAGTGCGTGCATCGATACGAGGAGGCGTGCCTGTTTTTAAGCGATCAACACGAAATGGTAATTCACGTAAGCGCTCTGCAAGTGCTATTGAAGGTGGATCACCAGCACGACCCCCTTTGAAATTCTCTAAACCAATATGGATCTGACCACCTAAGAAAGTACCTACAGTAAGTACAACTGATGGGGCACTAAAACGAAGACCCATTTGTGTTACCACACCCATTACACGATCGCCTTCAACAATCAGATCGTCACATGATTGCTGGAAGATCTTTAAATTTTCTTGATGTTGTAAAGTGTGTTGGATAGCAGCTTTATACAAAGCACGGTCAGCTTGTGCACGTGTAGCACGAACAGCAGGGCCTTTAGATGAGTTTAAAGTACGAAATTGAATACCGCCTTTATCGATTGCTTGTGCCATAGCACCACCTAGAGCATCGATCTCTTTTACTAAATGGCCTTTACCAATACCGCCAATTGCCGGGTTACAAGACATTTGACCAAGGGTATCCATATTATGAGTTAGCAATAGGGTATTCATGCCCATGCGAGCAGATGCTAATGCAGCTTCAGTACCTGCATGTCCACCACCTACAACAATAACATCAAAACGTTCGTGAAAAATCATTTATGGGATCCTACTTAATCGACCAGCAAAACTTTGTAAAGGGAGCGTATTCTACCTAGAAATTTAGAGAAGATAAATGATTAAACAGTACTCAAGATCTAAGTGGGTGATCTCTAATAATATAAAGGATCTTTTAAAGAGATCTTTTATTACTTTTACTACTAGTAACGGCTAGATCTGTTGATAATGTTTGCTTTACTATTTAAAACATGATCTTAACGCAGATCTAAAGGTGTTAATATGATCGGATCTTACGGGGAACAAGCTTTGATCAAAAGGGCTATTTATACACAGGGCAATATCGAGTGGATCTTATCCAAGGGATAAACTACCTTAAAATCGCAGTTAGATCAGTGTTTATCCACAATTCGATCTAAATTATCAGTAAATTGTTGATAACTTTTAAAACACGATCATCCTCGATCGGCTTAATTAAGTCCCACCGCTTCGATCCAGCTTGGCAACCAAGCTAATGCTGTGTCCTCGGGTAGTTCTTCATCAAGAATATTAAGCTCTAAGCGCGTTGCCACGCGTGTTGCACCTTTACTTGCTAATAACTCATCTAGGTTACGAGCAGCATAGTTATAGGTGTCGTAACTGGTGTCACCCAAACCGACCACACTGTAGTTTAATTCTTTTAGATCAACTTGTTGGTTAACTGATTCAATAAATGGCAATAAATTATCTGGATAGTCTCCGGCGCCATAAGTTGAAGTGCATAACAACCAGATTGTGTCTTGCTGATCAATATCATCAAATACCGGCTGCTCATGCAGCTTAACTTGGATCCCTTGTTGTTCAAGGGCTTCAGCGAGCTGTTCTGCCACGTACTCTGCCGATCCCATTTGGCTGCCAACGATGATATTTACTGATTGCATGTGTTTGATCATGTATAGAAATAAGTGGCCACATGATAACGAACTTAGGGTGTGAGTAAAGCGTTGAATTACGATCTGAATAAGTTTTTATGGTTAAAATACGTGCTTAAACTTATTTGTTTTTACAATTTGCTGTTTTTAATAGTTTTTTTAAATTTTTAGCGAGTTTAACCCTTTGATCAAGCTGTTAATAATTTTGGGGAAAGTTCTGATCAAGTTTGATTTTGTAAACTGTATAACTTTGCTAAGTTGTTGATCTTTAGTCGTCGCAAAGAGAAAGATTGGTTAGATCTGTAAGTCGTGCTGAGTGTGATCGTTTTGTGGATAGATCGCTTGTTGATAACGATCGGTTTGTAAATTGTGATCAATAAAATAGATCGAAAAAAACTTAAAACAGCACATATAAAGGCCGTTTTTAAGAAAATTAATTATAAAAAATGGCTGTTGATCATCAGCGAACTCAAATATCAGCGATTTTTTATGATCAAATCAGCTTTCAGATCTAAAAATACCCCAAATGTGGATAACATTTTTAGACAAACTCGATCTTAAAAGCTGTTTTGATCTGATTTTTTTGTTTACCAAGTTAACTTTCGAGCTGAATTAAGGTGCTTTTAATTGTATTACCCACTAGATCATAGAGCGAATTACCCAATGAAAAACGTTTAGCGCCACCAGCGAAAGCCGCTTTTGCTGAGTTAAAATTGCTCATTGCCATCACATTTAGTGGCATATCTATCGCGTTTGTTAAGCTGGTTATTTGCTCTATGTTTGTAAGGCCGGGTACAAATAGACCATCTGCACCAGCATTTTGATAGGCTTTTGCGCGTTCTAATGTTGCTTGAAAAGGGCGATCACTAACAAAGAAGGTATCGGTTCTGGCGTTGATAAATAAACTACCGAAGCCATTTTCGTTAAGTACTTTCTTTATCTCACTAATAATAGTGCATTGCTGTTCGATAGATCTGAGTGCGTTAGTTTCTTTGTTTGAGTCTTCAATGTTGATGCCTACAATCCCTAATTTTGCTAACGCTAAAACGTTTTGGCTAATTTGCTGCGGATCGTTACTGTAGCCTGACTCTATATCGACAGTGAGTGGAATGTGTATGTGTTTAGTCAAGCTTTTAACCAGCGCTAATTGAGTTTGAAAAGAGATGTTTTCACCATCCGCTAAACCTAAGCTGGCAGCAATGCCCCAGCTGGTTGTTGCTAGGGCTTTAGCCCCCGCAGCTTGAATGAATTGTGCAGAACTAAGATCCCACGCATTAGCAAGTACAAAGCCTGTTGGCTGGTGGTGTAGCTGGTGAAATTGTTGATATTTGTCCATGATGTCCTCCGTTTAATGACATCACTAGACTAATTGAAACTGAGTTTAATACTGGCTGGTTTCGGCCCTGAACCGATAATTGATTGCTGGATTAAAAATAAAAAAGAGCCTTGCGACTCTTTTTTATAATATTGATGACCGGAATTTATTTACCGATACAGAACGAACTAAAGATTTTCCCTAGCAAGTCATCAGAAGTAAATTCACCCGTTATCTCATTTAAGAACTGTTGAGTTAGGCGTAACTCTTCAGCCAAGATCTCACCAGCAATATGCATCTCTAGTTGCTCTTTACCGGTGTTTAAATGATAGGCTGCGTGGTCCAGTGCATCTAAGTGACGACGGCGTGCCATAAAGCCACCTTCAGTTGCCCCTTGAAAACCTATACATGCCTTTAAGTGAGTACGAACTAACTCTATACCTTCAGCATTTTTAGCACTTAATCGGATCACAGGATATTGATCATGCTCATCCATACCGACACTTTCGCCGGAAATATCGGCTTTATTACGGATCACAGTAACACCCATTCCCTCTGGTAACTTGGCCATAAACTCCGGCCAAATATCATGGGGATCAGTGGCTGACGTATCTGTGCCGTCTAACATAAATAGTACGCGATCGGCTTGGTTAATTTCGTCCCATGCGCGCTCAATACCTATTTGCTCTACTTTATCTGGGCTTTCACGTAGGCCTGCGGTATCAATAATATGCAGTGGCATACCATCAATGTGGATATGTTCACGTAATACATCACGTGTTGTACCGGCTATTTCGGTAACGATGGCTGCATCACGGCCAGCTAATGCATTGAGTAGACTTGATTTACCAGCGTTAGGGCGACCCGCAATAACAACACGCATACCTTCACGCATGATGCTACCTTGTTTAGCTTGCTGAGTTACATTATCGAGTTGCTCAATAATGGCATCAAGATCTGCTGAAACTTTACCGTCTGATAAAAAGTCGATTTCTTCATCAGGAAAATCAATCGCGGCTTCTACATACATACGTAGGTGAATGACTTTTTCCACCAGCGTTTCGATATGTTTAGAAAATTCACCTTGCAGTGATTGTAGGGCGCTTTTGGCTGCTTGTTCACTGGTTGCATTGATAAGGTCAGCAATTGCCTCTGCCTGAGTTAAATCAAGCTTGTCATTCATAAATGCGCGCTCAGAGAACTCACCCGGTTTTGCTAAACGTACACCGTCAATTTGGCTAATTTCTTTTAATAGCATATCAAGTACAACAGGGCCGCCATGACCTTGTAGTTCAAGTACGTCTTCACCGGTAAATGAATTTGGCCCTTGGAAGTAAATAGCAATACCTTGGTCAAGCTGTTCACCGCTCAAGCTTTTAAATGGCACATAGTCTGCGTAACGTGTTTTAGGACAACGGCCAATAATGTGCTCTGCCACTGTTTTAGCTAAGCTGCCAGAGACGCGAATAATACCAACCCCACCACGTCCTGGTGCGGTCGCTTGTGCTGCAATTGTGTCTTGATTAATCATGCGATGAAATAATGCCAATAAAAAGAATGAATGCTGGCTCTATTGTAACCTATGGCTTAATTTCATGCGAATAGCTGTTTGAGTAATGAAATAGCAAAAGTTTGATGTAAGTAATACTTTATTTAGCTTTAATTAATAATAAATCGTCATTGCAAATGATAATTATATTCATTAACATGTTGCGCATTCTTAATTGTATCCTTTTTTATTATGCGTCTTTCTGCTGTTTTTATTGCACTTGCTGCTGGTTTTTCGGGCGTTGCCCATGCTCAAACTGAAGTTTCTACTGATCAAAACGATTCTAAAGAGATCGAAAAAATAGAAGTTGTTGGCCGTGCGTTTTCTTTATATCGACCAACTGAGTCAAGTTTTGCTACTCGTACTAATACACCGTTAGAAAAAATACCTCAGTCAATTCAAATTTTGCCGCAGGAGCTGATTAATGATCAGGCTGCTCGCCAAATTACCGACCTTTATAGCAATATTGCTGGTGTTAATGCCTTTAGTTATTCCGGCGTGACATTTCGTGGTTTTCGCCAAGATGAGATTTTATATGATGGCGTAAAGGGCGACCCTTTCAATGGTTTTGCTGTGCCGCAGTTATTTAATATCGAACAAGTTGCGGTTTTAAAAGGCCCTGCTGGCGCTATTTATGGTAGCGGTAATCCGGGCGGTATTATTAACTATGTAACTAAGAAGCCTAAATTCACCAGTGAGCACAGTATTGAAGTTGAAGTGGGTAATGATGATTTCTTCAGTGGTGCATTAGAAAGCACTGGAACGCTGAGTGAATCACTTGATAACCATGCTTATCGTGTTGGTATCTACCGTGATACTGAAAAACCATTCCGTGCAAATACTAGCAGCGATAATACCATTGTTGATCTTGGATATACGTGGCTTATAAATAGTGCAACTGAATTAACCACGCAGTATACCTATATAGAGCAGGAGTTGGGTGGGGCACGTTTACGTGGTGTCCCTGCTGATGATAATGGCAATTTTCTAACTGACATTAGCTGGAACCATAACGAGGCAACAGACTTTCAAAATGTTGAAGCGCATGTTTATCAGGCGACTTTAAAACACGATTTTAATGATGTTTGGCGTACAGATGTCACGGCACGCTATTTTGATAACAAAGAAGTGCAAAACTACCATGAGCCAAGAGGTCTAGTAGATACTAACGGTGATGGAATTGTTGATTGGAGTCATCGCGAGTTTCGTGATCAAGTACGTGAGAACAACGGCTTTAGTTTAACTGCCAATGCGATTGCGGAGTTTGCATTTGCCGACATGCAGCATCAAGTACTGTTTGGTAGTGACTGGTATGAACATGATTTTGAAAGTGTTTACCGTACAGCTACGCAGCAAAGTAAAGGTGGTCCAGTTCCTGGTCTTGATCTTAACGATCCTGAATATGGTTTAACCTCTGCCGATGATTATGATCTTGATAGTATTACACCAAGGCTTGGGAAAACGAATAGCACCCGCTTTGGCGCGTACTTGCAAGATCAGCTCGATATCACCGCTAATTGGAGCGTCACAGCTGGCTTAAGATATGACCGTTTTGAAGATAAAGATCTGTTAAATCAAACCGAGTTTTCTGATAGCGATTTAACTTACCGTATTGGTACCAGCTATAACATTAACAATATGTTCTTCCCTTATGCACTGCATGGCACTGGGTTTGTGCCGCAAAGTGCCAGTGATCAAGAAACTGCGAAGGGTGGCCCTTTCTCGCCAGAGACTAGCCGTATTAATGAGTTAGGTTTAAGAACCAAATTATTAGATGACACGCTTGCTGTTAATATGGCTATGTACGATATTGTGCGTGAAAATATCCTGCAACCTAGTTTATTAGGTGATGTTGCCGGTGATGGTGTTGATGACTTAGTTGCCGTTGGTGAAGTACAAAGTAAAGGTTTTGAACTTGAAGTAGTTGGTGACATCACTGAGCGTTGGGTGGTTACTGCAAGCTATGCCTATAATGATACCCGTATTACTAAAGCAAACGACAGCATTCGTAACCAAATTCCTGATAGCGATAAATTTGCCAACGCGCCGCAAAATACCCTAGGTATCTGGACACGCTATGAGTTACCTAGCTTATCGTCATCTATTTCTGCTGGCTTAGATTATGTTGATGAACAGCTTAGTTTAGGCGGTCAACGTGTTAAACCTTATACGATTTACAACATGGCGTGGCAAACAACCGTTGATAACTGGCAATGGCAATTATCAGTTAAAAACCTGTTTGATAAAGAATACGCAAGCAGTGGCTTTATTGAGCGAACAGGGCACTTTCCTGGTGAACCACGCCGTGTCTATTTAAGTGCTAAATACAGCTTTTAATGGTGGCGTGTGAACGCTAAAAGTTGGTTTAATTTACATTCCTGGGCAGGACTCTTTGTAGGAGTCCTGCTTTTTGTTACCTGCGTATCGGGGACGCTCGCTACGTTAAGTCATGAACTCGAATACTTAACAGACGCTAAGTATCGTGCTTTATCTTCTTCAGCCTCGACTAACTATCAGGCTATCGAAAACACCCTAAATAAGCATTATCCACAGGGTCAATTACTTTATATACAACGTCATAAACAAGATTACCTTGCCACTGAAGCGGCCCTTAAAGTCGGTGATTCATTTCGTTTTGTTTATTTAGATGCTGCAACGGGCCGCTTACTTGGTGAAGGAGAGTGGGCGCGGATATCGCGGTTTTTACGTAATTGGCATATGAATTTGTCGATGGGCTGGACGGGTAAATTAATCGTTACCAGTTTGAGTATGTTACTCGTTATTTTATTGGTTTCGAGTTTTTATGTGTATCGGCGCTGGTGGCAAGGTTTTATGAAAAAGCCTGCTGCGCTTAGTCTTGATAAACGCAGTAGTTGGGCTGATAGGCACAAACTGTTAGGGCTTTGGAGTTTATGGTTTATCGCAGTGATGGCCATTACAGGTGTTTGGTATCTGGTAGAGCATGGGCTGCAAACAGCTAAAGTGTCGCATACTGTTTCTGCGCCACAAGCGGTAAGTGAGTTTAAAAAACAAAGCCCTCGTAAAGATATATCGCCAATTAGCTTAACTGCAGCTTATGAAGCCGCTCAACAGGCGTTTCCGAGCCTTGATATTCGCTATATTCGTTATCCAAATAAAGCGGATCAGCCTATTGAAGTGCGTGGTTATAACGATGATATTTTACTGCGTCTGCGTGCTAACCGTGTTTATTTAAAACCAAGCTCGGGTGAGTTACTAGGTATACAAATAGGCGAACAATTACCTATTGTAGCCCGAATTTCAGATACCGCTGATCCGCTGCACTTTGGTAACTTTGCAGGAGTTGGTACTAAACTTATTTGGGGGTTATTTGGTGCATTGATGAGCTTTATAAGTGCTGCTGGCATTTATATGAGTTGGCTTAGGGTTAAGCGTAAAACAACAGCTGTAAAGTGGCTTGGAGTATCTGGGGGGATTGCAATCGGTTTGGTGGTTGCTTCGCTACTAACAACAAGTTTGAGCTTTACTGAGCGTAGTGTGCCTAATCAGGTATATTCTCCTATCCTCGGTTAAATTTTTTCAGGTATTAAAAAAGGCGCTAATTAGCGCCTTTTTTGTTGGGTTAAGAGTTTAGCCTCTTACCTTAATACCTTTTTTCTCCATACCGCGGTAGATGATTAGCATCTGTGCGATTGAGATAAGGTTCGATACTAACCAGTAAAGTACTAGGCCAGATGGGAACCATAAGAAGAAAATTGAGAATACTACTGGCATAAAGGTCATCATTTTTTGCTGCATAGGATCAGTAACTGTCATAGGTTGCAGCTTTTGAGTGATGAACATACTTAAACCAAATAAAACCGGTAATACGTAGTATGGGTCCATTGCTGATAAGTCATTTAACCATAAAATGAATTCAGCATGACGTAGCTCAGTTGATTCTAAGAATACGTAGAATAATGCTAAGAAGATTGGCATTTGTAGTAACAGTGGGAAACAGCCACCCATAGGGTTCACTTTTTCTTTGCGGTACATTTCCATCATCGCTTGACCGAATTTTTGACGGTCATCACCATACTTCTCTTTTAGTGCAGCCATTTTAGGCTGTAAGGCACGCATCTTCGCCATTGACGTGTATTGTGCTTTAGTAAGCGGGTACATTGCTGTTTTAACGATAACCGTGATTGCAATGATAGCTAGACCCCAGTTACCTAGGATGCTGTGTAACCACTTAAGTAGTACGAATAATGGTTGTGAGATAAACCACAACCAACCATAGTCTACAGTTAGGTCTAAGTCTGGGTGAATCGCTTCTAGTACATCAGACTCTTTCGGGCCCATGTAGTAAGTAGAAGTAAGTGTCGCTTGCGTACCTGCTTGTACGTTAACTGCTTCACCCTTAGTACCAATAATTGCCGCATTACCAGCTACTAACTTGCTGTAAAGGGTATTTTGTTGATCTTGCTTAGGTACCCATGCACTTACAAAGTAGTGTTGAATAAATGCAATGTAGCCACCAGCTGTGGTGATGTTAAGGTTTTTATCAGCCATATCTGAGAAGCTATACTTTTCGTATGGCTCTTCTTCAGTACCGTATGCTGCACCTAAGTAGTTTTGATCTACTAAGCTACCTTTTTCTTGTACTGTGCGTTTTACTTGCGTGTATAACTGAACTTGAATTGGGTCAGCTGTTACGTTGTTTACTGTGTACTCTAAACCTACAGCGTAGTTGCCTTTTTTGAAGATATAGGTTTTAGTAAACGTCACACCTTTGCTGTCGGTAAACTCAAGTGGTACACGCAGTTCATCACCATTTAAAGTAAATGCTTTTTGTGTGGCTTTATAAACCGGACGGCCTTCAACAGTCGCATCTGGGCCATTTAAACCAATTAAGCCACTTTGCGAGAAGTATTGTTTACCGTCAAACACACCAAGTAGCATGTAAGGAGTATCACTGCCTTTTGTCTCTTCGTACTGAAGTAGGTCTGCTTCAATAATGTCACCACCACGGGTGTCAATTTTAACAGTGAATACATCAGTTGTTACATCGATAACTGAGCGCTTTGCTGTAGTAGCAGTTGGTACTTCACCGTCAGATGATGCTGGAATAAAGTCATCAGATTCTGGTGTAGTTGCGCCTAGTGTTTGTGTTGTGGCACTTGGATCAGCTTTTGGTGCATTGTAGTCGTTATTCCATTCTTGGAATAATAAAAACGACACAAGCATCAAGCCGATTAATAAAAACGTGCGTTGCGATTCCATAACAGCTCTTATTTCTCGTGTTGGTGGTTAATATGATTTTTTGCCGGTACGGGATCATCCCCACCAGCATGTAAAGGATGGCATTTTAATATGCGTTTAACAGCTAACCAACTGCCTTTTACACTTCCGTGCAAATTAATTGCTTGAATTGCGTAACTAGAGCAAGTTGGATTAAAACGACAATGCGGGCCTAATAACGGGCTTATCCATTTTTGATAGCCTCGAATTAACATGACTAAACAGCGCTTTGGAATAGCAACAAGTGGTTTAAGTAACCTCATGATGTGTCAGCCCCTGCGTTAATTTAGTCAATGGATACCATGAATTTAAATTCCTAGCGAAGAATTTTAAATGCATGATTAAAAGGTGAGCTAAAGATACCTTAATTAAGCCTGTAATTCTATTGCTATCAAGCTTGATTATTAGAATTAGCTGATTTCTTGGGGCGTTTTTTGAATGGTGGTGGTTTTGGCGCACCTGGCTTGCAGCGCTCATTTATTTTTCGCCACAATTTATTCAGTTGTTTTGTCAGCTCTTCGTTTGACTGTTCATCTATACCACTTTTAACCATAAGCACAATATCAATGTTATCGAGTTTATGTTGATTTAAACGGAAACTTTCGCGAGCAAGTCGTTTAATTCGATTACGTTGACAGGCTTTTTTAACGCGTTTTTTGGCGACCGTAAGACCTAATCGAGGATTAGTTTGGTCATTGCGTTTAGCTAATAGGGTAAAGAAAGGAGTCGCAGCGCGTGCTGGTTCATTAAAGATTCGAGAGTAATGCGAGGGAGTTAACAGACGTAACTCCCTGCTGAAGCTAAAGTCTTCCACTTATATATTAAGCAGAAAGAACTTTACGGCCTTTAGCACGACGACGAGCTAATACTTTACGGCCATTTGCTGTTGCCATACGAGCACGGAAACCGTGTGTACGTTTGCGTTTTAAAACGCTAGGTTGAAAAGTTCTTTTCATAACAATTCCATCCGATCGGTTAAGGTTAAAACATCCTATGCAGGTCGCGATCCTGGCACAGGTGCCATTGCGAGCGCGAGATATTATAGATGAAGACAACAAAAGTCAATCACTAAAACGCTGCAGAGGCCGTAATTATAAAGGATCTTATTTCGTGATCATATAGGATCATCATAAATAAGAAGTTTTCCACAGCCTCTGTATAAAAAGTGAATAAAAGCTTGGGAAAAGCGAATTCGATCGTAGAATTTGATCGCGATCTGCCCCTTAATTTGCTATGATCACTATTCGGAGTTAAAAAATATTTTACATAATAATCAATGGTTTAGTATTTTCTTTGTGCGAGATCATATTTTAAATAAAAATCAATCTTGTACTTGTGGATAAAGTACCTTCATAATAGTCGGTCTTGGCCAGAAATATTGGTCAAATATTAGCAATAAATGTTTGATTTTCCATCATTAAAGATGAACGGGAATAATAATTAAATCTCTGGGAGTTTAATAGTGTATCTGTCGGTTTGGCAAAGTTGTTTATATGTATTGCAAGATGAATTGCCTTCACAGCAGTTCAGTATGTGGGTAAGACCACTTCAAGCAGAAAGTACCGAAGATACGTTGACTATATATGCACCTAACCGTTTTGTTTTAGATTGGGTGAGAGAAAAGTACTTAAACCGTATTAATGAACTACTCGTTGAAATTTGTGGTGATGAAGCGCCTGAACTTCGTTTTGATGTAGGTAGTAAACCAATTTTAAATGCCCAAGCGGCATCAGCACCGGCTGCATCAGAAGCAAGCGCACCAGTGAGTGCACAGCACACTGCCGAAAAACTCCAACCAAAACCTGAAAAAGCAGCGGTAGAGCCTGCGCCAAAATCAGGTTATAAATCAAACATTAAAGAGAATTACACCTTTGATAGCTTTGTTGAAGGTAAATCAAACCAATTAGCAAAAGCCGCAGCGACTCAAGTAGCAGATAACCCAGGTTCGGCATTTAACCCTGTATTTATATATGGTGGTACGGGCTTAGGTAAAACTCACTTATTACACGCTGTTGGTAACGGTATTATGGCTAATAAGCCAGACGCGAAAATTGTCTATATGCACTCAGAGCGATTTGTGCAAGACATGGTTAAAGCGCTGCAAAATAATGCCATCGAAGAGTTTAAACGTTATTACCGAAGTGTTGATGCATTGATGATCGATGACATTCAATTTTTCGCTAATAAAGAGCGCTCACAAGAAGAGTTCTTTCATACCTTCAATGCTTTACTTGAAGGAAATCAACAGATTATATTAACTTCAGACCGCTATCCAAAAGAGATAGAAGGGGTTGAAGACCGCCTTAAATCACGTTTTGGTTGGGGCTTAACCATTGCAATTGAGCCACCAGAACTTGAGACGCGGGTTGCCATTTTGATGAAAAAAGCGCAGCAAAGTAAAATTAACTTACCCCATGAAGTTGCTTTTTTCATCGCTAAGAAATTGCGTTCAAATGTGCGTGAATTAGAAGGGGCGTTAAACCGCGTTATTGCTAATGCAAACTTTACTGGTCGTCCAATTTCGATCGACTTTGTAAAAGAAGCCCTACGTGACTTACTTGCGCTGCAAGATAAACTGGTAACGATAGATAATATTCAACGCACTGTTGCTGAGTATTATCGTATTCGTGTGTCAGATTTACTATCGAAACGCCGTAGTCGTTCAGTAGCAAGACCACGCCAAGTAGCAATGGCATTATCAAAAGAACTTACAAATCACAGTTTACCTGAGATTGGCGACGCCTTTGGTGGTCGCGATCATACAACTGTATTACACGCTTGTCGTAAAGTTAAATCACTACGTGATGAAAGCCACGAAGTGAAAGAAGATTATCAAAACTTAATAAGAACCTTGTCATCTTAAGGCCGACTTTATTATGCAAATAACAATATCAAGAGAGCAATTTTTAAAACCTTTAGTTCAAGTGTCTGGTGCGATTGAGCGTAAGCACACCTTACCGATTTTATCGAACGTACTGTTAGTTGTAGAAAACGGGCAACTTTCGATGACGGGTACCGATCTTGAAATTGAGTTAGTGGCGAGTGTGTTTGTTGGTGAAGACACATCTGATACAAAATTAACCTTGCCGGCAAAAAAGTTACTCGATATTTGTAAAAGTTTACCTGATGGCTCAGACCTTACTTTAAGTAGCCAAGATCACCAATTGCTACTAACCAGTGGTAAAAGCCGCTTTTCTTTAACAACTCTTGCCGCAGAAGACTTTCCTAATCTTGAGCAGTGGGATGGTGAAGTTGAGTTTCAACTGACTCGCTTAGAATTACGTAAGCTTCTTGAAAGCACACATTTTTCTATGGCGAATCAAGACGTACGTTATTACTTAAATGGTATGTCATTTGAAGTTGATAACACTGACATAAAAACGGTTGCTACAGATGGCCACCGTTTAGCGATTGCACAAAAGCAATTACCGCAATCTTTGAATACACAACGTCAGCTAATTATTCCACGAAAGGGTGTGCAAGAAATTATGCGCCTAATGGTAGCTGATGATGAGTTAGTAACCATTCAATTTGGTGCTAACCATATTCGTATTATTGATACAGAGTTCACATTTACCAGTAAACTTGTTGATGGTCGTTTTCCTGACTATCGTCGTGTATTGCCGCGTGGTGGTGACAAAGTGATTACTGCTAATCGTGAGTGGTTACGCAGTGCTTTCCAACGTGTGTCTATTTTATCAAATGAAAAATTTCGTGGTGTACGTTTAAATTTGTCTGAAGGTTTATTAAAGATTACGGCAAACAACCCTGAGCAAGAACAAGCTGAGGAAGTAGTTGAAGTAATGTATCAAGGCGGTGAGCTAGAAATTGGTTTTAACGTTTCATATGTTCTTGATGTCTTAAATACCCTAAAAACAGAAGATGTTGTTTTCACGCTTGCTGATTCAAATAGTAGTGCATTAATAGAAGGTGCTGGTGACGAAGAAGCAATGTATGTTGTTATGCCGATGCGTTTATAGACTTTATGAGTTTAAGTCATTTAAGCCTCAATAATTTTCGGAATATTGAGGCGCTGACACTCGAGCCAGTAAATGGGATTAATATTATTTACGGCGAGAATGGCAGCGGAAAAACCAGTCTCCTTGAGGCTATTTATTTCCTTTCTCACGGTAAATCATTTCGTACCGCCAAGCACAAAAATATCATTCAGCATCAACAAGACAAGTTTGTGATCCACGGTCGTAAAGCATTACATGATTTGTCTATTCCCATTGGTATAAGCAAAAACCAAGCGGGTGAAACATCTTTAAAAATTCAAGGTAAAACGAGTCGTAAAATATCTGAATTGGCTCAATTAATGCCTGTTCAAGTTATTACGCCAGAAAGTTATTCCTTGTTTTTTGGTGGCCCAAAAGAGCGTAGAAAATTTCTCGATTTGGGATTGTTCCACGTGGAACATGACTTCTTTTATTTGTGGCAATCTTTTAACAAAGTACTAAAGCAACGCAATGCATTACTAAAGAGTAAGCCTCGAGATTATTTTCAACAGATCAAGTTTTGGGATAAAGAATTTGTTAGACTAGCTGAACAAATAAATAATCTAAGAATCGCGTATATAAGTAGGTTTAAGCAGCAATTTTTTGATAAAATGTGTGCAGAATTAACGCTAGTAAGCGATTTACAAATTAACTTCAATGCGGGTTGGAAAGAGAGTGAAATGCTCTCAGAAGCTCTTGAGCAAAGCTTTGAGCGTGATGCCAAGCAAGGTTTCACAAGTAAAGGCCCGCATAAAGCTGATTTTAGTTTTAGCGTTTCTGGTAATAGCGTAGAAAATACATTTTCGCGCGGTCAATTGAAGCTATTGCTTTATGCGTTAAAAGTGACGCAAAATAGCTTAATTGAGTCAGAAACTAATAAGCAATCTATATTGCTAATAGATGACTTACCTTCAGAGTTAGGTGAAGATACAAAAGAAAAAGTGGGTCAACTTTTGACACACTGCGATTCACAACTTTTTATCTCATCGATTTTATCTGAAAGTATTTCTGCTGTGGTGGAACCCATGCAACGAGAACTAAAAATGTTCCACGTGAAACATGGCAACCTAATAACAAGATAAGTGGGATTAACCATGTCTGAGAATTACGATTCGTCGAGTATTAAAGTACTAAAAGGATTAGACGCAGTAAGAAAGCGTCCAGGAATGTATATAGGGGACACCGATGACGGTACAGGCTTACACCATATGGTGTTTGAGGTTGTTGATAACTCTATCGATGAAGCCTTAGCTGGTCATTGTGATGATATTTTTGTAACGATTCACTTAGACGGTTCTGTCTCTGTAAGAGATAACGGTCGTGGTATTCCTACGTCAATTCATGAAGAAGAAGGTGTATCAGCTGCCGAAGTTATTATGACGGTACTTCACGCTGGTGGTAAGTTCGATGATAACTCATATAAAGTATCCGGTGGCTTACACGGTGTAGGTGTATCAGTAGTAAATGCACTTTCTGAAAAACTACAACTAACTATTCGTCGTGAAGGAAAAATTCACCAACAAACTTACACTATGGGTGTGCCAGATGCACCATTAGCTGTGATTGGTGAAGCAAGTGACACGGGTACTGAGTTACGTTTTTGGCCAAGCGGTGAAACGTTTACAGACCTAAATTTCCACTACGACATTTTAGCGAAGCGCTTACGTGAGCTTTCTTTCTTAAACTCAGGTGTAAGTATCATTCTTACTGATGAGCGTGAAGAAACTAAAACAGATCACTTTAAATACGAAGGTGGTATTCAAGCGTTCGTAGAATATCTAAACCGTAATAAAACACCTGTACATAAAAGTGTTTTCCACTTTACCCATGAGCGTGAAGAAGACGGTATTAGTGTAGAAGTTTCAATGCAGTGGAACGATGGTTTCCAAGAAAGCATTTACTGTTTCACAAACAACATTCCACAACGTGATGGTGGTACGCACTTAGCTGGCTTTAGAGCGGCATTAACGCGTACGCTAAATAACTACATGGAAAAAGAAGGCTTTAACAAAAAAGCGAAAACAACCAGCAACGCAACGGGTGATGATGCTCGTGAAGGCTTAACTGCCGTTGTAAGTGTTAAAGTTCCTGATCCTAAGTTCTCATCACAAACCAAAGATAAACTAGTATCAAGTGAAGTTAAGTCTGCTGTAGAACAAGCGATGGCAGAAAAACTAACAGAGTTCTTATTAGAAAACCCTGTTGATGCTAAAACGGTTGTAGGTAAAATCATTGATGCAGCACGTGCTCGTGAAGCAGCGCGTAAAGCACGTGAAATGACACGCCGTAAAGGTGCAATGGATTTAGCGGGTTTACCAGGTAAACTGGCAGACTGCCAAGAAAAAGATCCTGCTTTATCAGAACTATACATAGTGGAGGGTGACTCTGCAGGTGGTTCAGCTAAGCAGGGTCGTAACCGTAAAAACCAAGCTATCTTGCCACTAAAAGGTAAGATTCTTAACGTTGAAAAAGCACGCTTTGATAAGATGCTTTCTTCTCAAGAAGTAGCAACATTAATCACAGCGCTAGGTTGTGGTATTGGTCGTGATGAATATGACCCAGAAAAACTTCGTTATCATCGTATCATTATCATGACCGATGCGGACGTGGATGGTTCTCACATTCGTACATTATTGCTAACTTTCTTCTATCGTCAAATGCCAGAGATTGTAGAAAAAGGCTTTATCTATATTGCGCAACCACCACTTTATAAAGTGAAAAAAGGTAAGCAAGAACGCTACATTAAAGATGATCCAGCACTTGTTGATTACTTAACGTCATTAGCTCTAAATAATGCTGCTCTTTATACAAGCGAAGGTGCATCTGCACTTGAAGGCGAAGATTTAGAAAGAATCGTTCACGATTATCAAAATACAGTTAAAGTTATTGAGCGCTTAAAACGTAAATATCCAAATTCGGTTATGGAACGTTTAATCTATCAAAACGAAATTACCGAAGCTGATTTAGCTGATGAAGCAAAAGTTAAAGAGTGGACTAAAACCCTTGTTGACGACTTAATTGCACGTGATGAAGATGCAACTATCTTCCACGCCGGCACTGAGCACGATACTGAGCGCAACATGTATTATCCTGTTGTGAATATTCGTCAGCATGGTGTGGATAAAGCTCATGTACTAAACCATGACTTCATTACATCGCGTGACTATAAACGCATTGCAGCAACGGGCGTAAACATTGCTAACATACTTGAAGAAGGTGCTTACATACAACGTGGTGAAAAAACATTAGCTGTTGATAACTTTGTGGATGCATTAGAGTGGTTAATCAATGAATCGAAGCGTGGCCTTTATATCCAACGCTATAAAGGATTGGGTGAAATGAACCCTGATCAGCTTTGGGAAACAACTATGGATCCAGCTGCACGACGCATGTTGAAAGTAACAATCGAAGATGCTGTTGCCGCTGACCAATTGTTTGCGACACTAATGGGTGACCAAGTTGAGCCTCGTCGTGATTTCATCGAAACGAACGCGCTACGTGTAGTTAACCTAGACGTATAAGCAAATAATGATATTCATAAGAAGGAGCCACATGGCTCCTTTTTTTATTACTGAAAAAGCACAAACTGCTTAAAACCTTACTGCACACAAGGTATACTGAGAGCAATTTTCAGACTAAACGCACCAGATACTATAAGCCAAATATGCAAAAATATGACGTTAAAACCTTTCAAGGTTTGATCCTGGCTTTACAGGACTATTGGGCACAGCAAGGCTGTGTGATTGCTCAACCACTGGATATGGAAGTGGGAGCAGGGACATTTCATCCGTTAACGTTCTTAAAGTCGATTGGCCCAGAGCCAATGTCGAGCGCGTATGTTCAACCATGCCGCCGTCCAACTGATGGTCGTTATGGTGAAAACCCGAACCGATTACAACACTACTACCAATTCCAAGTAGTATTAAAGCCATCACCAGAGAACATCCAGGAGCTTTATTTAGGCTCTTTAGCTGCTGTAGGTATTGATACGCTAACTGACGAAGTTCGCTTTGTAGAAGACAACTGGGAATCACCTACATTAGGTGCTTGGGGTCTAGGTTGGGAAATCTGGCTAAACGGTATGGAAGTAACTCAATTCACTTATTTCCAACAAGTAGGTGGCTTAGAGTGCTCACCGGTTACGGGTGAAATCACATATGGTCTAGAGCGTTTAGCAATGTATATACAGGGCGTAGATAGCATCTATGATCTAGTATGGGCAGACGGTCCTATGGGACGTGTAACATACGGTGATGTGTTCCATCAAAACGAAGTAGAGCAGTCAGCTTATAACTTCGAACAAGCGGATGTTGAGTTCTTATTTGCACAGTTTGATCACTGTGAGAAAGAAAGTGAAAAGCTAATCGAAGCAGGCTTACCATTACCAGCTTATGAGCAAGTAATGAAAGCATCACATGCGTTTAACTTATTAGACGCTCGTCACGCTATCTCAGTAACAGAACGTCAACGTTATATCTTACGTGTTCGTGCTTTATCTAAAGCGTGTGCACAAAGTTACTATGATGCCCGTGAAGCACTTGGTTTCCCGCTTTGTAAGGATTAAGAATTAGCATGTCAGCAGAAAATTTATTAGTAGAAATTGGCACTGAAGAGTTGCCACCGAAAGCACTTCGTAAACTTGCTGAGTCATTTGCTGAGAACTTAACAGCAGAACTTGCAAGCTTAGAATTAGCACATCAAGGTGTTAACTGGTACGCATCTCCACGTCGTTTAGGCTTACGTGTAACAGCACTTGAAGCAAAGCAAAGTGACAAAGTAGTTGAAAAGCGTGGCCCTGCAGTAGCTGCCGCTTTTGATGCCGATGGAAACCCAACTAAAGCAGCAATGGGTTGGGCACGTGGTTGTGGTATCGATGTAAGCGATGCAGAAACGATTGAAACAGATAAAGGTGCTTGGTTATTACATAAAGCACAAGTAGAAGGTCAAGCAACAACTTCGCTTATGAGCGATGCTGTAAACAAGGCACTTGCAAAATTACCTATCCCTAAACCAATGCGTTGGGGTGCGAGTAAAACGCAATTCATTCGTCCTGTACACACAGCAACTATTTTATTTGGTAGCACGCTAATCGAAGGTGAGATCCTTGGTAAGCAAGTTGGTAACCAATTACAAGGGCACCGTTTCCATCATCCAGAAAAAGTAACAATCAACCACGCTGATGATGTGTTTGATGTTCTTAAGTCTGCGTATGTTGTTGCTGACTTCGAAGCGCGTAAAGCACAAATTCGTGAGCAGATTGAAGCAGCCGCAGCTGCTGTAAATGCAAAAGTAGCGATGGATGAAGACTTACTTGAAGAAGTAACATCGTTGGTTGAATGGCCAGTAACACTAACAGCAACATTCGAAGAAGCATTCTTAGACGTTCCTTCTGAAGCGCTTATTTATACTATGAAGGACGATCAAAAGTACTTCCCGTTATTAGACCAAGATGGCAACTTACTAAACAAGTTCCTATTTGTTTCTAATATCGAAAGTAAAGATCCAAGCGTAGTAATTGCGGGTAACGAAAAAGTTGTTCGTCCTCGTTTAGCCGATGCACAGTTCTTCTACGAAACTGATAAGAAGAAAACGCTAGAAAGCCGTTTAGAGTCGCTAGATACTGTTTTATTCCAAAAGCAACTTGGTACGCTGAAAGATAAATCTGAGCGTATTAGTGAGCTTGCAGGTTACATTGCTGAGCAATTAGGTGCCGATGCCGAGCTTGCTAAGCGTGCAGGTCTGTTAAGTAAAACAGACTTAATGACCGAAATGGTCATGGAATTTACCGACGTACAAGGTGTAATGGGTATGCATTACGCGCGTCACGACGGTGAAGCTGAAGAAGTTGCACTCGCGCAAAATGAACAATATATGCCTCGCTTCGCGGGTGATAACTTACCAACAAATGTGATCAGCTGTGCTGTCGCCATTGCTGATAAGTTTGATACGCTGGTGGGTATTTTCGGTATTGGTCAAGCGCCAAAAGGTGATAAAGACCCATTTGCACTTCGCCGTGCTGCAATTGGTGCACTTCGCATCATGGTTGAAAAATCATTACCGCTAGATATCTTAGACCTTGTTGCTAAATCACAAACGCTATTCGGTGAAAAGCTAACTAACTTAAACGTATCAACAGATGTGTTTGAGTTTATGCTAGGTCGTTTTCGTGCATGGTATCAAGATGAAGGTATAGAAGTTGATGTGATCCAAGCTGTACTAGCACGTCGTCCAACTAAACCAGTTGATTTCGATCGTCGTGTTAAAGCGGTAAGTCACTTCCGTACATTAGACGCAGCAGAAGCGCTTGCAGCAGCAAATAAACGTGTAAGCAATATCTTGGCTAAAAATGACATCACAACACAAGGTGATGTAAATGAGAGCCTATTAAGCGATGACGCAGAAAAAGTATTAGCGTCACACGTTGCTAAGTTTGCAACTGAGCTTGCGCCTTTATATGCCAATGGCGATTACCAAGAAGCATTATCACAACTTGCGGGTATCCGTGAGAGTGTTGATAACTTCTTCGATAACGTCATGGTAATGGCCGATGACGAAGCGGTTAAACAAAACCGTTTAGCATTATTAAGCCAACTAAGCCGTCTGTTTTTAGATATTGCTGATATTTCTGTACTTCAGAAGTAAGCAGTAGCCAATTTATAAAAGCCAGCTCAGTGCTGGCTTTTTTGTAGCATAAGGAACAGTAATGAAACGTATAATTACTTTAGCATTAGCAGGCTTATTAACTGCCTGTTCTAGCCAAATACAAATGCCAAGCATTGACGATATTCTGCCAAGTAAAGACCTCGACCGTACTATGTATTTACGTGGTGACTTTACGCTATGGGATGCCGAGCCTCAGTATCAATTAGAGCAAGTTGCACCGGGTATATTCCAAACCGAAGTAAAATTTTCAACACCAGGTAAGGTGTATGAATTCAAAGTAGCGGATGCTGATTTTAGTGAAGGCTACAACTGTGGTTACAGTGATATGGACCCAGCTGGGCAATCATTGGTTCTAGGCCAAGCTGCCAATGCCGACTGTAATACCATCTACAATTATTTCAGCTTTAAACCCGCTGCAAAAGGTGTGTATGTAGTGAGCTTTGATTACCGCAATAGTAATCAACCAAAAGTGACAGTAACTCGAAAGTAAAAGTTGGTAGGTTGGGTAGAGCGGAGCGATACCCAACACACTGTTTAGGCTAGCGTTAGAACAAAGCGCCAGCCTTCTCATCAATCTTCATATAGATTAAGTGCGATATCTAACTCATCATCTGACAAATTAAAAGGAGATGACTTACTCAATTTCCTATAAGACGAAAATGGCCAGTCTTCAATTTGATTCACATATTTATGTTTCACAGGGTTGAAGTAAATATAATTAATATGGTTCATTAGGTCTTGCTCGTCCTTTATATAATGCTCCCAATACCGTCTCTGCCAAATACCTCGTTCACATTTCTGAATACGGCTAGGCGATTTATGCTCGCAATTATTTAGCTGTCTAGAAAAATTAGACTTAATTAACCGCCACCGTTTTGCATAATCACAATCCCCAGCGGGTAGTTGCCAAATAGCGTGTAAGTGATCTGGAAGAATGACAATGGCAAGCGTTGTAAAAGGGTGTGACTTAAACACACTTTTATAAGCTGAGCGTAGCAGAGTGATGTTTGAAGTTAAAAGTGCTGAGTTTCTTTGCGCTATTGCTAGAGTAAAGAAATAGGTGCCACCGGGGACTAGTACTCTTCTGTATCGCATACATTCATCCTTGAATGTTAAATGATAAGAGTAGCTTAATTTCGATTAAATGTTGAAATTCATGAACTTTAATTTGTTGCCATCATCTTGCGATAACGTTGGGTTTCGTTGCTCTCAACCCAACCTACGAGCTCGTTACAACCCTTTTTTCACTAAGTATCGATACGGTGCTTGCTCTACATCTTTTGCCACAAGTGTGTGATCCATAAAAGTACAAAAGCTTGGGATATCGCGGGTGGTTGATGGGTCGTCGGCGATAATAAGCAAGGTTTCGCCATCTTTCATTTTACGTACTGCGCCACGCACCATCATCACAGGTTCTGGACAACGAAGGCCAAGTGCATCTAATTGGTGATCGGGATTATCAAAACTCATGGCTGACCTTTTGGATGAAAGAGACGATTAATAAGCGGCTATTTTAACTTTCTATTGCCGCCAGTTTCAATAAGCGAAAGCAAAGCAAATAAAAAAGGCGCACTGAGCAAATCAGTGCGCCTTTTTATCACCAAGATGTTTGGTGTGAGCTCGTTATTCTACGCGCTCAAATACAGTTGCAATACCTTGGCCTAAACCAATACACATAGTTGCTAGACCGTATTTAGCGTTCTTGTCTTCCATTAGGTGAACAAGCGTTGTGCTAATACGTGAACCAGAACAACCAAGTGGGTGACCAAGTGCAATTGCACCACCATTTAGGTTAACTTTTTCATCTACCACATCCATCAGACCTAGGTCTTTTAACACTGGTAGAGATTGTGCTGCGAATGCTTCGTTAAGCTCTGCAACATCGATATCGTCAATAGTGATACCAGCTTGTTGAAGTGCTTTTTGCGATGCAGGAACAGGGCCATAACCCATGATTGATGGATCGCAACCTGCAACAGCCATTGCTTTAATACGCGCACGAATTGGTAAACCCAGTTCTTTAGCTTTCTCTTCGCTCATTACAAGCATGGCTGATGCGCCGTCAGAAAGAGCAGATGAAGTACCTGCAGTTACGCTACCTGATGCTGGATTGAATACTGGGCGTAGTTGCGATAAACCTTCAACGGTTGTCTCAGGACGGATTACTTCATCGTCTTCAACTAAGATTAAAGAACCATCTGCATCGTGACCTTCCATTGGCAGGATTTCACGACGGAAACGACCTTCAACAGTTGCAGCGTGTGCACGTTGGTGTGAACGGTAAGCAAATTCGTCTTGTTGCTGGCGGCTAATGCCGTGAAGCGTAGCAAGGTATTCTGCTGTTAAACCCATTACGCCAGCAGCTTGTGCTACAGACGTTGATAAACCAGGGTGAAAATCATTACCGTGAGTCATAGGTACGTGACCCATGTGCTCAACACCACCAATGATGTAGGTATCACCAGCGCCTGTCATAATTGCACGTGCCGCATCGTGTAATGCTTGCATTGATGAACCACATAAACGGTTAACTGTTACTGCTGGTACTGAGTGTGGGATACCGGCTAGTAGTGCTGCGTTACGAGCAATGTTAAAGCCTTGCTCTAAAGTTTGTTGTACACAGCCCCAGTAAATATCATCAATTGATGCTGGATCAACGGCTGGGTTACGGTCTAACAAACCTTTCATTAAGTGAGCACTTAAATCTTCCGCACGCTTGTTTTTGAATACGCCGTTCTTTGAACGACCCATTGGTGTGCGGATACAATCTACGATTACTGGATTATTCATGTTTCTTATCCTTCCACCTTATAGAATACACGGCCTTCTTCGGCCCACTTGCGAGTTTCATCTGATACTTGGTAAATCGCACCTAAGTGAGCGTACTTGTCTGCTGTTGCAACAAAGTTCGCTAAACCTGTTTGATCTAAGTAACGGAATGCACCGCCTCTAAATGGAGGGAAACCAATGCCGTAAATTAGCGCCATATCAGCTTCTTGTGGTGACGCTACGATACCTTCTTGTAAACAAAGTAGTACTTCGTTGATCATAGGTACCATACAACGGTCGATGATTTCTTGTTTATCAAAATCTTTAGGTGCATCAGTGATAGCACTTAGTAGCTCAGTTGCTGTTGCATCTTGCGATTTTTTAAGACGACCGCGACGGTCAGGTGCATATTGGTAGAAACCAGCGCCATTTTTCTGACCAAAACGTTTTTCGTTTGCAAATACAGTTACTGGGTCTTTGTCTTGACGAGCCATACGCTCAGGGAAGCCGTCAGCCATTACGCCAGTGCAGTGGTAAGCTGTATCGATACCCACAACATCAAGCAGATAAGCAGGACCCATAGGCCAGCCAAATACGTTTTCCATCACTTTATCAACTTTTGCGAAGTCAGCACCTTCAACAACTAGTTTGCTGAAGCCTGCAAAGTAAGGGAATAGCACGCGGTTTACAAAGAAACCAGGGCAGTCGTTTACAACAATTGGTGATTTACCAAGTTTTAATGCGTAATCAACAACGGCATTAATTGTTGCTTCTGATGTTTTTTCACCACGAATGATTTCTACTAATGGCATTTTTGGCACTGGGTTAAAGAAGTGCATACCGCAGAAGTTTTCTGGTTTTTCAAGAGCAGACGCTAACTCATCAATACGAATAGTTGATGTGTTTGAAGTTAGGATAGTGCCCGCTGGTAAGTCTTTTTCAAGACCAGCAAGAACGGCTTGCTTAACTTTAGGGTTTTCAACAACCGCTTCAACAACGATATCAGCACCTTGTAGGTCTGCATCGTTTAGCGTTGGTTTGATTTTACCTAAAGTAGCAACCATCTTATCCATCGTCATGTGGCCACGTTGTACTTTTTTACCAAGTAGCTTAGATGCTTCGCCCATACCTAAATCAAGAGCATCTTGGTTGATGTCTTTCATGATAATAGGTGTGCCTTTATAAGCAGACTGATATGCAATACCGCCGCCCATAATACCAGCACCTAATACAGCAGCTTGTTTAATTTCAAGCTCACTGTGCTTAGCTTGCTTCTTCGCTTTACCTTTAATGTATTGGTCAGCTAAGAAAATACCGGTTTGCGCGGCAGCTTCGCTTGTTGCTGCAAGTTTAGCAAAGTTAGCGTTTTCAATAGCCATTGCTTCAGCGCGTTCACAGTTTGCAGCAGCTTTGATTGTTTTTACAGCCATAACAGGTGCTGGGTAATGACCTTTTGTCTGACCCATTACCATGCCTTCCGCCATTGCAAAGCTCATACCTTGCTCAACACGGTTCATTTTCAGTGGCTGTAATTTTACTTGTCGTTTTGCTTGCCAATCTAGCTTACCAGCGATGGCTTGCTCAAGTGTTGCAATACTTGACTCTAAAAGTTTGTCAGCACTAACTACCGCGTCAAATGCACCTACTTTTAAGGCATCTTCAGCACGGTTTTCTTTGCCTGTGGTGATCCACGTCATCGCATTATCAGCACCAATAAGGCGCGGAAGGCGAACTGTACCACCAAAACCAGGCATAATGCCTAATTTCACTTCAGGTAGGCCTATTTTAGCGTTAGAGCTAGCAACACGATAATCGGTAGCAAGTGCCCACTCACATCCACCACCAAGTGCCATGCCGTTTACAGCACTTAACGTTGGGAAAGGTAAATCTTCAATAGCGTCAAAAACGTCAGTTGCATTTTTGATCCATGCAACAAGTTCTTCTTGAGGTTTAGTGAAAGTAGGTAAAAATTCGAAAATGTCGGCGCCGATAATGAAATGATCTTTATCGCTGGTGAACACCATGCCTTTGATATCTGAGTTTGTTGCCAATTCTTTTAATGCTAAAGCGCAATCTTGCAAGGTTTGCTGCGAAAGTTTGTTTACTGAGCCGTCAGCACAGAACTTAAACTCGGCGATGTTGTCCTTGATGAAAGCAACTTCAAATGAATCGCTTTTATATAACATTATTATTCTCCCTAGTTTATTAACTAAGACTGGTACGATGAGTTTGCATTTCAATCAGTGTGCTTGCTTTAAAATGAAAATGCAACGAAAAAATTACTACGCTTTATCGCGATTGATTAAAATATAGCTGGTTTGATGCTAAGGTGTAGTGGAACTTTATTGTTAGTTATTCTTTAATTTTTGTTAAAGGTCATCATGAAAAAACAACTCCTTGGTTGGACGGCTGCCGCATTACTTTTTCCTTTTTTTGCAGCCGACGCCAACGATAAACATGACGCTTTCTTAAAAGCAGAAAAAAAGGCCCGTTACGGTGATTATCAAGACATGAAAGAGGCGGCAAATGGGCTTAATCACCCATTAAAGCCTTATGTTGAAATGGCTTATTGGCAGCGTAACCCAAGCCTTAAGCATCAAACTGAAATCGAAAACTTTTTAAACGTTTATCAAAATACGCCTTTAGAATGGCCTGTGCGAAAAACGTGGCTTGAGTACTTAAGACAGAATAATAAAAAAGCAGCGTATATTCGTAATTATCGAGAAACCAGTAATAACGAACTGACCTGCCCATACTTGAGTTTTCAATTAGATTTGGGTGCACCCGAAAAAGCTATTATGAATCAGGTGACTGATTTATGGGTGGTGGGAGATTCACAACCGAAAGAGTGTGATCAGCTTTTTTCCTTATGGAAGAAAAAAGGCTACCAAACTCAGCAACGAGTTTGGCAACGCATTACATTAGCGGCTGAAGGTGGGTCAGCAAGTTTAATTCCTTATTTAAAAACCTTGCTTCCTCGCAATGAACAATATTTAGCTGATTTATATTTAACAGTGCGAAGAGACCCAAGTGCATCAGCTGGCTTATATCGATTTAAAAAGAAAACAGCCAAAGAGGGACAAATAGCACTTTATGGTGTGAAGCGTTTAGTTTGGCGAGATAAAGATTTAGCACTAAGGGCGTGGGAAAAACTCGATAAAATGTTCACCTATACGGATGAACAAAAAGCGGATGTGTATTACAGCTTTGCTTTATCGCTCGCTTCAAGTGGTCATAATCAAGCGCGTTTTTGGCTTAACAAAGTACCGAAAGAGCGGCAAACAAGTAAACTTATGCAATGGCAGCTCGCTAACATGCTTGAAAGACAAGATTGGTCGGGGATCGCTGCCTTTTTTACCGGTAAAGAAAATTTAAGTTTAGGGCAGCAATATTGGTTGGCATATAGCTTAAATCAGCGTGGCGAAGTCGAACGAGCTCGTGCCATTTGGCAAACAGTGGCAAAAGAGCGTGATTATTATGGGTTTTTAGCATCTGCTCGGTTAGGTATCCCTGTAAGCTTAAATAACAAAGGATTACAAGTAAGTGATCAACTCAAGCTTGAGGTTGCAAATGCACCTGGTTTTAAACGGGCTCGAGCGCTTTATGAGCTTGAACGTTTCACATCTGCGCGTCGTGAGTGGAATTATTTAACAGATACATCAACCAAAGAAGAAAAGCTCGCGGCTTCGATGCTTGCGGCAGAGCTTGACTGGTATGACAGCACTATTTATACCTTGGCACAAATAAAAGAATGGGATTATGTCGAGCTGCGCTTTCCATTTGCCTTTAAAAATATTTTTGAAAACTACAGTAATCGCAGTCATATAGATGTTGCGTGGAGTATTGCAATTTCACGACGTGAAAGTTCGTTTGCTCCTGATGCTCGCTCTCATGCCAATGCTTACGGTTTGATGCAATTGTTACCAAGTACAGCGAAATATATGAATAAAAGCGCTGTATCTCGAAAACAGTTATATCAACCGCGAACAAATATTCGTTTAGGTAGTCAATATCTACAGTATTTGAAAAAGAAAAATCATGGCAATGAGATCTTAGCTACGGCTTCTTATAATGCGGGTTATCATAGAATTAAGCGCTGGATACCAGAGCAAGCAATGCCAGCAGAGTTATGGATAGAGTTAATTCCTTACACAGAAACGCGCAACTATGTAAAAAATGTTTTTGCGTATAGGCAGGTATACCATACGCGTCTTGGTCGAGATGGTAATGTATTGGCGCCAATTCTTGATATGACTATGGGTGGTTAGTTTATATATGTTGCTAAATTGCCTCTGTTGGGGGATATAGCCGACTATGATAGACTGGCAACAAGTTAAATTTACTAAAATGGGTTTACTATGGATAAATTAGCGGTGTTATACGCCGAACACATTGCAACCTTACAGCAGCGTACTCGAACTATTACAGAGCGTGAAGGTTTAGAAGGGTTGGTGATTCACTCAGGTCAAGCTAAGCGCCAGTTTTTAGATGACATGTATTATCCGTTTAAAGTGAATCCACAATTTAAAGCCTGGTTACCGGTGATTGATAATCCACACTGCTGGATTGTGGTGGATGGTACAGCAAAACCTAAATTAATCTTTTATCGTCCTGTTGATTTTTGGCACAAGGTACCCGATGAACCTCGTGATTTTTGGGCTGAGTATTTTGATATTGAATTGTTAGTTCAGCCAGATCAGGTAGAGAAACTGCTTCCTTACGACAAGGCTAAATTTGCCTATATCGGTGAATATTTAGAGGTTGCTCAAGCGCTGGGCTTTAGCATTATGAACCCTGAGCCAGTAATGAACTACTTGCATTACAATCGTGCTTATAAAACGCAATACGAACTTGAGTGTTTGCGTCAAGCCAACCGTATCGCAGTAGAGGGTCACAAAGCAGCACGCGATACTTTCTTTGCTGGTGGTTCAGAGTTTGATATTCAGCAAGCTTATCTAATGGCAACGCGTCAGAGTGAAAACGAAATGCCATACGGCAATATTGTTGCGCTTAATGAAAACTGTGCGATTTTGCATTACACCCATTTTGAGCCTCAAGCACCGCAAAGCCATCGTTCTTTCTTAATTGATGCGGGTGCTAACTTTAATGGTTATGCGGCAGACATCACGCGTACCTATGATTTTAAAAAGTCAGGCGAATTTAGTGACTTAATCAAGGTAATGACTGAACATCAAATTGCTTTAGGTAAGTCTTTAAAGCCAGGTTTGTTATATGGCGAACTGCATTTAGATTGTCATCAACGTGTAGCACAAGTACTGAGCGACTTTAATATTGTGAAGTTACCAGCTGCTGAGATTGTTGAGCGTGGTATTACTTCAACCTTCTTCCCACATGGTCTTGGTCATCATTTAGGCTTGCAAGTTCATGATATGGGTGGCTTTATGGCCGATGATAAGGGGACGCATCAGGCACCGCCAGAGGGTCATCCTTTCCTTCGTTGTACTCGTTTAATCGAGAAAAACCAAGTGTTTACAATTGAACCAGGTTTATACTTCATCGAATCATTACTTGGTGATCTTGCGCAAACTGATAACAAGCAATTCATTAACTGGGAAAAAGTTGAAGAGTTCAAGCCATTTGGCGGTATCCGTATTGAAGATAACATTATCGTTCATGAAGATAGCTTAGAAAACATGACCCGTGATCTACACTTAGATTAATCGTTACATGTTAGTGAATGTCGGGGCCGCTTGGCCCCATTTTTTTAGATAAACAATTATGTCTGAATATCAATATCCGGCTGAGCCGGTTTTTTACCAAGAAGAAATTAAAAAAAGCACCTTTATTGTGCATATTGCCCACACCCCAGATCTAGCGGCTGCAAAAGCCTTTATTAAAGAAATCCAAGATAAATACAGTGATGCACGACATAATTGTTGGGCGCATGTTGCAGGCAACCCAGGTGGCAGTCATGTTTATGGTTTTTCGGATGATGGAGAGCCAAATGGCACTGCCGGTAAGCCCATGCTTAATGTGTTAGCTGGATCGGGTATCGGTGAAATAACGGCGGTAGTAACACGTTATTTTGGTGGTATTAAGCTTGGTACAGGCGGTCTAGTACGTGCTTATGGCGGTAGTTTAAATAATGCTATGCGTGAGCTTAAAACCATCACGAAAGTTCCGAGTATTGAGTTAATTGGCCACAGTGACTACAGCGCACAAGGGGCAATAGAGCAGTTACTAAAAAGTAAATATCAAGTGCTTAATATTGATAAGCAATTTGCTGAAAACATTACTTGGCAAATAGAGATTGATAGTCGGCAAGCTGAGCAAGCCATTAATGATGTGCATGAGCTCACTCATGGAGCAGTGGTGCTAAAACTCAGAAAAGTTTGAAATGTAAAAATAATACATTCCGTTTACTTACAATTAAGCCTATAAGACAATAAACTGTATTAGCTAAATCAATTAAATAAGAAAGCGATACGCCTCGATGCAATTTCGTACCATAATTAAAATTCTCGGCCAACTTGTGGCACTATTTAGTATCACCATGGTGCCACCGGCACTGGTGTCTTTAATTTATAAAGACGGTGGTGGTGTGCCATTCGTTCTTGCTTTCATCTTTAGTGTTGTGATTGGTTTGGCGGCTTACTATCCGAACCGTCATGAGCATGGTGATCTAAAAGCCCGAGAAGGCTTCTTGATTGTGGTTTTGTTCTGGCTGGTACTAGGTACCTTCGCAGCAGTGCCTTTAGTGTTCTTACAAGAGCCCAACCTCTCCTTAGCTGACTCCGTATTTGAAGCCTTTTCAGGGCTAACAACCACAGGTGCAACGGTACTAACCGGAATTGAATACCTGCCAAAGTCTGTACTCTTTTATCGCCAACAATTGCAGTGGTTAGGTGGTATGGGGATCATCGTACTCGCGGTCGCGGTACTACCTATGCTAGGGGTCGGTGGTATGCAGTTATATCGTGCAGAAACCCCAGGACCTGTTAAAGACTCTAAAATGACGCCGCGTATTGCCGATACAGCAAAGCATCTTTGGTATATTTATGTATCGCTAACAATTGCCTGTACTTTAGCGTACTGGGCTGCGGGTATGGATTGGTTTGATGCGATTTGTCATGCGTTCTCTACTATTGCGATTGGTGGCTTTTCTACTTATGACGCGTCAATGGGGCAGTTCGATAGCCCTGTCATTAATTTTATTTGTGTGGTGTTTTTGCTTATTGCAGCAATTAACTTCTCACTTCACTATGCGGCGGTATCATCACGCAGTATTCGTGTTTATTTACGCGACCCTGAATTTAAAGTGTTCTTACTCATTCAATTAGCATTGGTGATTGTCTGTTTTACGGTATTGTCATCGAATAACATTTATGCCGATGGTGATGAGACTCTCGACCAAGCTATGTTCCAAGCGGTATCAATGAGTACCACCGCGGGCTTTGCTACCGATAATTTTTCGGCATGGCCTTTGTTTTTACCTATTCTACTTATCTTTTCAAGCTTTATTGGTGGTTGTGCAGGTTCTACTGGCGGCGGCATGAAAGTAGTACGTGTGTTCTTACTTTATTTACAAGGTATCCGTGAGCTAAATCGACTTGTGCATCCTAGGGCTATTTACTCTATTAAACTGGGCCGAAAAGCGTTGCCCGATAAAGTAGTCGAAGCCGTTTGGGGGTTCTTTTCTGCCTATGCTTTGGTGTTTGTGATCATCATGCTGGCATTGATGGGGACGGGGATGGACAACATAAGTGCATTCTCTGCAACGGCCGCGTGTCTAAATAACTTAGGCCCTGGGTTAGGTGAAGTTGCTGCGCATTATGGTGCCATTTCAGATTCAGCCAAATGGCTATTAACGATAGCTATGGTGTTTGGTCGTCTAGAAATATTTACCTTGTTAGTGTTATTTACTCCAACCTTTTGGCGTGGATAAAACGAGTATGTGATTTTCTGTTAGTGGAGGCGAAACAATGCCGAAGACACAAAAACAAATTAATCTTGAAAAACTGGGCTGCATTCCTGCTGGTAGTTTGGTTGATATTGAAATCACCACACCAACTGATAGTAAACGCGTAAAAACAGAGTTTATTGGTTTGTTAAATGATCAATATATAATCTTAAATTACCCATCTATAAAGCGGATAGCGAATGCACATGAATACATTAAAGATGCTGTAATGATTATAATACGTGCTGTACTTGAGACGGGTGGTGGTCAAGTCATTGCGTTTCGTCAGCAGGTTAGTGCAATTTCATCGCATCCTCATCGCTTAATTTTTCTAAACTTTCCACAGCAAGTGCAGCTTTATAGTTTAAGAAGTGAAACGCGAATTCCCACACTATTTTCTGCAAACTTACTGATCAAAGAGCAAACACTCGAAGGCCTCATTAAAGATATTTCTCTCACTGGCGTGCAGTTTGATATCGACAGTAAAGAAGACTTGAGCCAGCTCAAAGGGCAAGAGTGTAAGGTTGTGCTAAGTAAACGGGAGTTTAATGGCACTGTATGTCGAGTACGTAAAAGAGCGGCTGGTTTTATTTTAGGTATTCAGTTAGATTCGAGTAAAGATGAAATGAAAGGCTTTATGAAAGAACATTTAATCGACTTGTCTGTACTTGAAAAATAGCAGAAGTCGCCATTTTGCAACAAAGTGGCGACTTTTCATGTTTTTATCCTGCCAACACCTAAATTAATTCATAATAAATTTAAATTTATCTTAAAAATCAATGTTTTGAATGTGATCTTTATTTTCGTTATTTTATTTTAATTTCTTCGTTCAGATTGAGTTTATATTCAAACTCAGAAAAATTTGCTTTTCTGATCCTGTATTACACCCACTGTCTCCATTTTAAATCTTGTAAGTTATTGATTTTAAATGATGTAAAAAAACTACCATTCACTCTGTTGCAAAATAGCAACAAAAAAATCGACTAATTTTTATTAAAAACCATGTTTTAACGTAAAAGCTATTGATTTTTATGGCTTTTTAAACATTGGCATCGAAGTTGAAATAGTCCTAGCGAACACAGATAAAAACTGATTCAGGAATATATCCTTTATCAAAGTTGAGACAACATTGAAGGAATAGTGATTATGAAAACATTACATAAAACTTTAGCACTGGTAGCTCTAGCAACATCTTCAGCAGCGTTTGCTGCAGATTTTGACACATTAGATGTTAATGGTGATGGCGCTATCAGCAAAAGTGAAGCATCTGTAAGCGAAGCACTAATGAGTCAATTTAAAGAGCTAGATACAGATGGTAACGGTGAGCTTTCTAAAGAAGAGTATTCAAAAGCTTAATTTCATTGTAAGGACACACTGAAAAGGACTTTCTAACTCAGACAACACACTTTGAAGGAATGACATTATGAACACAGTAAATAAAACACTTGCACTTATGGCACTAGTATCTTCATCAGCAGCATTTGCGATGAGTGATTTCGATACCCTAGACGTTGATGGCGATGGTGTAATCAGCCAAAGCGAAGCGTCTGTTGATGCAGAGTTAATGAGCAAATTCAGTGAACTAGACACTGACGGTAACGGCGAGTTATCGAAACAAGAGTTCTCAAAAGCTTAATGCAATTAAATAACAGTTTACTTAGCTGATCAGTTCTGTGCTGCCAAAGACAGCCTAAATGGATAAGGGAATCCATGAAAAAGGACAATACCGGAAGTGCGATCAGCTAACACTTAATATTGAAGGAATATGATTATGAAAACAGTTAATAAAACCTTAGCACTTATTGCACTTGTATCTTCATCGGCAGCATTTGCAGCAACAGACTTTGATACCTTAGATGTAGACGATAACGGCGTGATCAGCAAAAGCGAAGCGGCCGTTGATGCAAACATCATGTCGCAGTTCAAAACATTAGATGTTGATGGCGACGGCGTTCTTACTGAAGCAGAGTTTTCTAAAGCCGAATAACTGAACTAATACGCAGTAATACCAGTTTCCACTAAACAGGGATCTCAGAAACGGATTTCACTCTTTTCAAATTTTGAGGTAGTTATTATGAAACAGTTAAGCACAACAATCGCAATTTTAGCATTAGCAACATCATCAGCAGCTTTTGCACAGGGCGTAAGCTTTGCAACATTTGATACTGACGGCGATGGTGTGATCAGTAAAGAAGAAGCATCTGCAAATACACAGCTTGAAAAGTTATTCCCAGAGCTAGACAGCGATGGTAATGGCGAACTATCAAAAGAAGAGTTCGCTCAAATCCAATAGAATCTTTTAGAAAAGTTAGGTACTTTCACTTCAAGAGTCGTAAAGCAGCTGTGATGGCTGCTTTTTTCGTTTATAAGCTTTTACTTACAAGAAGATAGCACTTACTTGGAACAGCTTTTCAACAACCGTAATGTGCTTTTTATCAATCAAGAACATGATTACGTGGTCACCAGACTGAATAACCGTATCGTCATGGGCAATCAGTACGTCGTCGTTACGTACTATTGCGCCAATAGTCGTACCTGCGGGTAGTTTGATATCAGCAATTGCGCGGCCAACAACTTTAGAAGTATGCTCATCACCATGAGCAACCGCTTCAATGGCTTCTGCTGCGCCTTTACGCAATGAATAAACATTAACGATGTCACCACGACGAACGTGTGTTAGCAGCGCCGAGATGGTTGCTTGCTGAGGCGAAATAGCAATATCAATTTCACCACCTTGTACTAAGTCGACATAAGCACCACGCTGAATAAGCACCATGGTCTTTTGTGCGCCCATACGCTTTGCCAGCATCGCAGACATAATGTTTGCTTCATCGTCGTTAGTTACCGCAATGAACACATCAACCTGCTCGATATGTTCTTCGGATAACAGCTCTTGATCAGAGGCATCGCCACAAAACACCACGGTGTTATCAAGCATTTCGGATAACTGCGCAGCTCGCTCTTTATTCCGCTCAAGTAATTTAACACTGTGATTTTTCTCGAGTGAACGAGCAAGTCCTGCACCGATGTTACCACCACCGGCAATCATGATCTTTTTGTATGAACGTTCGAGCTTTTGCAGCTCATTCATTACCGCTCGAATATGCTTGGTTGCAGCGATAAAGAACACTTCATCGTCCGCTTCGATAACGGTTGTGCCAAGCGGTTTAATTGCTTTACCTTGACGATAAATAGCCGCTACGCGAGTTTCGACATTCGGAATGTGTTCTTTCAAGGCTGAAAGAGCATAACCAACCAGTAAACCGCCGTAATACGCTTTCACCGCAACTAGCGATAACATGCCATCGGCAAATTGTAATACCTGTAAAGCGCCCGGATAATCGATTAAGCGACGAATATACTTAGTAACCAACGCTTCAGGCGCAATATAGTGATCAACAGGTAAGTCATCGTTATGGAATAGCTTTTCGCGATACTTTAAGTATTGCTCTGAGCGAATTCGGGCTATTTTGGTTGGGGTGTTAAAAATACTATAAGCGACTTGGCAAGCGACCATGTTCACTTCGTCAGAACTGGTTACGGCAATAATCATATCGGCGTCTTCTGCACCTGCACGGCGCAATACATCGGGATGCGCACTGTGGCCAGTAACACCTTGTAAGTCGTACTTATCTTGTAACTCTCGCAAACGGTTACCGTCGATATCGACAACGGTGATCTCATTTTGCTCACCAACGAGGTTTTCTGCCAATGTGCCACCAACTTGTCCGGCACCGAGTATGATTATTTTCATAGCGTGTTCTTATTAGTGTTTTTTAACTAGCTTTGCATAGTAGAAACCGTCACTTTCACCAGGCAATAATTGCAGACCAGGTAAAGTAGGGGTGTCGTTTTCATGCAGAGGTACATGTTCAGCACTTTGATTATTAGCAAGGAACTTAGCAACTTGTTGCTGGTTCTCTTGCGGTAATACAGAGCAGGTCGCGTAAACTAACGTACCACCAGGCTTAAGTAGTGGCCAGATGCTATTGAGGATATCGCCTTGTAAATTTGCCAGATCTTCAATATCAGATGCGCGTCGTAACCACTTAATATCAGGATGACGACGAATAACACCTGTTGCTGAGCAAGGCACATCAAGTAATATACGATCGAATTGCTGCTCATCCCACCAAATATGTGGTTGTGAAGCATCAGCACATTGTAGATCGGCAGTTAAACCAATGCGTACAAGATTTTGTTTAACGCGTTCAAGACGTTCGCTATCGCTATCAAGTGCTAATACGTCGGCATCGGCAAGCTCTAGAATATGGCAGGTTTTGCCACCAGGGGCCGCGCACGCATCTAAAATAACATCATCATTTTGTGGCTCAAGAAAACGTGCCGCTAACTGAGCTGCCGCATCTTGCACTGAGCAGGCACCGGTATCAAATTCTGGCAGTGCGTATACATCACACGGTTTTGCGAGTTTAATTCCATCAGGAAAGTCAGGATTTAAGGTGTGCTCAATATCATTGGCTTTAAGCATCTCGCTGTATTCTTGAGTGCTGTATTGCGCTTGGTTTACACGTAACCACATAGGTGCTTGTTGTTGGTTGGCTTCAAGGATCTCTTGCCAGTTGTCAGGGTAAGCCGCAGTTAGTTGTTTGATAAACCAACCTGGGTGGTTAAATTTGCAAACAGGAATTTGCTGCGCTTTTTCTTCAAGCTCTGCTTGTTCACGTTGGAAACTACGTAAAATCGCGTTGATCAGGCCTTTTAAACCCAGTGCGCGCATTTGCTGAAGTGCATTTACTGTTTCGCTAATAGCCGCATGAGGCGGCACACGCATATGTTGAAGTTGGTAAATACCCACATACAACAAGAACTGGAAAATACGGCGTTTACCTTTTAAGGGTTGATCTAAAAGTTGCTGGCAATAATTCTCTAAACTAGGTAAATAGCGCAGCACTCCGTAGCAAATTTGTTGTAAAAGGGCCTTGTCTTTAGGCGATAAACCTTGGCTGGCAAAAGGTAGCTCTTGATTTAATGATGCACCTTTATCAACTACGTTATAGAGAGTCTCAGCAGCGAGTGCTCTTACATTACTCATTGTTTTGGCCTAATGTTGTACCCGGTTCAACCCAATCACTGCGGCCATTTAAGAAATCGCTCACTGCCATTGGCTTTTTACCTTGCGGTTGAAGGAGGGTGATTTTAAGTGCATCTTGCCCACAGCCAACGGTAATACCTTGCTTATCAGCAGCAATGATTTTACCGGCTTGTGCAGTTTGCGATACAACTTCGGCTTGCCAAATTTTTACCGTTTGTCCTGCCATTTCAGTAAAGCAAACAGGCCATGGATTAAAGGCACGGATATTACGCTCAATTTGCGCAGCATCCATTGACCAATCAATATTGGCTTCGTCTTTTGATAGCTTCTTGGCGTAATTTGCTTGTGCGTCATCTTGCTTTTCTGGGGTGATTTCACCCGCAGCAAGACGATTAATCGTGCTGATCAGTGCATCTGGACCAAGCGCAGCCAGCTTATCGTATAAAGAGCTACTGGTTTCTGTGCTATCAATCGGGCAGCGGCTGATGTGCAGCATGTCACCGGTATCTAAGCCTTCATCCATTTGCATTATTGTTACACCGGTTTCATTATCGCCAGCCCAAATAGCACGTTGAATCGGTGCTGCACCACGCCAGCGCGGTAAAATAGAACCATGCACATTTAAACAGCCTAAGCGTGGCGCGTCTAAAATTGCTTTTGGTAATAATAAGCCGTATGCCACCACTATCATGATGTCTGCGTTTAGGCTTGTAAGCTCTGCAAGCGCTTCAGCTGATTTTAACGATTGCGGTTGAAATACAGGTAAGTTATGAGCAAGTGCTAGCTCTTTAACTTCACTGGCTTTAAGCTTTTTACCGCGGCCCGCAGGGCGATCAGGTTGGCTATAAACACCAACAACGTCGTGCTCTGAGTCGATCAATGCTTGTAAATGGCGCGCAGCAAAATCTGGCGTACCAGCAAAAATAATGCGTAATGGTTGTGTCACAGAAATTCCTATTGATTAACTTATTGTTTTGCAGCCAGCTTTGCTTCTTTTTCAAGCTTTTTACGGATACGTTGGCGCTTTAAAGGCGATAGATAATCAATAAATAGGGTGCCTTTAAGGTGATCAAGCTCGTGCTGAATACAAATAGCTAATAGCTCGTCAGCATCTAGGCTGAACTCTTCACCATTTTCATTTAGCGCTTTTACAGTTACTGTTTCTGCGCGGTCAACTTTTGCATATGAATAAGGCACTGACAAACAGCCTTCTTCACTTACCGTTGAGCCATCTTTCTTGGTGATTTCTGGGTTAATTAATACTAACGGTTGGTCGCGCTCTTCTGATACATCGATCACCACAATTCGCTGGTGGATATCTACTTGCGTTGCAGCTAAGCCGATACCGTTTTCGTCATACATTGTTTCAAGCATGTCTTTGACAATTTGACGAACTTCATCGTTTACTTCTGGTACTTCTTTCGCGATTGTACGTAAACGCTCATCCGGAAATCTCAAAACTTCTAACCTAGCCATAGTTACCTTTTACACTTGTGATTCATTTAGGGTATTGTATGCTCTTATTTTAGCCATTCGTGTTCACCTTTAACAGGTTTTGGTTGATAATAATCAAAAAACAACTCAAGGAAGCCAAATGAGATACTCACTAGTTGCGGCTTTGCTAGCCATTAGCTGTGCTTTTCCAGCAGCTGCTGATGTGTTAACGATCAAAAAAGACGCTCCAAAACAATATATTGTAAAGAAAGGTGATACACTTTGGGATATTTCAGGTGTGTATCTTGACCAGCCATGGCAATGGCCTGATTTGTGGCAAATGAATCCGCAAATCGCGAATCCTCACCTTATTTATCCGGGGGATGCGCTTTCTTTAATTTACGATAAAGATGGTAATCCTCGTTTGGTTAAAAATGCACGCTATAAAAAGCTGTCTCCTGAAGGGCGAATTACGCCGAAAGGTAAGCAAGCCGTCCCTACATTACCGCTTGAGTTGTTGCGTCCATACCTCACTTATCAGCAAGCTATTAGTACAGATGGTATCGCCGAACAGCCATATGTGCTTGGTGCTAGCGTCAATACAAAAATGAACACCATGGGGCATGTTTTATATGTTAAAGGCGATCTGCATCTTAACGAGGCATATGGTGTGTACCGCCAAGGTGATAAGTTGGTTGATCCTGAATCTAAAGACGTTTTGGCACACAAAGCTGAGTTAGTTGCTATTGTACGCGCATTCAGAAGTGGAGATGTTGCTAATGGTGTGCCTGCCTCAGTTAAAGTTGAGTTAGTTAAGCAAGAAATAAAACCACACGATTTCTTGATGCCCGCAATGGAAGGGCAAATGTTACCTGCATACTTCACTATGAAACGCCCAGATACCACAATGAATGGCACGATTATCGCGTCAGCCAATGAGTTGCGTGAATTTAGTACCATGGATATTGTGGTTCTAAACTTGGGCGCCGATAAAGTTGAACCGGGTTTTGTGCTAGATATTCAGCGCCAATCACCAGAAGTTTTTGATGGTCGAGAGGGGCCACGTTATCGCGAAGACTCTAGTAGTCTTGAAAAACTAATTTCAGATACAAATGAGTTTTTTGGTATTGAAAGCGATGAAGACAGTAATGTATGGCATATGCCAAAGGAAAAAGTGGGTGAGTTAATGGTGTTTAAAGTATATGACAACGTTAGCTACGCATTAATAGTAAAAAACCAGCATCCAATTCGAGTTGGGGATTATGCAGTTCTAAACTAACTCACAATCTGGAGGCTCTAAGGAGGGAGCATGGTACAGGTTTCAGGCAAGCTATCCCATTGGCTTGCCTTTTATTTATGTAAAGGCTTAGGGATCAAAAGCCTTATAGCATTAAGTCAAAAGCATCCGCTTGGTGAGTTATTTTCACTCACTAGCCTACAGTTACAGCAGCTTGGTTTATCGCAGGCGCAAGCTGATAATTTAGTAAATACTGACTGGCAGTTAGTGGCTCACCATGAAACACAAATTGAGCAGTTGCAAATTAAGGTTGTGAGTTACTTTGATGACGATTATCCGCCGTTACTTAAACAAATAGCGAGTGCACCTTTATTACTGTTTTGTTTAGGTAACACGGATCTACTGCTGTCACCGCAAATAGCTATTGTTGGTAGCCGTAATGCTACACCAATAGGCCTTGAAATAGCCGCAGAGTTTGCTCATCAACTTTCACTGGCTGGCATGACAATTACCTCTGGAATGGCTATGGGTATTGATAGTGCGGCGCATAAAGGTGCATTAGCCGGTACCGGCAACACAATTGCTGTGCTTGGAACAGGAATTGATATTGCCTACCCCAAACGAAATAAATTGTTGATTAAACAGGTCGCTGAACGTGGTTTATTAGTGTCGGAGTTCTTACCTGGCACGGCAGCTAGTGCTACTAATTTTCCACGTCGAAACCGTATTATCTCCGGCCTTTCTTTAGGTGTACTTATAGTCGAGGCGCAGATAAAAAGTGGTTCACTTGTTACCGTACGCTATGCGTTAGAGCAAAATAAAGAAGTCTTTGCAGTACCGGGTTCAATTAAAAGTCCTTTGTCTGAAGCGAGCCACTTTTTGATTAAGCAAGGAGCTAAACTCACAGAAAATATAAGTGATATTCTTGATGAAGTGAGCTTTTTCTGTGAAAACAGTCTATATAGTATAGAACAGCCTAGTGCAAATGAGCCTAACTGTCCTGTCTTCAACAGTATCGGGTATGAGGTCACAAGTGTTGATCAAATAACGCAGCGTAGCCAATTACCAGTCGATGAAGTACAAGCTCGGTTGCTTGACCTAGAACTTGCCGATAAAGTTGAGCGAGTGCTAGACGGTTATATAAGACTTGGAGGACATAAATATGTTTGACATCCTCATGTATCTTTTTGAAAACTACATTCATAGCGAAGCTGAAATCTTTACAGAAGAGAACGAGCTTACTGATGAGTTAGTTCGTGCAGGTTTTAATAAGCCCGAAATTTACAAAGCACTTGATTGGTTAGAGCAGCTAGCTGATCTGCAACAAAGTGATATATATCCGTATCTAAATGCACAGCCGCAGCATGCAATGCGTATTTACACTGATAGTGAGTGTCAAATGCTGAGCGTTGAGTGTCGTGGATTTTTAATGTTTATAGAGCAAATTGGTGTGATCAACACCGTTACTCGAGAAATGGTCATTGATAGACTTTGCGCTCTAGATAAGCCATACATCTCTTTGGAAGATCTAAAGTGGGTAGTGTTAATGGTGCTATTTAATGTGCCAGGTTCAGAGCAAGCTTATGCGCAAATGGAAGACTTAATATTTGACGAACCAGCAGACGTCTTACACTGAGTAGACTTTGCTTGTATCTTTGTTGAGTTTGGGTATATTAGGCGAAAATTAGCCAACCCCACAGGAATCTTATGAGTAAAATCGACCATTCTCTTTTTTCTGCAGATAAACATGCATTAGAAAAAGAGTATGAGGTTTGCCCTAAATGCGGTTCTGAGTTGGTTATGCGCAACTCAAAGTCAGGACCGTTTTTAGGCTGTGCCAGTTACCCAAAGTGTGACTACATTCGCCCATTAGCACATCATGATAGCCAACAGATAAAAGTCCTTGAAGACAGTGCCTGTCCTGAGTGTGGCAAGCCATTGGTAATTAAAAATGGTCGCTATGGCATGTTTATAGGCTGCACAGGCTATCCAGATTGTCATTATATTGCTCATGATGAAGAGCCCGATGATGCACCAGTATTGCCAGCATGCCCAAAGTGCAAAAAAGGCCAACTTGTTGCGCGTAGTAATAAGTTTGGCAAAACCTTTTATTCTTGTGATTGCTATCCACGCTGTAAATACACATTAAATCATAAACCCGTTGCAAAGCCTTGCCCAGCTTGCCAATGGCCAATTATGACTGAAAAGAAAACTGCCTCAGGTGTTGTGCTACAATGCCCGCAGAAGTCGTGTATGCATAAGTTAGTTGAATCTTAATACACTTGTTATTCGCATATTGAGGAGAGTTCCGTTGTCTGAACCTGTTGCACAACCTGCCAGTGCTATTGATGCTTTGCAACAAGGCGGTGTAATTGTATATCCAACCGAAGCTGTATTTGGTCTTGGTTGCGATCCTGATGATCAAGCTGCGGTTGAAAAGCTATTAGCTATTAAACAGCGCCCAGTTGAAAAAGGCTTAATTTTAATTGCTGATAACTATGGTCAGTTATTAAAGTATGTTGATGATGCCAAAATCCCAATGGATAAGCGTGCAGATATATTCTCGCAATGGCCAGGTGCGATTACCTGGGTGATGCCAGCAGCAAAAGAAACGCCAAAGTGGTTAACAGGTCAGTTTGATACTATTGCGGTACGTGTAACTGATCATCCAACAGTAAAAGCCCTGTGCCAACAATTTGGTAAACCGCTTGTTTCTACAAGTGCAAATTTAACTGGCCAGCCTACAGTTATGAGTATTGAACAGGCAAAAGCAGAGTTTACTGATATGGTTGACTTCTACGTAGATGAGCCCCTCGGCGGTAACACTCAACCAAGCGTGATCAAAGACGCAGCGACCGGCAAAGTATTTAGAGGATAAACATGCAAAGCGAGCTACTCGAACAAGTTAAAACCTATTTAATGGCCTTACAAGACACAATTTGTCAGGGCCTCGAAAGTGCCGATGGCAAAGCAAAGTTTGTTGAAGATAATTGGCAACGTGCAGAAGGCGGTGGTGGCCGTACTCGTGTTATCCAAGGTGGCAATGTCATTGAACAGGGCGGGGTAAACTATTCGCATGTGTTTGGTGCTTCAATGCCAGCCTCTGCAACAGCACATCGTCCTGAGCTCGCTGGTCGTAGTTTTCATGCGTGTGGTGTGTCATTAGTGATCCACCCTAATAACCCTCATATTCCGACTAGCCATGCTAACGTACGATTCTTCATTGCCGAAAAAGAAGGCGAAGAGCCAATTTGGTGGTTTGGTGGCGGTTTTGATTTAACCCCTTATTACCCTGTATTTGAAGATGTACAACACTGGCATCAGGTGGCAAACGATTTATGTCAGCCATTTGGTACAGAGGTTTACGACAAATATAAAACGTGGTGTGATGATTACTTTTATTTAAAACACCGTGGTGAAACTCGTGGTGTTGGTGGCTTATTCTTTGATGATTTAAATGAGCTTGGCTTTGAGCAAAGCTTTGCCTTTATGCAAGCGGTAGGAAATGGTTATTTAGATGCTTACCTACCCATTATTGAGCGCCGCAAAGACACACCAACAACTGAGCAACAACGCGACTTCCAACTGTATCGTCGTGGTCGTTATGTTGAGTTTAACCTTGTTTGGGACCGCGGAACATTATTTGGCTTACAAACAGGTGGGCGTACTGAGTCTATCTTAATGTCGATGCCGCCATTGGCACGTTGGGAATATAACTATGTACCAGCTGCAGACAGCCCTGAGGCTAAGCTGTATCAGTACTATTTACGCCCACAAGATTGGTTAAATACGCAAGAGTCAGACCTAGTTGCACGTCAGTGGCAGCTTTAATCAAATATTGAAACCACTCTAATCAACATTGTGTTGTCACCTTCGACGAGGGTGACGACCCGTTCGCTACTTGGCAGCTCTGGTAATACGCTAAATAACACCTCAGCTTTTAAAATCTCTAACTCTTCTTTAGGAGTATTGATGGGAGCACTGATTTGCGTTAGACATTGGTTTATATCACAGGCATAAAAGTCGAGTTTTACTTCATAATACTCAGGATGCTGAATAAGCTTTTCAAAACCATCAACAATGCTTTGTTCATGTTTATCACTGCGTGATGTTTTACCCTGACTAAGCAGTGATTGAGCAATCTCTTGAATATCATCATGATAAATATATTCATCAATAGTGCTTATTTGAACTGAGGAATCGTTTAAGCTGTGCTGATAGGTAAACAGTAGTGCCGCAATAACCCCAATGCAGACTAAAAGAGTTGTTATAAATTTCATTTAAACATCCTTATTTACTATGAAATATTCATAACAACTCTAGCAGTTGCATGAAAAACTCGCAATTTAGCTTAATTTAAAGCGTCTCACTTGTTCATCCAGTGAGCGTGCTAACGACAACAGCTCTTCACTGACCTTTTGGTTTTCATGCGCATCAACCAATGAATGCTCGGCATTATCACTGATTGCAATAACGCTTTGGTTAATTTCTTCAGCTGCAAGGTTTTGCTGTTCAGTGGCATCAGCAATTTGTACGTTAAGTTGGTTTATCTCGCTCATTTGTGAAGAAATATCACGTAATGCTTTTGCAACCTGCTTAACTTGAACTGCTCTCTCGTCAGCTTCTTCACAAGAGTTATTCATCGTATTAACGGTTTGCGCAGCTTCACTTTGCAGTTTGTCGATAGTGCGGCGAATTTCATCCGTAGAGTCATGAGTGCGAGTTGCAAGAGTGCGCACTTCGTCAGCTACCACAGCAAAGCCACGGCCAGCTTCACCAGCACGAGCCGCCTCAATCGCAGCATTAAGTGCAAGTAAGTTAGTTTGTTCGGCAATGCTACTGATCACCTCAAGTACTTTGCCAACGTCTAGCGTTTGGGTTTGTAGTTGAGTTACTTGATCAGCTGCCGCTCTCACATCAGCCGCAAGTTGATTAATACTTTGCTCTGTATGCTCAGCAACGTGTAAGCTTTGCTGTGCAAGCTGATTACTGTGCTCAGACTTCTCAGACGCAAAATGTGTCGTATTTTTAACTTCGCTTGATGAGCTTTCGAGCTCATTAATGGCAGCTGCTACTGAGTCTGTACCTTGCTTTTGCTTTAAAATCGCCTGCTCTGTTGCATCCGCGGATGCATAAATGCTTTCGGCAGAGTGGATCAACACCTTAGAAGAGTGGGAAACTTGGGCAATATTATCTTTAAATGCACCAATCATGTGATTAAAGCTGGTGGCAAGTGAACTAAGCTCGTCGCTATTGTTGTCATCAATTTTTAGGCTTAGGTCTTTATTGGTCGTTGCCAAATGCATGGTATGGCTAATGACTTTTAAGCGTTTGATAAATATTTTTCTAAACATCACCGCCAGCAGTGTAAATGCAGTAATGAAAATCGCCGTTAATAGCAGCGTGTTCATTAACGTGTTTTTTGAAACTTCTTGTTCAATATCAGCCAACGAATAACTAATTTTTACTACACCTAATACATCACCTTCCTGTGCTTGGTGACACCCCAAACAGTTAGTACCTTTATAGTCACTTCTGGCAAACATCGGTTTAAGGTAAGTCATCGTGCTTGTATCTTGGTCAATAAAAAGTGCTTCATTGCCTGTTAATGCTTGACGCTCAGCATCATTCACAGCTACTTGGTTTGCATTACCGGGACCATAAATTTTATTAACGATCGGACTACGTATGATATGGGCATCTTCAATATTAGGGTGGCTTCTTAATTTAGTACTCAGAATTTCGCGGTTAGCCATAGTGCCAGTCAGCATCATGGTATTAATGGAGTCAAAGTAATTATCAGCAAGCAGCTTTATGTTATTTTCAACAGTATCTTGTGCTAATTCATGTTGTTGCTGGGCGCTACTAAATATACTGGCAAATAAAACCAATAGCCCGGTTACAGCCAGCAAGGCATAAATTTTAAATTGGATAGACTTCATTCAACGACGCTTTTTCTAAATTAAGGAAATTTTATTATCTTTATTTAGAAAAAGCGTACATTGATATAGCGCAAAGCTTAGTTAATTTTGATTAATCATATGGCTGGCGAGTTGCGATAACGATTGTCTTAACCCTTCGCGAAGTAGTGGGTTATCAATTTCGATATCGAGCGTTTTATTCATACAATGCATCCATTGGTCACGTAAGTCTTGATCAATAGGGAAAGGCATGTGACGCTTTCTGAGCATTGGGTGACCATATTTTTCAACGAATAGGTCAGGGCCGCCCAGCCAGCCCGATAAAAACTCAAAGAATACTTGGCGAATTCTATCTAAAGGTTGAGGATGCATATCATATAATGGTTTGGCGTATTCATCTGTGGCCATTATGTCGTAAAATCGGTTTGCAATTGCTCGAGCGCCTGCTTCACCGCCAATAATTTCGTAAGGTGTTTTCTCTGGGGAAGGCGTTTCAGGCGTTGGTTTCGATTTAGAAAAAAGTCGTTTAATCATAATATTAATAAAGCTCAACAGGGCGAAGAGGTTGCTTCACTATGGATAAATACGCGGTTTTTGGAAATCCAATCAAACATTCGAAATCACCCGCAATACACGCACAATTTGCTGCATCATTAAACGAGCAAATACAATACAGCGCCATTTTAGCACCAACAGATGCATTTGAAAAAACTGTCGCTGAGTTTTTCGCTGCCGGTGGTAAAGGGGCCAATGTTACATTGCCATTTAAAGAGCAGGCGTTTGCCATGGTCGATGAACTCACAGAGCAAGCGAAAATTGCTGGAGCAGTCAACACTATTAAACAACTCGAAGATGGTAGCCTACTTGGCGATAACACAGATGGTGTAGGGCTTGTTAAAGACCTTTTAGCCAATAATGTTACCTTAAAAGGTCAGCGAGTACTGCTTATTGGAGCAGGTGGTGCGGCGCGCGGTGTTATTCAACCATTATTGAATGAGCAAATCGAAAGCTTAACAATAGCAAACCGTACCGCTGAAAAGGCGCAGGCGCTAGCGAGTCATTTTAATGGTGAAATAGATGTGCAGGGCTTTGGTTTAAATGATATCCCAGCAAACAACTATGATGTGGTTATTAATTCTACTTCAAGCAGTGTAACTGGAGACTTGCCAGGTATAGCAGAAGAGTACGTTGCTAAGTGTCAGTGCGCTTACGATATGTTTTACGCGAATGATGATACCGCATTTATTAGTTGGGTTAAGTCTATTAACTCGGCATGTCTAACACTCGATGGTTGTGGCATGCTGGTTGGTCAAGCGGCACAAGCTTATTTTGTATGGCGCAATAAAATGCCAGAAATCATACCCGTTGTTAGCGCGCTAAAAGCAGGAGAAATTGCGTGAATCAAGCTATCCAATTTATCGACCGACTCGAATTTAAGCCAGAAAAAAAGCAATTGGTGTTTTTTGCTCAAGTAAGTGGCTTGATGGTGGAGTGTGTTATTGATACCAGCAAGTATGATTTTGCCGATCAAAGCAGCGCGGTTAATTACTTTGAATCTTATCGTTTCGATTACGAAGAGCTCGCCGAGCAACTGATCGACGATGAGCAGTATAACTCGGCAGGACAAATCGAATTAACAGAGGTGTTTTAGCCCTCAGCTAAGTATTCATCTTTAAGTTGAACATAATTATCAGCAGAGATTTTTAAAAAGGCGAGCTCTTGCTCTGTTAAAGGGCGAGCCTGTTTAACCGGGCTACCTACATAGAGGTAACCTGACTCTAAACGCTTATTAGGTGGTACCAGTGAACCACCACCAATGATCACATCATCTTCAACAACTGCGTTGTCCATTACAATTGCACCCATGCCAACAAGTATACGATTACCAAGTTGGCAGCCGTGTAGCATTACTTTATGACCAACAGTGACATCATCACCAATAATAAGAGGGTAACCATCGGGGTTTGACTTAGAGGCACGAGTCAAATGTAAAACACTGCCGTCTTGAATGTTCGTACGTTCACCAATACGTATATAGTTAACATCACCTCGCGCAGCAACAAGAGGCCATACACTTGAATCTTTACCAAGCGTAATATCACCCACTAAAACCGATGACTCATCAATATAAACACTATTATCGTATGTCGGAGTGATCCCTTTATAAGAACGGATAGTCATAAATTCACCTTTTAATTTTTAAAATGCGCTCAGTCTAGTGTAACAGCGAAGCAAATAAATACACCAAAACAGGCCTAAATTGACTGCAAAACACCCAGTTTTAGGGTGTTTAGTTCAAAAGCTGAGCGAACAGTACGTTTTTTTAAATTTTATTGAAAAAAGTGCTTGCGTAAAAAATCCATCTCCCTATAATGCGACCCCACTGACACGGCGGGCAGCAACGAAAGACGCTGAACAACGTAGCAGAGAGTTAAGTGAAACTTCGGTTTCAAATTATCGAAAGAAAGTTTGAAATTAAGTATTGACTCGAAAAATTAAGGATGTATTATACGCATCCCTAGCGACAACGTCGCAACGTTCTTTAACAATATAAAGCAATCATCTGTGTGGGCACTCGTACAGATTGAGTTCTAACAGCGAAGCTTAGTTTACTAAGTGACGCAAACAAATTTAGAGTCTCAATTTCTTATGAGTGACTATATAGTCAATTTATACAGAATTCATTGAGCACGAAACTTCGGTTTCAAAAAACTTTTAATTGAAGAGTTTGATCATGGCTCAGA
>NZ_JAMXSK010000025.1:0-62422 GCF_024124645.1 Pseudoalteromonas sp. Ps84H-4 | reverse complement strand
ACTCTGACCGTATTATCTTCACTGACGTAGTCTTCCAACGATTCTGGAAATAACGTTGATTGGTCACGACTTTCACCGCTTATAAACTTTGACATACTGCCTCAACCCTCAACTGAATCAATAGTCTAATTATATAAATATCAGTATATTAAGTGAACTAAATGTATAGATTAATAGATCATAAGCAGAACATACTTAGACCAAAAGGTGATCAGAGTTTTCACACAGTCTGGGCACAATGCGGACATACGGAGCGGCCTGATCGATGTCTTTAGCTGCGATTTAGCTGCCGCTATAAAGGAAGATTGAAAGAACACCTCTCATCTTATGATGCTGAGGTGCTTAGTACCCGCCAAGTTGCCTTAGTTATAAGAAGCGAAAATTTCTCTACCTATTTTGGCAATAGCTTTATTTCTCTCGTCAAACGAAGCTTCAGTCTGGGTGAGATATATCGCAACAATTAATGGCTGCTGTTCATTTGACCAAATCGCAGCGGTGATTCCCCTAGACCCAAAACCACCAGCACCCGACCTATCAGCAATTGACCACCCCTCTGGTAGCACTGAACGCAACAAGCTATCGGACACCTTGTTGCCAGCCATCCATTCAATTAATTGTTCTTTAGAGCCACTTGAGAGTTTCTCGCCATAAAGCAGTTTCCCGAGGCTTTTTACAATCGCGTTAGGTGTTGTTGTATCACGCTCATCCCCGCTTCGCGCTTCATTTAAATGAGGCTCTATACGATCCAGTCGCGTTACTTCATCACCGAGTTCTTTCATGAACAAGGTCAATTCAGATGGGCCACTAATACCGTCCAGTACTATATTAGCCGCTGTGTTGTCACTCATAACCATTGCAGCCGTGCAAGCCTGCTTGAGGGAAAAGCTCTCTCCAACAAGCTTTTCTGTTATCGGCGACCAAGTAATAAGGTCTTGTTCCTCAATCTTCACAGATCGATCAATCGACAGCTTCGCCGTTTCAACATCGTGGAGCAATTTCGCACATGCAAGAGTTTTAAAGGTGCTCATCAACGGAAAACGTGAATCGCCGTTGTAATGCCAAAGGTAACCATCAGAAACGCTGTAGATTGAGACTCCTACTTTAGCACCCAGGTTTTGCTCTACCTCTTTGATGCTGTTGACTATCAGGTCTGGAGAAGAGTTGGCAGGAATGCTGAGGGTTAAGCTGCTTAACAGCGATACAAAAACAACAAATTTGGAGTACATACGATAGTTTTTTCCTAGATATAAAGAAAGGTGTTTCCTGCTCGCGATGATACATCAAAACGAATATCGATTAAAGAATTAGCGTCTGTTATGGGTCGCGACCTGCGGTTTAAAGCAGCTTCGAGTGAAAGAGAATTGCGTCTGCTTTACCAGTTTGTTTAAAAACTCTCACGGTTCGGAGTGGGCCAGCGCTTATCGAGGCCACCGAAGTTGTTCCGTCTCGCCTGAGTCGGACAAGGCCATTTATATTATTTAGTTAACTAGCCTAACTCAACTTTGCTCGGATGAGCGCTAAGGCAACCAATTAGGGGATCCCAGCGGGGATCAGTGAAAAAACTCGACCGAGTGATAGTTGTCAACGCCGTAAAAGTAGGTATGAACGAGATTTATCTTACTATCTTATTATTTTTTCGTTATTTATTAATAGATTTCAGAACATTGACAAAAAAGAGCAATATGGGAAAAGCGCTGGTGAAGGAAAACCAGCAGAAACACGTTCCATGAACAATGGAATACGAAGGCGCTTGGCTTTGATGAAGGCAAGTGCGCCGCTACGGCCTATCAGCGAGACACTCATGACGAACCTCGAAAAATCATAATTAATACTGTTTGTTTATACAGTATCTAATGCTATGCTGATTTCTACAAGTAAAATTGTAGGTAAAACTGTAGTTGTTCGAGTAAGACGCTGTGTTGTCGGTGATTTCTTTTTTGTGTTGAAAAACTAGATGTGGGGGGATCGCTCGCCCTCGTCAAAGCCTGCAAGGCTTGGACAATACTGCTTCTGCCTACTGCTCTTGTTTCTGTTACTGATCCTGTTACTGCTACTGGTTAACGCATGGGTCAAGTAACCGTCAAACAAGGCTTGTTGAACCCTTTGCAAAGGGTTTAAAAACAGTTAGTAAAATTCTGCTTCGTATTGAATTTACTGGCTTAAAGCGAAGTCAGGAGCATCATTAAAATGCTCAGTCGAACTCAGTTCAAGCCTTTTTCAACCGTTTGAAAAGGGGTTGGCTAAGCCATACCTAAAGGGTATCGGTAAGGGTTACCTAAAGGGTTTAGCTAAGGCTTTCTGAAAGGCTTAGCCAAAGCCTTCATACATGGGTTCACCCAGTAGAAAGATTAAAAAAACGCTGAGGTATCCAAGGTGCATTTAGAAAAACCTGTGGCACAGTGAAATCACCTAAAGCGAACAATAGAATTGAAGAGGAACCATCAATGACAAGAGCCCCTGCGCCATTTCCGCTAGAGCGCCTCGCGGATATCCCAGACAGACCAGAAGATTTTAGATTGCTGGAGCGTATTCCATTAACGCGTGAGCCGCAGTCCTGGCCACTTGAACTATCTCCTGTGGTCGGTGATGAACAGCCAATGGTGCTGCTCGATACAGAGACAACTGGACTGTCTGCCGATGACGAGTCCATTATTGAGCTTGGTATGGTTAAGGTGCTTTACAGTCCCTCGGCTAAGCGGATTGTGTCGATTGTTGATGTGATCAGTTTGTATGAAGATCCCGGCAAGCCAATCCCCGAGCTGATTACAGAGTTAACCGGTATTACCGATGACATGGTGCGAGGCCAGCGCATTGATGATTCACTGGTAGCGAGTTGGTTATCCGATGATCCGCTGGTGGTTGCACACAATGCACAGTTTGATCGTCCTTTCTTTGAAAAGCGGTTTGCTGCATTAGGCCATCTATCTTGGGCCTGTTCAGCCAGTGGCATAGATTGGAAGGCGCTGGGTTTTGAAAGTCGAAAGCTTGAGTACCTGCTGCTTCGCTTAGGTTGGTTTTATGAAGGACACCGAGCCGCAACCGATTGTTTGGCGATGGCCTGGTTGTTCCATTTGTTGCCCGAGTCCGTTGCAAACTTGTTGTCTGAAGCAGACAGGCGAACTGTGTTAGTTCGTGCGTTTGGTGCGCCGTTTGACGTAAAGGACTATTTAAAAGAACGTGGTTACCGTTGGCATGACGGCGTTAAAGGTGCCAACAAGCATTGGTGGCGCGAAATCAGCGAAGACGAGTTGCCGCAGGAACAAACTTACCTGGATGATTTGTATCATCGTGGCTCAGAACATGCCCACTATGACTACAAAGATGCCCGTAATCGATTTAAAGCTTTGTAGCTCTCTACAAGGTAAGCCTTGCATATTTGAAAACCTCTGGAAAATGGAAAGTGAACTCATGGTTTAACCAACAAGAGGAATCTTTCCATGTACCAAGACACCTACATTGAATACTGGGGCGAAATCTTCGTCTCTGCCCGCATCATTGAATTTGGCATCACGTTCGAGCGCTTTCTTAAAGATCCATGGAAGCACTTGATGTCCTGTGGCCAAGACTCAGCCCCAGACGCGATTGCTGAAGGGATGTTGCCATTGCTACCAGCCCAGGCAGAGGTTGCTAGGCGCATTCGGGAGAGTGAACAACGAGCCCTGATGTCTACAGAGTCGGACAAAGGGGTATCGCATCGCGGTAACATCGTGGTGCCATTGGTTCGGGTAGCGCATTGATAGCGGCTACCAGCAATGGCATGAAACAGTGTCTTCACGCCCATACCTGAGCGGCAATTGCAATCCAGATCAAAAAGTTGCCGCTTAGTCTTCCCTACAAAATAATTTGTGATAGGATGATACTTAATAAAATTAATTAGGTTGAAGCCTATTCAGTGTGTTATGGCCATCTGTCCAGCTTCAACCGGTAGAGATTGATTAGTCATTGCGGATGAAGAGCAGCATTGAGTGGTGCTTTTCAATGTGATTACGCGATGTCGGTCCGTACTTTATAAACAGAGTTTTAAGAAACTGGTTGAATTGGATAAACAAGACGCATGACAAATGATGGTCTGAAACAAACGGTACCAGCGAGTTCACTCGCTAAAGAAGGCGCGAAAGGAAAGCCAGATAGGCTTTTGCAGATAGCGCAGTTGCCACAAGCAACCAGGGATCGCATTGCCCACATCGATTTCACTTTATTGTTTAAGGGAGAAGCGGTGCGGGCGGATTTAGTCGATCGCTTCAGCATAGCTGCTGCACAAGCAACGAAAGACTTCACAATGTACCGAGAGCTTGCACCAAGCAACATTGAGTATGACCAAAAGCTCAAGTTGCATAAACGTGGTGAAGCATTTGAACCCTTGTTCGACTATGACGTTGTTCGAACACTGGCAACCATCAGCCAAGGGTACGGCGATGGCTTCAGTGGAAAGGTAAAACCGCCTCTGGCTTGTGAAGCGCCTTATCACCTTAACAAGCCGAGTTTATCGATAGTGGCGAAGGTCACCGAGGCCATTCACAAAGGCAAAGCCTTGAGCATCACTTATGTGTCGTTATCGAGCGGTGAAACAACGCGTGAAATTGTACCGCATACGCTGGTGGACAATGGCCTGCGTTGGCATGTTCGTGGTTTTGACCGCAAGCATGGCCAAAGCGGAGCGCCAAATGGGTTCCGTGACTTTGTGCTTACCCGAATTAAAGCAGCGGTCGTGCTTGAGGATTCCATTCTGTCAGAGGCTGAACTTGAAACCCAAGACCGGCAATGGAATCGCTTTGTAGAGCTTGAGTTAGTACCGCACCCACGCATAGAGCACAGCGAAGCGATTGAGCTTGACTATGGCATGAAAGGTGGTGTTTTAAAGATTGAGATTAGAGCGGCAACGGCAGGTTATTTACTCAGACAATGGAATGTCGATTGCTCCAAAGCAGCTCAGCTAAAAACACCCGAATTTCATTTATGGTTAAAAAATTATCAAACTTTATACGGTGTCGGTAACCTTGCGATTGCGCCTGGTTTCGATAGCGTCACAGCATAGGGAAGAACATGAATAATTCAGAACAGCAGTTTTTAAAAGAACTCGATGTAAAGTTGTGGTCGGCAGCCGATCGGTTACGTAACAACCTCGATGCCGCTAACTATAAGCATGTCGTGCTAGGGATCATCTTTCTAAAGTATGTGTCAGACGCTTTTGAAGAGCGCCAACAAGAGTTACGTCAGTTGTTTACTCAGGACGATAGCGATGACAATATTTATTACATGCCTCGTGAAGATTATGACTCTGACGAAGAATACAACGATGCGGTCAATGCAGAGTTAGAACTGCACGAATACTATCAAGAGAAAAACGTTTTCTGGATACCAAAAAGGGCAAGATGGAAATTTATAAAAAGTACTGCTTCTCTTCCGATCGGTAGTGTAATTGACAAAGATAGTCATGGAAATGAAATTAAATTGAGATCAATTTCATGGTTGATTGACAATGCACTGGATGAAATAGAGTCGCATCGGATAAATGATAAGCCAGCAAATCCAAAGTTAAAGGGAGTTTTACCTCGAATAAGTCGTTACGAAGTTGAAAATACGAATCTAACAGAGTTAATAAATAGATTCTCTGATACGAGTTTTAGTAATCCTGAGTTTAATGGAAAGAAGTTAAGCTTAAAAAGCAAAGATATTCTTGGTCATGTATATGAATATTTTTTGGGGCAATTCGCGTTGGCTGAGGGAAAACAAGGTGGGCAGTATTACACACCTAAAAGTATTGTTACTCTAATTGTTGAATTGCTAGAGCCATATCAGGGGCGGGTTTATGATCCTGCAATGGGGTCGGGTGGATTTTTCGTTTCAAGTGAAAAATTTATTGAAGAACACGCAAAAGAAAAAAAATACAACGCATCAGAACAAAAAAAACACATATCTGTTTATGGTCAAGAAAGCAATCCTACCACATGGAAGCTTGCGGCTATGAATATGGCTATAAGAGGCATTGATTTTAATTTTGGGAATAAAAACGCTGATACTTTTCTAGATGATCAGCATCCAGATCTTAAAGCTGATTTCGTAATGGCAAATCCTCCGTTTAACATGAAAGAATGGTGGAGTGAAAAGTTACAAGGAGATATAAGATGGATGTATGGAACACCTCCAAAAGGGAATGCTAATTATGGATGGCTTCAACATATTATCCATCACCTAAATTCTAATGGTAAGGCAGCAATCTTACTTTCAAATGGGTCTTTGACCGTAAATGCTAAAGACGAATATGAAATAAGGAAGTCCATCGTTGATAGTAATTTATTAGATTGTGTGATTGCTCTCCCGACACATTTATTCACTAACACGCAAATTGGTGCATGTATTTGGTGCTTTAGTAAAGCAAAAGACAAAAGACAAAACAGAGCGAAAAATGTGCTATTTATCAATGCTAAAAATTTAGGAACTCTTGAGACTAAAGTAATCAGATCTCTATCAAAGTCTGAAATAGAACAAATAGCGGATTGTTATAAAGACTGGGTTAGATCTGAAGGATACAAAGATCAGCCTGGGTTTTGTAGAAGTGTTGATATAAGTGAGATAGAAAGGCATAAATATGCCCTTGTACCAGGTCGATATGTGGGTTTTGACAGGAAAAATCTTGTATCGAAGGAAGCACAGATTGAAATGTTTAAGAATATTCAAAAAGTAAGTAATAGGCTTAATGAAGTAGTTCTGGCGGCTGAAAAAACAAAACAAATAATGGAGAAAGTTTCAAATGGCTGAACCATTTCTATTAAGTCATAAAGATTGGTTTCATGGAACTTTAGAGGCTTGTAAAAAAACTGGATTAATTCTTCAGGTTGAATCAGGTGGCACACCCAAAACAAATGAAGATGATTATTGGGAAGGAGATATTCCATGGCTAACTCCCAAAGAAATTACTGACATGGATGGTGTTTACGTCAGTAAAACAGAGAGAAATATCACTACTTTAGGTCTTAAAAGTTCGGCAGCAAAACTATTGCCTGCAGGAACAGTAATGCTCAGTAAAAGAGCCCCTGTTGGTGCAGTTGCTGTCAACACTGTTCCTATGGCTACAAATCAAGGTTTTTTGAATTTTACATGTGGGCCACTTTTGAGGCCGCTTTATTTAGCATATTGGTTTCGCTTGAATAAGCCTTATCTTGACGCAGTTGCTAATGGTTCAACATATCCTGAACTCTATAAAAGTGATCTCTTTGAGTTTCACATATCAGTGCCTTCAGTAGATGTACAAGACAAAATATTGAAAGTAATTAGCGCACTTCAGTTTTGTAAACTATCAGGGCATGCACTAGAACAATCCGCATTAGATATGCAGCAACTTAGCAATATAAAAGCAGAAAGTAACGAGTTAGAAAAGACAATAAATCAGGTGATGTTCCTACTATTTTCAGGGGAGCTTTCAATAGATGATCTTAGTAAAAGGCTCTCATTATGATTGGTTTGTGTCAAAAAGGTAGTTGCCGAAAGTTGATTGGTCATACTGGGAAGTGCGATCCTTGGCCGACTAACTGCTGGTCATTTCTGGAAGAAAAAGATAAGAAAAAACTTTCAAAAGCAGGCTACGCAACACCGCGAGGAGGAAAGAAGGGGGCTTATCAAAATCATGTTTATAGAAACAATAAAGTTATCATTCCTTTTGAAAAGATTAATGTTATTGATACTTCAAACTATGAAGATGGGTACATCGTAAGGCTGTACCCTGATCAAGCTTTTATTTCTTCAGGTATTTTGAGTGAAATAAATTTGCCAGATGGTGAGCCACTCGTAATCGGTGAAAATGCTTTTGTATTGTATCGCTCTCATCAATCTTTTGATGAGTTTCCACCGCTTGACGAATGGTCCGTTCGTCACTTGGAGGATAAGAATGGAAATATCGTTGAAAAAAGAAGTTCAGAAGTATTAGACAAAGGGCATTATATTCTTCGCCTTCCAAAAGTTGGTGGAGGCAAGAAAATTATAAAAAATGAAGTTATCGAAGGGCCACCGCAGGGGATTTTTGCTCCTGAATATGCTAACAAGGAAACTAATTTTCTATCACAAGCATCTTTAGCATGGCAAATTATACATACATCGTCTAGCCCATATACAGCATCACAAGCATTACATCTGAAATTAATTCTAGATGAGTGCTCACTTAGTGATGGGGTTCACTATAACTATCTTGGGATGATGAAAGGAAATATTACAACTTGCCCACTATGCCTCAAAAGAATTTCATATGATGAGCTTCATAGTCATATAAACCTTGAGAATGAAGAATCTCTTTTAAACTCTGGCCTAATAGTAGATGGAACCAATCGTTCTACTACAGTAAATCTATTTCATATGATTCCACTTGAATATGAACGGTTGCATCATAATCACTTCTACGTTTCTTGGGGGCATGCAACTTGTAATACCAAGCTTGGGCAGCGAAGATGTTATTCGCTTGCTGAAGTAAAGGAAATGGATATAAAAGTAGCTAAGTTAATTGGTGATAGCATTGAAACTTTTGGGTGGATTAGTGATGACGACAAGATGATTAGATCCCCGAATGGAGCTGTTTGGATCAGAATCTCTGAAGAGCTGTATATAGAGAGGGATTAAAGTTATGAATGAAGAAAATCTAGAGAGCCTTTGTTTAGGTTGGTTTAGGGAAAATCATTGGGATATTCTTCATGGGCCTGATATTGGTCCAGATGGCAACAATCCTCTGAGAAAAAATTACTCTGACGTTATCTTAGAAACTTACTTAAAATTAGCATTTGAAAAAATCAATAACCATATTCCTGTTGTTCAAATAGATATCTGCTATGAACAGTTTAAAGCCATTATATTAAAACCTGATTTTTTTGATTTAGTTACAAGTAACCGTTCTTTTCATCGTTTCTTGTTGCAAGGAGTTCCTGTTGTATATAAGGGAGCCGATGGTGAATCGATACAGGATCATGTTTTTATTATCGACTTCGATAACTTGAACAATAATCTATTTACTGTCGTCAATCAGTTCACGATTACTGGCACCAAACAGCCACGTCGGCCTGATGTCATTTGTTTTATCAACGGCTTACCGATTGCTGTTCTTGAGTTGAAAAGCCCAAGCGATGAAAATGCCGATATTTGGGATGCCTTTAATCAACTGCAAACCTATAAAGATGAAGTCTCAGACCTTTTTATCTTCAATGAGGCGCTAGTAGTCAGTGATGGTTACACCGCTCGGGTCGGCTCTCTAACTGCTAACCAAGAGCGTTTTATGCCTTGGCGCACTATTAATAATGAAAACGATAAACCTTTACTGGAGTGGCAGCTAGAAACCATGGTTCGCGGTTTTTTTGATCGTGAGTTGCTGCTGGATTACATACGATTTTTTGTATTGTTTGAAACAGACGGTGAGACGATCATTAAAAAGATTGCTGGTTATCACCAGTTTCATGCTGTGCGAGAAGCGGTAAAGACGACAGTCATTGCGGCTCAGCAAATTGATGGCGTAACAGAGAAGCGGGCAACCTATGCCGATGAGGTAGTACCTGGTAGTAAAAAAGCAGGTGTGGTTTGGCACACTCAAGGCAGCGGCAAAAGTATTTCAATGTGTTGTTATGCCGGTATGTTGCTTCAACAAAAGGCTATGAATAACCCAACGCTGATTGTTGTTACCGACCGCAATGATCTAGATGGTCAGCTCTATGCCACGTTCTGCAACGCAGTTGAGCTCTTGAAGCAAACGCCTGTTCAAGCATCTGACCGAGATGCGCTAAGACAGTTGTTAGCTGAAAGAGAGTCTGGCGGCATCATTTTTACCACAGTGCAAAAGTTTGCCCTGCTTGACGACGAGAAGCATCATCCAATACTCAATGAGCGTCACAATATAGTTGTTATCTCAGACGAAGCACACCGCAGCCAATATGGCCTGAAAGCCACCTTAAGTGCAGATGGTCAATATAAGTTTGGTTACGCCAAGCATATGCGCGATGCGCTACCGTCTGCTTCCTTTATTGGTTTTACTGGTACACCCATTTCACAAGAAGACAAAGACACTCGCGCTGTATTTGGTGGCTATGTGTCCATCTACGACATTCAAGATGCAGTAGATGATGGCGCAACCGTTCCTATTTATTATGAGTCACGCTTGGCAAAGCTTGATTTGAACCATGCTGAAATCGCTGAGTTGTCCGATCAAGTTGATGAAGTGGTAGAGGACGAAGAGGACGTCAGCAACCGTGAAAAAACTAAGGGGGAATGGAGCCGTCTTGAAAAGCTTGTTGGTGCGACTCCTAGATTAAGCCAAGTTGCAGCTGACTTGATCGAGCACTTTGAGACACGCAATGCCACTATGGATGGTAAAGCCATGATAGTGGCTATGAGCCGTGATATCTGTGCGCATCTCTACAATGAGATTATTGCACTGCGCCCAGAATGGCATTCGGATGATCCTGAAAAAGGGGCGATTAAGATTGTGATGACAGGGTCAGCTTCGGACAAGCCACTTTTGCAACCCCATATTTATAACAAAAAAACCAAAAAACGCTTAGAAAAGCGCTTTAAAGATATGAATGATCCTCTGAAGTTGGTCATTGTCAGGGACATGTGGTTAACGGGGTTTGATGCGCCTTGTTGTAACACTATGTACGTGGATAAACCGATGAAAGGCCATAACCTGATGCAGGCCATTGCGCGGGTTAACCGCGTATTTAAAAACAAGCCAGGCGGTTTAGTTGTTGACTACATTGGTATTGCTAACGAGCTTAAGCAAGCATTGAAAACCTATACAGACTCTAAAGGTAAAGGCGAGCCAACACTCAATGCAGAAGAAGCGTTTTCCATTCTTTTAGAAAAAATTGATGCTATCCGTGGCATGTTTGGTAAAACACCAAAATCCGATGGTTTGGACATATCGGGGTATGAAACTCAAGCGCACAAACTATTGGTGCCTGCCGCTAACTATGTACTTGGCTTAGAGGATGGCAAAAAGCGTTTCTTAGACTTAGTGTTGGCGGCAACAAAATCATACTCACTATGCAGTACCTTGGATGAGGCTAAAGAGTTAAGGAAAGAAATCGCCTTTTACTCAGCCATTAAGGCCGCCATCAGCAAATTTACCAGCGTAGATAGAAAGCGCACTCAGGAAGAAAAGAACTCGGCACTGAAACAGATCCTAGATAACGCAGTGATCGCCGAAGGCGTTGCTGACGTGTTCGCACTTTGTGGCTTGGACAAGCCCAATATTGGTTTGCTATCGGATGAGTTTTTAGAAGACGTGCGACAGATGCCGGAGCGCAACTTGGCCGTTGAATTACTTGAAAAACTACTCAAGGATGACATTAAAGCGAAAACACGTAATAACGTTGTGCAAGAGAAGAAATACGCAGACCGCTTGCAAGAAACGCTTAGAAAGTACAATAACCGCGCCATTGAAACAGCTCAGGTCATTGAAGAACTTATTCAAATGGCCAAAGAGTTTCAGGAAGAAATGATGCGCGAGGCTGAACTGGGGTTAAATCCAGATGAAATCGCGTTTTATGATGCTCTAGCCAACAACGAAAGTGCAGTACGTGAACTTGGTGATGAGATCCTTAAAAAGATTGCCGTCGAAATCACAGACAAACTCAGAAAATCGACCACGGTTGATTGGCAAGTTCGTGACAGTGTTCGAGCTAAATTAAAAATACTCGTGCGCCGCACTTTACAGCGTTACAAATATCCACCTGACAAAGCCGCTGAAGCTGTAGAGCTTATTTTGAAGCAGGCTGAGACATTGTCGAATTCATGGACGAAATAAAGGGTGCTTTTATAGATGACAACAAATAAATCTAATTCATTCTGGTTTGTGGGTGCATCCTACGGCAAAGGTAGTGAAGACCAAACGGAGCGTTTTCTCAACGATGGCGTTTGGCAAAATGGCTATGAAGATAAATATCTCGATGTAGTCCGCAGTATGCAGCCGGGCGACAAGATTGCCATTAAATCGTCATATACAAGAAAGCGAGAGCTCCCTTTTGATACTAAAGGCCAGACTGTTTCAGTAATGGGGATCAAAGCTATTGGTGTGATTACCCGTAATCATGGCGATGGCCGGTTTGTCGATGTTGAATGGCAACCACGCTTTGAGCCTGTTAATGAATGGTATTTCTATACCAATCGCAGCACTATTTGGCGCGTTTCTCCCGATGATTGGATGACAGAGGGGCTTATTGACTTCACTTTCAATAATAAACCCCAGGATATAGATCGTTTTCGCAATGCTCCCTATTGGAAGGAGCGCTTTGGTGATACCCCTGTCGATAAACAGCGTTTTAAATGGACCCAATTTTACGAAGAGTTTGCCGACAAGCTATTAACTTACAAGGATGATCGTGCTTCTTTAATGGCAGCCATCCACGATTTACCGAACAAAATTGAAAGCATTTCTGTCCTTCAAGATCAGCCTAAGGAAGGCACAAAAGATTTGCTAAGTGATATTTGCCCGTTTACCGTCTTCGGCCTGTTTAACCGGGGCATTACCGATGCTAACCGAATAGCCATCGCAAGCGAGCTTGCTGCTTTTTTGAAAGTTGAAACGCCTGTTCCTAATTCCTTTGAAGGTATCCCTGTTGTTAATAATCAGCGCTCTTGGTTTTTTGGATACAAATACCGACGGGGTGAACATGACATTGATACACTATGGAACCTTTTTGAGGCCGCCATAGAACACGCTAATAACTCAGAAACTGATACCGCAGAGGCACTTTACGATGCTTATGAAACTGCGACTAAATGCTGGGGAACCGGCTGGAACCTCTCAATGGGGCTGTATTGGATTAGACCATGGAAGTATCTGACACTTGATGGCCAATCACAGGCATACATCACTAAAAAGCTGGGTTTAGAAATAGGCAAGAATGGCGAAAAAGGTCGCTGTAGCTCAAGAGATTACTTCGGTCTGATTGATGATCTAGAAACACGATTTCAAGAGGACGCCTACCCCGTACACTCTTTTCCAGAACTGTCGCTTTCGGCCTGGCTATTTAAGGATACCGACACATCCGCTCATCCGAATGCTACTGACCTTGATGACGAGGAGCTATCGGCAGAAGAAGACGAAGTTGCTGTTCAGACTGCGCCTATTGAACCTTATACAATTGACGACATCATTGCCGATGGTTGTTTTCTTGAAAGAGAAAGCATCGCAAAAATAATTACTCAGCTTAGACATAAGAAAAACCTTATTCTCCAAGGCCCTCCGGGAACTGGTAAGACATGGCTCGCAAAGAAACTTGCATATGCGTTAATGGGCCAAAAGGACGAAAACTCTCTACGCGCTGTTCAGTTCCACCCCAATCTATCATATGAAGATTTTGTGCGTGGTTGGAGGCCATCAGGCGAAGGAAAATTAACTCTCGTTGATGGTCCATTTCTGGAAATGATTAATGAAGCCAAAAAAGATGCGAGCAGCAAACACGTAGTCGTTATCGAAGAAATTAACCGAGGAAACCCTGCTCAGATTTTTGGCGAAATGCTCACATTGTTAGAGGCTGACAAGCGCACGCCAAGTGAAGCTTTGGAGCTTAGTTATCGTCGAGCTGAAGGCGAAAGAATTCATATTCCCGCTAACCTTTATGTTATTGGCACTATGAATATTGCCGACCGCTCATTAGCACTTGTTGACCTTGCTCTACGTCGCCGATTCGCATTTTTTGATCTTAAGCCAACGCTCGGTGAGGCATGGCGCAATTGGGTTCATAGTAAGGCTGGTATTGATAACGATTTTTTGCAGTTAATTGAACAGCGCATAGTCTCACTAAATAACGAGATTTCAAAAGAACGCAACTTGGGCCCTCAGTTTAAAATCGGCCACAGTTATGTAACACCACCGTTAAATACAAAGATTGAAGATGCTGCAGCATGGTTTCAAGGTGTCGTAGAAACTGAAATTGGACCGCTTCTTGAAGAATACTGGTTTGACGATATAGAACGCGCTATCAAATCCAAAGACGCTTTGGTTGAAGGCATCTAATGTCTGCCGTTATTGAAGCGAAAAGCCAAACTACTTCGTCGAGACGATTAGGAAAGATTCCTGTTCGTAACCTGTGGTTGTTGATGCTCTATGCTTCGGACCTTTATCGCCACCTTGGCACCAATAAAGTCGACGTAGAAGACAACCCAGAAGACATAGCAGATTTGGTTGCCGAGATTCTCTGCCATCAAGTTGAAGAACGCATGATGCGAAATTTAAGCTATGGGTATGAATCGAAAGTTGCTGTAATCAATCGAGTTCGTGGACGCATAGATACCCTAACCACCGAGCGGCAAAGGCTACTTGAAAAAGGTAAGGTATGCTGTCGCTTTGATGAGTTAACGGTAGATACTCCCCGTAATCGTTATGTTAGATCTGCATTAGAACGATTATCAAAGCTGAATATTAAACCAACTCTTGCCCATAAATGCCGAGCCTTAATGCTGAGTTTAGAACGTCTAGGCGTGAGCAAGGCAAAGCCAATAAATTACAGCGGAAAGTCGGAAAGATTTGGACGCCATGATATTAGCGATCAGAAGATGGTTGCTGCAGCCGATTTGGCTTTTTCACTCGCTATACCCACAGAGTTTGACGGTCAATTTCATCTAACAGCTCCTGACACTCGAAAAGAGTGGCTTAGAAAATTGTTTGAAAAAGCTGTAGCGGGTTTCTATGCCGTAGCACTAGATAAAAGAGAGTGGCGAGTATTGGCTGGCAAACAGTTTGATTGGCAGATATCAGATAAAAGCTCAGGGATAGACGAAATTCTTCCCAGCATGAAAACAGACATCATTATCGATAATCGTTCACCAGACAAGCGTTTGGTAATCGACACAAAATTCAATTCAGTGACCACTAAAGGTTGGCATAGGGAACAGACTCTTCGCAGTGGTTATATCTACCAAATGTATACTTACCTTAGAAGCCAGGAAGACACTTCAGACCCCAAATCACTTGAAAGTATTGGCATGTTACTTCACCCGACAGTAGATAAAGAAGTCGCTGAGATGGTAACAATTCAAGGCCACCCAATATGGTTTTGCACTGTTAATTTAGGTGAGTCAGCTATTTCAATCAGAGAGCGCCTACTTGCTCTTTTACAAAAGAGTTTCCAGGAGAAAAAATAATGGTCACATTCGATCAACTTATGCTACCGCTAATAAAGGCATTAGTGAACCTTGGGGGCTCAGGCAGTATCGACGAGATATACGAAGAAGTTGTCGAGCTTGAGAAGTTTGATGAGGGTACTTTGGCTGTTCTGCACAACCCTGAAAAAAGTAGCCAAACTGAAGTTGGATATCGATTAGCATGGGCTAGAACCTACCTGAAGAAAGCTGGATACCTTGAAAACTCATCTCGTGGCGTTTGGGCACTTACAGATAAAGCTAGACAGGAACCGGAAATCGATAGCAGAGAAATTGTCAACTTTGTTAGAGCACTGGACCGCAAGCCTGAACAGACTAATGCTACGACATCTACTCCAGAACTGTCGTCCGATGACTCCCCTGAAGAGGCTATGCTTTGGCGTGAAAAACTGCATCATGTGCTAATTGAAGAAATGAGCCCGGATGCGTTTGAGCGACTAACACAGAGGTTATTGAGAGAATCAGGCTTTATCCATGTTGAAGTGACTGGTCGCACGGGTGATGGTGGTATCGATGGCAAAGGAATTGCCCGAATCAACGGTTTGATGAGCTTTCATATCGCTTTTCAGTGTAAAAAGTACAAAGGTTCCGTTGGGGCTCCCGAGATCCGTGATTTTAGGGGCGCAACCGTTGGTAGAGCTGATCGTGGGATGTTTATCACTACAGGTAACTTTACAAAAGCTGCGATTGAAGAAGCCAACCGTGATGGCGTTGCTCCGATTGACTTGGTCGATGGTGATCAGTTAGCCGATAAGCTTAAGGAACTTAGTTTAGGCGTTAAAACAGAGTTAGTTGAAAAAGTAACAGTTGATCCTGGCTGGTTTTTAGGTCTTTAACTGTTAATAAGCACCAAAGGAACTCCAACGTGCATTGTCTAGTTCTTGAATATATGCGGTTAAATACGGCCACTCACATAACGGAAAGTTAGAATGAATCCTGAAAAATACAATAGAAGTATAAGCTTGCTTTGCCCGACTTGTGGCTGTTCAGACTTTTCATACGAAGACGGTTGCGATGAAACAATACAAGTAATGACTTGTGCATCTTGTGACCGAGAGTTTAATAAAGATGAGCTTATTCAAGAGAATAGCGAAAATATTGACGAGCACCTTTCTGAAATCAAGGAAGAAGTTTTAAAAGACGTTCAAGACGAACTACGTAAATCTTTAAAAAAGGCTTTTTCTGGTAGCAAGAATATAAGGATTAAGTAATGCCAGTAACTATTGATGCAGGTGATGTGATAGCTGGATTAGCTTTCCTTTTATCTGGCTACGCAACATGGCAAACGGTCAGCTTTAATAAGAGGCAGAAGTCACTTGTCGAAAGCCAGGAAAAGCTAAACACCATTCTCTTGGAAAAAGAAAATGAAGATGCTCTGAAAGGAAAACAAGCTGACCTTGGTGCATCAATTATAAAACTTGGCAGCAGTAAGTATCGGCTTAAGGTTTGGAATAAAGGTGCTGCTACTGCAAGAAACGTCAGAATTGAGTTCCCCGAAGGTAACGATTTAGTTATTGAATCAGAAGTGACTGACAAATTTCCAATGGAAAGCCTCGAAAAGTATCAAGCCGTTGAGCTAATAGCCGCTGTTCATATGCAAACGAAACGAAAGCATGTTGTTCGGCTAGTTTGGGAGGATGATGCCCAGTCTTACAATGAAAAGCTGTCTTACCCCACACTGTAATGTAACTGTCGGTTTTCTCACTAGAACGAAGACAACTACAGATAAATGCATATTTCTTTCGGCTATCTAACATCTTCAGTTGCTACAGAACCTTCACACTATCGTGTCGGAGGTTCACTATGTTCAAAAACCTATTTTTTCAAACCAAAGCACTACCAGAACTGTCATCGCAACTGGATACAGAAATTCCACGCTACCCGCCATTCCTGAAAGGGTTGCCAGCTGCGTCCCCCGAGGATTTGCAGTCTACACAAGACGAGCTAATTGCCAAACTGCGCCAGGTACTTGGCTTTAACCTGCGTGATTTTCAAAGGCTAATTCAGCCCTGCATTGATCATCTGGCTGCTTATGTTCATTTGTTGCCAGCTTCTGAGCATCATCATCACAGTGGCGCTGGTGGTTTATTACGTCATTCGTTGGAAGTTGCTTTCTGGGCTGCACAAGCTGCTGAAGGGATCATCTTTGTTGCCAGTGGCACACCGGTTGAAAAAAAAGAGCTGGAACCAAGGTGGCGTGTTGCGGCGGCATTAGGCGGTTTGTTCCATGATATTGGTAAGCCTGTTTCAGACTTGTCTATTACAGACGAAGATGGACGCTATCAGTGGAACCCTTTTTTAGAAACCTTATCCCAGTGGACCACAAATAACAGCATTGAACGCTATTTTATTCGCTGGCGCGACGGACGGTGCAAGCGGCACGAGCAATTTTCAATTTTGGTTTTAAACCGGGTGATGACACCCGAGTTGCTCGCCTGGTTAACCCAACCGGGCCCTGAAATTTTGCAAGCCATGCTGGAAGCAATTGGCAATACCGATCCAGAGCATGTCCTGTCCAAATTGGTTATTGAAGCTGACCAAACCAGTGTCCAGCGAGACCTGAAAGCTCAACGCATTTCCGTTGACGACAATGCCCTTGGTGTCCCAGTCGAACGCTATCTACTTGATGCCATGAGGCGATTACTTGCCAGTTCGCAATGGCTGGTTAATCAGCGAGATGCCAGAGTCTGGGTACGAAAATCCAATCAATCAACCCATCTTTACCTGGTTTGGAAAAGCGCGGCTAAGGACATCATTGAGCTGTTGGCCAAAGACAAGATACCTGGCATTCCACGAGATCCCGATACCCTTGCGGACATCCTCATTGAGCGAGGATTGGCCACTAAATCCACCTCAAATGAGCGATATGAAAGCCTTGCCCCTGAAGTGCTGATCAAAGACGACAAGCCAATCTGGTTAGCCATGCTGCATATAGTTGAGGCCGATTTATTGTTCAGCTCGAATGTACCAAGTGGTGTGACACTGTTTAGTAAACCTGATTGGGAAGCAACACAGCAAACACAAGCAGAGCCTCAGAGTCGCTCCAGTGAGCATTTAGACTTGCCTGAAGCGTCATCATCAATTGAACTCAGCAATTCGGCTGAGTCGCCATCGACAAAATCATCCGAACAAGATGATGAACTTCGTCATGCCAGTGATGTTAATCACCTTCAGGCAACTGAAAATGTTCCGGGTGATGGATGCGAAAAGCCTAACGATTCAAACGATGCCACTATCTCAAATAACGTAAACCAGCACGATGCAGACGCATTTAATCTCCCTGAATCTTTGGCGTGGCTCCCAGAGGCCAGCAGTGCGTTGATTATGGCTGGTGAACAGATACTGATCCGCTATCCCGATGCCGTAAGACCTTGGTGTGCACCCCGAAAACTGCTTGCTGAACTAAGTCGATTAGATTGGCTTGAACTAGATCCCGCAAACCCGACACGTAAGGCCAGAACTGTGACTACGAATGATGGCGTTCAGGAGCAAGGGTTACTGCTGAAAGTATCGATTTCTAAAGGGCTAATTGCACTGATTGACCTTTCCAAACAAGACGCAGAGTCAGTGGAACCAATTCAGAACGAAGAGGCTTCACAGCGTCCGAGTCGAACTGAGACAGCCAATGCCCAAGCAAAAGAGCCCGCCACAAGAGCGGAGCGTAAGCAAAAGCCGATTGCGCCCAATGCGAACTCAAGTACAGACCTCAAACACGCGCAGCGGCAACAGGTGGTTAATTTTGTGAAAGATTTGCCCATCTTACTGACCGATGGCAATTACCCAGACGTGGATCATAGTGCCGATGGTATTCGCGTCACGATTCAAACCTTACGCCAAGTCGCCAATGAGCATGGCATTCCAGCCGGACAGCTACTTCGGGGGATCTCGGCCAGTGACCAATGCCAGTTTGATGAGGGGAAAACGGTTCTGTTTACCGCTCACGCTAAACGTTAATCCATTTGAAGTTAAGCGGATTGTAAACGGTTATTTTGCGGAGCATGAATGAAAGAAAACGCATATGAGATGCCCTGGCGCACGAACTATGAAGCCATGGCAGTAGCAGGTTGGCTGGTTGGAGCAACTGGGGCAATTGCCGCAGAAATGCTGACTGAGCTACCACCTGAGCCATTTTGGTGGATGACAGGGATTTCCTCGGGCATGGCGTTGTATCGCCTGCCCGAGGCTTACCGTCTTTATAAACTACAGAAGGGGCTAAAAGGCAAACCATTGGCTTTTATGGAGCTGTCGCATTTACAAAAGGTGATGGCAAAACATCCTGATGAATTGTGGTTAGGGTATGGCTTTGAGTGGGATCAACGTCATGCCCAACGCGCTTATGAAATCTTAAAGCGGGATAAGCAAACCTTGCTTAACCAGGGGCACGGTAAGCAAATGGGTTCGACCTGGATTCATGGTGTTGAGCCCAAAGAAGAAGATGTGTACCAGCCAGTTGGTCACACTGAGGGGCATACCTTAATTGTCGGCACGACCGGGGCAGGGAAAACCCGATGCTTTGATGCGATGATCACTCAGGCCATTTTGCGCAATGAAGCCGTGATTATTATTGACCCCAAGGGAGACAAAGAACTTAAGGATAATGCACAGCGAGCCTGTATTGCCGCCGGTAGTCCTGAGCGCTTTGTGTATTTTCATCCGGGGTTTCCAGAGCATTCGGTACGGCTTAATCCCCTGAGGAACTTTAACCGGGGTACTGAAATCGCCAGCCGAATTGCGGCATTAATTCCATCTGAAACCGGTGCTGATCCATTTAAAGCCTTTGGCCAAATGGCACTGAATAACATCGTGCAAGGTCTGTTGCTTACTTCTCAGCGTCCTGATCTGAAAACACTGAGACGATTCTTGGAAGGTGGCCCAGAAGGCTTGGTAGTAAAAGCCGTCACGGCATGGGGTGAGCAGGTGTATCCGAACTTTAGTGTGGAGATCAAGCGCTTTACCGAAAAGGCCAATACCTTGGCTAAACAAGCCATGGCGATGCTGCTTTTCTACTACGAACGCATTCAGCCCGTTGCCGCCAATACCGATTTAGAGGGGCTATTGAGTATGTTTGAGCATGACAGAACCCACTATTCCAAGATGGTGGCCTCATTGATGCCGGTGCTCAATATGCTCACTTCAAGTGAACTTGGCCCACTGCTATCACCGATTGCAAACGATGTGGATGACAGCCGGTTAATTACGGATTCTGGCCGTATTATCAACAATGCCCAAGTGGCCTATATCGGGTTGGATTCATTGACCGACGCCATGGTTGGCAGCGCCATTGGTTCGTTGCTTTTATCCGATCTCACGGCTGTGGCCGGTGACCGCTATAACTATGGTGTTGAAAATCGTCCCGTAAATATCTTCATCGATGAGGCGGCTGAAGTCGTCAACGATCCCTTCATTCAACTGCTCAACAAAGGCCGTGGCGCAAAAATGCGTTGTGTGATTGCTACTCAGACCTTTGCTGATTTTTCAGCTCGTACAGGCAGCGAAGCTAAGGCCCGTCAGGTGTTAGGTAACATCAACAACCTGATAGCTCTTCGGGTGATGGATGCCGAAACGCAGCAGTACATTACCGACAATCTGCCTAAGACTCGGTTGCAGTACATCATGCAAACTCAAGGTATGTCGTCCAACTCGGACAGCCCCGCGTTGTTTACCGGCAATCATGGCGAACGCTTGATGGAGGAAGAAGGCGATATGTTTCCACCGCAGTTATTAGGCCAGCTTCCCAACCTGGAGTACATCGCCAAGCTTTCAGGTGGCCGCGTGATCAAAGGCCGCATTCCTATTTTAACCAGCTCTACACAGGCAGCATAAGGAGTCTGTATGCATCATTCTGTCTGTCTGAAAATGACAACACTTACCAGTAAAGAAATGCTCGCTCAGTGGCAGCAACATAACCCCCAGTTCAAGGAAACCTTAAGACTGCTTGAAACCGACTGGCCTCATGCTTTGGCCTCGGTGTATTGCTTGGCGGACTACTTAACGGATGCGTTCACGTTAGATGGCCATTCCATCTTTGATTTGTGTCTGTGTAATGGCTTGGGCAGTTATGAAGAAGTCAGTTGTGATGATGACAGTGTACGCCTGTGGCATTTCATTGAGGCGCTTACCTGGACTGCTGCCAGTGCTTTAACTGGGATTCGCCTGCGTGATCCTGACCATTTCGAGTGGGCCGCCGTGGATGGTGTGTATTTCCACACCTGGATTCGTAATCGTCCAAATCGGATGGCGTATTTGGCTGAAGGACGCATCGAGGTGCGTTATGTCAGTGGTCATACGACGACAAAGCGGCTTCAACAAGTGATTAAAGCCCGGATTATGACGCCAACCGTTGCAGCCATGCTGGCGCGAGTAGAAGAGGATGTTTGGCATGAGCAAGCATAAGTCGGTTTGGCTGCTGTGTCTGGCACTGATGCTGGAGATTATTGCCATTGGCGTGTTAGTGCCCGGTGATTGGACTGGCCGGGTCATCAGTAAAGAGAAGCAGATGATCCAAAACCAATTGGGCGCACAAACAAGCTATTGGATTGGTCAAACTAGCCATGGCTGGTATCAATCATGGGTTGTGGATACGCAGATGGAGCAATCTGTGCGTGATTTTCTAATCCCCAATGAAGAGCAGCGACTGCGCTCTAAAGGGATGGAGAACATGGGAGGCTTTTGGTTTGTCTGGGTGGAAGACCGTATTCAGGCATTTTTTGATGTGTTGTACCAAGTGTTCACTCGATTTGCTTTGCTGATGGTCTGGTTGCCCTTTGCGCTTATTCTCATGTTACCGGCGCTGTGGGACGGCTTGATGACCTGGAAGATTAAGAAAACAACCTTTGATTTTTCGAGCCCTATCATTCACCGCTATAGCATGATAATTCTGGGCTCAGGCATCATCTTGTTATTTATGGGATTGTTCGCCCCGCTGGCTATTCCACCGGTGGTGTTACCGTCGCTGATCATCGGTTTGGCATTGATGGCGGGGTTGGCGTTAAGTCACTTGCAGAAGAAGATATGAGGCCCATCAGGCCTCATCTTGTAGAGCTAAAACCTTACGCCTACGGTATTGCCGTTCTCGTCTTCAGCAGGCAAATGGTAAGTATCAATAAGGTGGCCTTGAAGCCAAATATATTGAGGCATCCAAAAAGAGTACTGTCGTATAAGAGCCAATACTTCTTTTAACGGTTTGTTTGCATGAGGCTCGGCAAGACGAAAGTACATGAATGAGCAATCATCTCGAAAATACTCATGAAGCTCTGAATCCGATAGCGTTTCTTTTAGCGGTCTGTTTTGTTCGTCGTCCTCATCAGGGGAATTGGCATAAATTTCAAATAGCTGCTTTTCAGTGAGCATCTCCAAGAAGTGGTCTTCAATTAAGACCCCATCACTGGTATCGACATCCATACCATCTTTGACATCAAAAGCCATGACACATCCAGAAGATAATGCCACTTCTGATGGTTTCAGTACGTCATTAGCTTGTACAACCTGATTCCAATGATTAAAACCAGCAGTTACTGCAATTTCATCGAGTGCTTGAGTGTGTGGAATAGATTTTTCACGTTTAAGCTTTCGTGCTTTTTGCTTTAAACGTTCAACCGTGGCAGAGGAAATGATTTTAGTAATTTGCATTGAGTTTCTCCTATTAGCGAATACGGTGCCCACTGCCGAGGTCGCAGAAAAAACCTAAGCAAAAAATAAATTTGATATGCATGTCGTCCCGTCCGGGTTTGCTAAAGTGGGCAGCTGGTCTCGACACGACCAATATCCCCATCATATCAACCGCATCAAAAAGATCAATTGTTAGTATTGTCTGATTAGAACCCTCAAAACCTTCAAGAATTCGGCATCTAGCTGACCACTGAAGCTGCCAATCCCGAGGCATCCTTCACTTCTCAATTCAAACAACGAGGAGTGACTATGGAACCTGTAAATATTCCATCCTATATCGATGACCCGCCGCACTTCCTGCTTTGGAGTGCCGATGAGATGGCTCCCATTCTGTTGGGGCTAGTGATCGGCATTTTTACCGGTAATGCCTTGGTTTTATGCCTGTTGGGGTTGGTGACAACCAAGCTCTATCGGCGTTTTCGTGATGGCCGCCCAGATGGTTTTATTCTTCACGCCATCTACTGGGCTGGACTGTTGCCAACCAAAGCCAAGACGATCCCTAACCCATTTATCAGGAGCTATCTGCCGTGAAGTTCGACGTGTTTTTAAAATCATGGCAAGGCACGCAATTAGAGAACCGATGGCAACGGTTCCTGATTGCGGTGCTGGTGCTATCTAACTTGCTTCTTGCGGTAGCGGCATTTTCTCGCAATACCGTGGTAGCCATTCAACCACCAACTTTGTCTGAAACGGCTGAAGTGTCACGAAACCAGGCCACTCAGCCTTACTTGGAATCCTGGGGGCTCTACCTGGCTGAGCTTATGGGCAACGTGACGCCGGGTAATGTGTCTTTTATCCGGGTTGCTATTGAGCCGCTACTTTCTCCAGCGGTGTACCAGCAAGTGGTCGATGCACTGGAGATTCAGGCAAGACAGATCCGTGAAGACCGAGTCACGCTCAAATTCCAACCCAGACAAGTGGAGTATGAGTATGAAACCGGCCATGTCTTTGTGACCGGTTATTCCTTGGTCTCTGGACCATCTGGAGATGAACAGCGCCAAACTCGCACCTATGAGTTTGACATCGATATTGAGCAATACCGTCCAAAGCTCAGTTGGATGGATACGTATGAGGGGCAAGCTAGAACGAAGCGCGTTCGTGAAAAGTTGACCCAAGAGCAAAACCGGAGGGTGAATGATGCGAACCAAAATTAGTCGATGGATAACACCAAGCTTAATCGCAATGAGCTTGAGTGGCGTCCTGTTATCTCAAGCGTCGTATGCAGACGTGGAATTGCCAATTGTGCCAGCCAGTGTGATGAAGCAGTCCGCTACTGGAAATCCACCGGTTCAAACCAATTCGGTTGCAACGGATGTGCCAACAACGCTACTAATGACACCGGGAGTCAATGAACTGATCCCTGTGGCACTTGGCCATCTGAACCGGATTGTGACACCGTTTGAATCGCCTCAGGTGAGAACAACCAGTGATGCTCAGACGCAAATCAAGGCGAATGTTGTATATGTGGCCACGGACAAAGAATCACCGGTTTCACTTTACATCACTCCGCCTGGTCAGGAAGCGCCAGCATTATCTGTCACCTTAGTACCTCGTCGTATTCCACCGCGTGAAATTACCTTAGCTATTGATGGTCAGCAGTGGCCTATTAAGGGCGTCGTGAACCGCAAAGCCGCCACTTGGGAAACGGCTCAGCCATACGTCGATAGCTTACGTGATTTACTCAGACGCCTTGCACTAAATGAGTTACCACAAGGCTATGACATCCGTTTAGCTGGCCAAACTGACACAAGCCCGAAATGTTTTCAGCCGGGCTTAAAGTTTGGTTTTAAGCAGGGGCAAATTGTGACGGGACATTACTTCACAGTCTATGTAGGACTGGTTGAAAGCTTTGCCGATGAGCCGATAGAAGCCAGTGAAATAGCCTGTCATGCACCAGATATAGTGGCAAGCGCTTACTGGCCTCGCAATATCTTGTTGCCGGGTGAAAAGACTGAGTTGTATGTGGTTGTTCGCAATCATCGTGAAGAACCAGTGGAAAGTCAGCGACCTTCGCTTCTTGTGGGAGGTAAGTAACGATGAAAGCACAATGGGAACAAATGAGCCCGAACATGAAGCGGGGTCTATCGGTTGCTGGTATTGCTGGTGGTCTGATCCTTATGGTGATGGTGTTTTCACCTAATCCTGATGATGGCGCGAACAGTCGGAACCGGCAGGAAACGATCCGGCACATTCTTACGGATACCAATACTCGTGATGTTGGGGTCGATAGTTTGGCTGCGAACGTGAAACTACTCAGTGAGCGCAACGAGCAGTTACGCCGAGAAGTTGAACGCTTGCGTCGTGACGTTGACTCAGGACGGTTAAGCCCCGGTTCGCCTTCTATACCAAGTGAGGTCAATGCGGAGTTGGCTCGTCTTCGAGCGGAACTTGATGATGTTCGCGCTGGAGGTGATGCAGCAGTTGAAGGCACAAATAGCCGTTTCGAAGTGCCTTTATCTGCCATGGAATTGCCTAAAGAAGAAAAGCCACTGCCGTCTAACCCAGACGACTATTTTGCCAATGCGCCGCTGCCTGATCCGCTCTATCAGCAGCCAGTCAATGGCCAAGGCACACGAGCACGGGATGTTCCATTGCCGCCAATCACGATTCGTATGATTGAGCCTGAAGTGGTTGCTGAACCAGAGGTTGTTGTGCAAGAAGCGCCGCCTTTGTATTTACCGGCGGGCAGCATCATCTCAGGTACTTTGATCACAGGTTTGGATGCCCCTACTCACGAGTCCGCAAGACGCGAACCTTTTCCTGCATTACTGAGGATTCAAAAGGAAGCCATTTTACCCAACCGATTCAGAGCGGATATCAAAGAGTGTTTCTTGATCGCCGCAGGTTACGGTGATTTGAGCTCTGAGCGTGCCTATTTGCGAGGCGAGACCATTTCATGTGTGAGAGAAGATGGTGGCGTCATTGAAACGCGACTGGATTCTTATGCCGTGGGTGAAGACGGTAAAGCCGGTATTCGTGGCCGATTAGTGTCGAAACAAGGCCAGCTGGTGGCCAAATCGATGATGGCCGGATTCCTTCAGGGCTTGGCAGGCGCATTTGATGTGAATCCTGTACCAACGATTCAGACGGGTAATGCCGGTGATACTCAGTTGTACCAGCAAGTCATGAGCCAAGAAGCATTACAAGGCGCTGCGATTAAAGGCACTGGTAAAGCATTGGATCGAGTGGCCAAGTTCTATTTGGACATGGCAGAAAATATGTTCCCAGTCATAGAGGTAGACGCTGCAAGGAAAATAGAAGTCATAGTCACTCGTGGGGCCTCGTTGTCGTTGGCCACTTCGCAAGGGGGAGGTGCAAGAAGATGAAAAAATCCTGCATGTTGCTAACCGATCGAAGTCCGTTTCAGACAATAAGATGTGTATCCAGAGGAGAGTTAACCATGACGACATCAATGCAGAACAACCCAAAGCACCAGTCAAAACAGTGGTCTAAAGCTGGATTACTTTTATTGGCAGTCGGCTCAACCTTATTGTCTGGCTGTAGTTCATTGGGTCTTGGGAGTAGTGAATATGGATGCCCAGGTATGCCTGACGGTGTGCGCTGTTTATCCGCTCGTGAAGTCTATGAGCTTACCAGTAATGGCGCTGCACCCAAGACGATTGATGCTGTGGCGACTCGAATTGGTTCTCCCTCTGGGTATTCACAATCTGATTTAGAGACAGGACTGCTGAGCCATCCAGCATTACCTGAGACGCAGCAATCTGCACCTATTCGCATTCCTTCAAGGGTGATGCGAATTTGGATTGCGCCTTGGGAGGATGACCGTGGAGATCTGAATTTATCCAGCTACGTGTTTACCGAAATTGAACCGCGCCGGTGGGATATTGGGGTGTCAGCACCTCGAATGGTTTCGCCTGTGCTACGTCCACTTCAGACTCAGAGCGATTCAACCTCAGCGGGAGCTGATGGTAAGCGCGATAACTTGAGTATCTACGGAGAAACTAACGAATGACAAATGCAGTTCGCACCATTCAAACTCAGCGCCTAATGACCATTAGTGCGCTTGGTTTGATGGCGTTAATGATTTCGGAGCCCTCATTTGCGGGCACCGGTGGTGATGCTTTCACTGATGTGTGGGATACCCTAAAAGACTGGACCCAAGGTACATTGGGACGGATCGTAGCGGGAGCCATGGTTCTGGTGGGTATTGTGGGCGGTATCGCTCGCCAAAGCTTGATGGCTTTTGCCTTGGGCATTGGTGGCGGTATGGGTCTCTACAATACGCCAACCGTCGTTGAAAGTGTTATGTCTGCAACCTTACCTGTTGTTGCTAGCACTCAAGAAGTCATTGGCACAACAGTTCCAGCAATCAGCGCCGTTTTACTGGGCACCTGAATGTGAGCCACAGTAGGCAGTTCACTTAAGGTAATCAAACTAGGTCTACACAACATCGGGTTATTGGTGATGTTGTGTAGACCTTTTCATTTCAACAACGCCGCATTAGCGGGTTTGGTTTACATTATTTGGTATATTAATGCCTAAAGTATTAAAATCCCTGTCAAAATAAACTAGATGGTTTATACTGTTCGTGATATTCATACCTTGGGTGTTAAAATGTCATCTAAAATAAACTGGCTTGTTGCTCATACTTCTCCTGGTGCGCTAGTACTTCAGCAATGGCTGACTGAAAACGGTGTGAGCTATTCCTTGGCTCAAAAGTACGCACAGAACGGTTGGCTAAAGAAGCTATGTTCTGGCGTGTATTATCGTCCAGATGCACAGGGCGATATAAAGCCAACTTGGGTTGATGCCATTCAAGCATTAAATGTGCAATTGGGCGTTTCAGTTCATTTGGCTGGATTGAGCAGCTTAACTCACCAGGGACTGAGTCACTATTTACAGCTGAACAAAGAGCGAGTTTGGATTTGCGTTAAAAACAAGTCGTCCTTACCCAAATGGTTTCGTGAATTCCCTTATCAGAATTGGTTTTACTGTGGAAACCATAAGCTTGAAGTGAATCCCGAGAAAGATTTGAAAAGGATCACGGTTAAAGAGAAAGAACTCACTGTCAGCTGTGCAGAACTTGCTGCCTATGAAGTGGTAGACGGGATTGGGAAGCTGATTTCATTTGAGCATGTCGCAGAATTATTTCAGGGTTTAGTCAATCTAAGCCCTAGAAAAGTACAAGATATTCTTGAGCGAAGCAGCTCTGTTCAGGCAAACCGAATATTTCTATTTCTGGGTCGGTACTACGATCACCAGTGGGTCAATCGCATAGATGAAACAAGAATTAAATTGGGTGCAGGAAAGCGGCAGGTTGTCGAAAAAGGACGTTTTGATGAGCGATATCAAATCACAGTGCCAGAGATATTAAGCGTCAAAAAAGGTGAACAACATAATGGATAAAGATAGCCCATATTACAAACAGGTTTCCTTGCTCATAAGAATGCTTCCTGTGGTAGCAACAGAGACAGTTTTTGCACTTAAAGGTGGCACCGCTATTAATTTATTTGTGAGAGATTTTCCTCGGTTATCTGTAGATATTGATCTTGCTTATCTTCCACTTGAACCAAGAGATGAGGCTTTGGTTAATGTCAGGGCTGCATTGCAGCGCATTACAGACAGAATAAATACTCAACCAGATATCCGAGCGGCATTTCAGGATAATAAAGCTGATGAACTGAGAATCGTTGTATCAAGTCCGGTTGCGACAATCAAAATTGAAGTGTCGCCCGTCGCCAGAGGTACATTGCATAGTGCAGAGATAATGCCAGTTCAAGAGTCTGTTGAAGACGAGTTTGGTTATGCTGAGATTCAGGTAGTCAGTCTTCCCGATCTGTATGGTGGGAAATTGTGTGCTGCAATGGATCGCCAACATCCTCGCGACTTATTTGATGTGCGTATGTTACTTGGCAGTGAAGGGATTTCGAGAGAGATTTTAGTGGGCTTTTTAACCTATACACTAAGTCATCCTCGGCCTATTAATGAAGTCATGTCGCCAAACTGGCAGCCTCTGAATGAGAAATTTCAGGCAGAATTTGACGGAATGACTTTTGAAAAAGTTGAATGCGCAGACTTAGCCTCTGTTAGGCCTATGATGTTAATGGCGCTACAAAAACATTTCACAGAAAGGGATCATGCTTTCCTTATGTCATTCAAAAGAGGGCAACCTGATTGGGCATTGTTTGACTATCCTAATGCAGCAGACTTGCCAGCGATTCGTTGGAAGTTGCAGAACATTAACAAATTGGCAAAGAATCAAGCAAAACATCAAGAGCAATTAGATAAATTGAAGCAAGTGCTTGATGATTGGCTTGTTAACGCAAACGCCGAGTAATTCGTTTATAACAAACCTCAACGAGCTATAAGCCCCCTAGTTAGATTGCGATTTCTTCAATCTATCTAACCGAGTCCACATAGGTGTAAAAAAACGGGCTCAGCTAAACCGGTTGGCTAGCAACGGCGCTTCTGTCATCGCTTGTAGGCGATAAAAGTGTTATGTCTGCAACCTTACCTATCGTTGCCAGCACTCAAGAAGTCATTGGCACAACCGTTCCAGCAATCAGCGCTGTTTTACTGGGCTCCTTATAACAACAAAAACGCCCAAGCGGCCAGATATCTGAAGGCTTGGGCGTCATCCTACCCCGTACCCGCTTATCATGACGGCGTTTCAATTAGAAGTAGCCAAAGTAAAGTTGTTTGGGTTCTTTTCATTGTCTTGGCTTCATGAGAGTTATGTGATGTACAAAATGGCACTTATGGGTTATAAATTTACCCAGAGGGTGTGAAAAATACCTTCCTATAAAAACCTTTATCTGTTCGATGGTGCGCAATTAATGAGGCCTTTAAATCGAAGGTTGTTGGCACGATGCTTGATATTTAGGATGAACAACTCATTCGATCAAAGGACGAAACATGGCGTTATTAAGATACGCAAACTTAGGAATTCACAGGCCAGACATCCTGCTTAGTAAAGCAGTGAGTGGTCTTGGTGACTTTTATAAGTATTTAGACACCACTCGAAAGTACCTAGAAAGTACGAAGGCTGTTAAAGCGATAGCTTGGGAAAAGCTGGACGATGCTCAAAGTGGAGTATGGATACAATTAGTTGAGCCTGCCGATAACTGCGGTGATTTCGAAAAGAACTTAAAGCTCTTTTTAGATGAAAGTACCGACACGGTATACGAAGCAAGCCCCGCTAGATGGAAAGCCGTGGGTAGTGCCGCTAGAGAATGCCCAAATTGTAGAAGTCACGGTAAACCTAAAATGGCTTATGCAACTGAGGAACACGCGGACGAAATTGCGAGTGAATTAGGCAATGGGCTGTCGTCGTATGAGTGTCCAGACGGTTATGGTTGGCATTTGACTGGGAAATCACAAAGCAATGTTGGATTCAATAAATCCAACGCAATTTCAGTCCTGGACAGAAATGTAGAGAATGACAGCTTGTTATTGGATCGTTTACCTGACCACGACTATTTGGTTATTCGTCCAAACACATACCAGTTAAAGTGTCAGATTAATGCATTACAAAGCTTACAAGACACCCCTTCTATTCACCATCTTCCGCTATTGAGGCTGTTTGAAGGTAAGGATCATGCTAAGTGGCCGAATGTTCCTTATGATGAGCACTTATTTAACCATGACTACTACGTTCTTACCGATGGAGCAAGAGAGGGAACATCTCAGCAGCGTGAGTTTGTAAATATTGCACTCAATACACCAGACTTTGCCTTCCTTGAAGGCCCCCCAGGATCTGGTAAAACTACAGCCATTTGCGAACTGATTCTTCAATTAATAAAGCGAGGTAAGCGGATCTTACTTTGTGCATCAACACACGTTGCTGTTGACAATGTTCTTGAACGAATGATGTCTGAAGAAAATATTTATCGCGACATGGTGTTACCTGTACGGATTGGAGATAAATCAAGCGTTTCTCAAAAGGCAAAGCCATGGCAATTGGAAGAGTTTGTTAAAACTGAACGCACAAGATTGCTAAAACATCTTCAGCAACAACCGCACATTTCAGTTAGTCAGAAGTTACTTAAAAGTAAGGTCGGTGAAGGTAAACATATTGTTGAGCGTCTTGTTCTTGAAGCGGCGAATTTAGTTTGCGGGACAACTATTGGGTTGCTTCATCATCCTGATATCAAAAATAAACAATCAACATCGCCAATCTTCGATGTGATGATTATTGATGAAGCATCAAAAACAACTTTTCAAGAGTTTTTGGTGCCAGCGGTACTTGCCAAGCGTTGGATCATGGTGGGAGATCCAAAACAGCTTTCACCTTATGTTGATGATGAAGCTACCGAAGTAAATTTGCAGCCATGTTTACAGGATAGTTATCAGCGAGAAGCATGCGCAGATATTTTCTCTGCTCGACAAATCAATATTCAGAAACGAGAAGTATCCTTGGTTTGCACTGACGATGAAAAGACAATTGAATTTTATCATCAGCAAGCAAAGTCCAAAAATGTATTGGTTGCATCATCTAAAGGTCCGAAGACAGATCTCCCTTACGCATCAGTAGTCCTTGGTTCGTCAGCGTTCATCGCTCAGAATGCTAATCACCTTCCCCTGGATTTGACGACCATAAGGGGGCTGCCTGCGTTACCGGAAAAGTTAGAAATGCGACTTGCAGCGCATTCGAGATTAACTCGTACAAAAATCAAGACCGAGTCCGATAGCTGGGAATCCCAGTTAGCGTGGCGACTGGCTCGTATGTACGAACAGCGCCTAAATACAGAATCTAACGGAAGTTCTAAAACTGTTAATAAGTTAGAGGAAGATATCAAAGCGCTACTACCATTTGACTCAGAAAAAGATACGTTCACTGCAATAGACAGGGTACGTAGGATCGCACTGCCTTCTATCCTTGAATCACTGCAAGTTGGATTTGAACGAACAGAGTATCAGAAACAAGGCACCGCTCTGTCTGATGGACTTCCAGCCAGTGTTTTGGAACAACGACAAATACGGCTTAGTTACCAGCACAGAATGCATCCAGACATTGCCGAGTTTTCCCGAGTACATATATACCATGAAAAAGCACTGCAAAGTCCTGATGGCCAAGCTGAAAAGCGGGACTGGGGATACCGAAGCGGCTCACATCGTTGTATATGGCACGATGTTAAAGGTCGAAAAGGCAAAGAAGGTGAAATCACCGCTGAAGTAGAAGAAATATTAAAAGAATTAAGTCGCTTTGATTCTTGGGCAAAATCAAACCCAAATGTTGAGAAAAACCAACAAAAGCCTTGGGAAGTAGCTGTTTTGGCATTCTATCGGGCTCAAGAGCGAGCTATACGTCGAGCTTTACGAAAGTGGACGGGAAGTCATCACGGAGTAAGGCATTTCTATCGAGGTGAAAAATCCTCACCGTATATTGATATTCAGATATGTACCGTAGACCGTTTTCAGGGGCATGAGGCTGATTTTGTCATGCTTAGTTTCGCAAATAACCATCCCACGAGTTTTCTTGAAAGCCCAAATCGCTTGAATGTGGCAATTACGAGGGCCAAGCATCAGCTCATTGTGTACGGAAACCGCACTGCAATGCAAAAGGCATCGGGTGTGTTAGGTACTTTTGCCAGCAATTCTTACTGGTCTACAACAATCGAGACTGAAGCACAGGAGGCACTATGAGCCAGGACATCATACTAAAACGAGAAATTAAGACTGAAAGTTGGATCATACAGGGTGAAATCGCGCTGGCAGATAGCCGTCCAGAAATTAACTGCGTGCTGCAATTCCTTCAAGATAATCCGAATGCGAGTTCTGCTGAGTGCTCCGAGCATTTATTTGGGGACAAAATCGGACGTCGTGTCGTTGCTGATAGGTTACTAAACATATGTCGATTATATGGGCTTGCTGAGTCTAATCGAGACCAATACAGGCTCACTGAATCAGGACTGATTGCTCTTGAGAAAGATCAAATCCTAGTGCCAGAAGATGGGTGTTGGAGCCTTTGCGTTTGTCATGAGCCTTTATTGCCTCATCCACTTCTTACTATTGATGCGCACACAGAGCCTAGTGCAGCGTCGATCGGACTTGGAAAAAACAGAAATGAGCTAAATGAAAGAGCAAAGCGACTCGTTGAGGTTCCTCAACTAGTCAAAGACGTTCGTGGCCTGAAGGTTGAACCAATAGGTGGAGGTTCGGAAGTACGCGTTGACAAAATTGAACTCAAAGGTGAGCGCATCTCACCTCAAGGAAAACCGTATTACATCGAGTGGAATGTGACTGATGGCAATGTCGATGTGAAGCGCGGAAAGGATCTTATATTTTCACGTCGGGTTGAACCAATCAGTCGTCAGCAAGTTTTGAAAGTACTTCTGCATAGTGAGGGCTTGCTTGAACAATGGGATGAGCGAACGGAAATCTTGTCAGTGGTTTTCGAAAATACTACTGAATCTGAGCGAATCAATATGAAGCGCTCGGTAAGCGTAAAAAGACCATCTGTTCACAAGTTGGGTTCGTTTGATGCGATGAAGTTACACAATATTTCTATATCAGCATTGACTGAATTGGATGCTAAAAAGTGGGCTGAATGGAGATTAGAGAAAAATATCAATATGTATGCCACTAATAGCAAGTACCAATTTTGGAGAGAAAAAGCACTCGAACCTTTTAAAAGTTGGAATTTCACACTACCTGATAGGGCTGAGTTGGCAAATCAGTTTTGGACTGAAGAAGACCAGCAAAATCAGCATACCTGGCATGTCATTGCAGCCCATGATTGGAACCTATAAGGAATAATAGTGATGAATCTAATTGAAAAGTTTACTAAGACTGAAACTAAGATTGTTGATCAATCAAATACCAAGTTGCCCCCTGTGCTTTTGCCTGTTTTACCTAAAAAGGTATCTGATCCGCAACATATTGGTAGCTCTTTGTTCTGCAATGAGCTGCAATCAAGAGTTGTCGAATTAATCGATAATGCTGAGCACTCGGTTATTCTTAGTACGTTTTTGCTTGCTGATGAGAATGTCGAATCTGCTGTCCTAAAAGCTGCAAAGCGCAAAGTTCGTGTGTACATACTATTGGCATGTGAGACTCGTCTTGATGGCGATGTGCCTGACGATGACTTTGGTAAGAAGTGTCTTGTGCAGCATAAGGAAATGTTAAACAAATTGTCTGGACATGTTCACTTTGCATCTGCGCCGCATTTCCACGCAAAAGCCGTTGTTATAGACGCATTACATGAAACTGGTAATGCTAAAGGGTTGCTTTTAACGGCAAACCTTACAGAAGAAGCACTTTTACGAAATGAAGAGCTGGGGGTCGCGCTTTCACGCCATCAAATAGCTGAGATCGTGAATGTGTTCCGTTGGGCAATCTTCGAGAGTGCGCAGCACCATATGACAAGCCGTGGTGAATTCTCAGCATATAAGTCGCCGGGCAATGTCAGATATCCAAGGGAATTAACTGAAATACTGGTCACATCGAGTGAAGACGCTCGAATTAGGGAACACGCATTAGCGTTGATCAATCAAGCGGAAAATGAACTCATCATATCGAGTTTTGGATGGCAAGAGGACCATCAGCTTGTAAAAGCAATATGTGAACGTGCGAAGTCGGGGCTAAAAGTCACCATTCTATCTCGCCAAAGACCAGCAGCCATGCCAGCGTTGTTGGCTATGAAACAGGCTGGTGCATCGGTGACGTGTTTTAAATGGCTACATGCCAAAGCGATTGTAGTAGATGGAATGCATGGCATGGTGATGTCGGCCAATTTTCAAGCGCATGGTATGGATCAAGGCTTTGAGTTAGGCGTAAAACTCACCAGTACTCAGGTAAAAGAGCTGATGAACTGCTTAGATATGTTTTTAACTAATAGCCACAATGAATTGAACATCGATATGAGTCTAGGGATGATTTCTGGTGGTTTTGAAGCTTGGGAAAATAATACATTCAAGAGGTACTCAGTCAGCGAAGTAGACATTGTTGAGTTATCTCCTATAAAAGCAGATTGTTTGTCTGATATGGATAAGCAACCAAAAATACCCAATGCAAACTGGCGGGAAAAAACATCGCACAAGATTGAGTATAAATGGCGTATAGAGCCGCCAGTTATCACTAACGCCAGTCCAGAGTATTTCAAACCTTTAACGGCTAAGGGTGAAACTTCTAAGAAGCAGGATTCAGGAGCGCCTAGAAAAAGTTATGAGCCAAAGGTTGTTCGACTGACAAAAAAACAGTTAGCTATTACAGTTCGTCAAGAATACGAACTTGCCATGGCAAAAAGGCTGAAGCAAAGTGAATTGCCAAACGCCCGAATTGTATTGGAGGCGTAACTTTGGATAACAAAAATACACTGCTTTGTTGGCACTCAAAAAGAGCTGGGGTTGAGGTATTAGACGAAGCGTTAAAGCGGCTTAAGAATCGTAAAGTTTATGTTGGCAAAGTCATTGTTCTTACTCAGTCAGCTGGTGATAACAGTCTGTACAAAGAGCATGAATTTGGCGATATACAGATTACCTTTCGAACTGTAGCTATCGAGAACCCAGCTGATCACAACGAAATTTATCACGCAATAGAGTCTGAGATTATTCCAGAGCTAAAGCTTGAACAGAATCTTCATATCAATGTATCGCCGGGAACTCCGGCGATGCATGCGGTTTGGTTGATTCTTCATGCTCGGGGGCATTTTCCACGCGAAACAATCCTCTGGTCATCACAATATAACCCCGATACCAAAAGAACCAGCATTGCCAAAGTTGATTTCAGTGTAAATACGTATTTGGCAGAGATCTCTGCTATTTCAAGTTCAGAGGGCGGTTACGCCCTTTACGATTTAGACCCTAAATCAAAAGCAAGGCAGGATGCATTACAAACGTTAAAGCAGTTCTCTTGTGTTCCCAAAGCTCCGTTACTTGTACTGGGTGAACGTGGTACAGGGAAAACGAGGCTAATTGAAACCGTTGTCGGTAAGGTAAAGCAAAAGCAGGTTGTTACGCTTGCATGTGGAGGACTAGATTCTCAAGTGGTTGATAGTATGTTGTTTGGCCACGTAAAAGGTGCCTTCACTGGGGCGGAAAAGGATCGCAATGGACTTTTGAAAGAAGCAAATGGAAAAGTTTTGTTTTTGGATGAGATTCAAGATTTACCAACTTCGGTTCAGCGAAAGCTGGTTCGAGTGCTTCAAGATAACCATCACAGTTTTCGCCCTGTTGGAAGTGACACTGAGGAAGCATCTGACTTTGAGCTAGTTTGCGCGAGTAATAAATCACTTGAGCAATTGGCAGCGATACTCGATGCTGATTTCTTTGATCGTGTATCCATGCTGACAATAACAATACCTCCACTTCGGGCATGCAGAGAAGATATATTGTCCGATTGGCAAAGAATCTGGCAGGAAGTTAATGTTAACCCCAATCTGCCTGCGGAAGCTCCAGTATCAAATGAATTAATCCAGTTTTTTAACTCGGCATATTTACCAGGTAACTTACGTGACCTCAAAAAGCTAGCATACATGTCTTGTGCGTTTTTGAGCTCCCAAACTACAGAGTCGGCAATCTCTAGCTCATTAGCTTCGTTGGGCGAGCCTGCTATCCAAGGGGATAGTCCTGACACAAGGTTTGCATTTGGTGATTTATCCAAGACAACTAAGGATGAGTTAACGAAAGCGTTTCATAAGGAATTTGCAACAGCTGCCAAAAAGCAATTCGGGACATGGGTTAAAGCCGCAGAAGCATTGAAAGTGGATCAAAAAACTCTGCAAAAGTATATGAGAGACAATTGATTTATTTTAGTGCGTGATTGCTTTCATTAAGATTTGGTGTTGGTGCTGCTTAGCAAGACGACAAATTCTTCAATCTATCTAACCGAGTCCACATAGGACAACTGCATAGACTGGAGCCTCGATTTACATTAACGAGGACTCCTCATGCGAAAACTATCTCCAATTATTCTGGCGCTTGCGCTTTCTCCTTTGGTTCAAGCTGAACCTGTGTCTGAAGTGTCGCCCGTTGGCAAAATTGACGGCATGGTTTCTTTACCTGTCACGGGTATGAAAGCGGTCGAAAGCAATGGCCGTATTGTTTTCATGTCAGACAGTGGCCGGTTCGTCATTGATGGCACGCTCTATGATGCCTGGTCCAAAAAGCCGCTTACCAGCCTTGAAGAAATTCGAGAAGCGGGAAACACGCTGGACTTAAGTCGTCTTGGCTTAAAAATGGATGATTTGAACCCACTGACGCTGGGCGAAGGCAAAAAGAAAGTGGTGGTCTTTGTTGATCCACGATGCCCGCACTGCCATGAGCTTTTGAAACAAGCCTTACCGTTAACCAAAGAATACACCTTCCAAATTCTCCCTGTGCCAGTGCTTGGTCCTGATTCAGAGCGTCAGGTTCGCCAGCTTGGCTGTGCGCGTGACAAAAAATCGGCCACCGATGCATTGCTCAATGGCCGGATTGGTAACCTAGAACAGGATGATGCCTGCAACTTAGAACCAATGCAGCGTACTTTGGTGACGGCTCAAATCCTGGGCATTCAAGGTGTGCCTTTCATTGTCGCCAATGATGGTCGCATCAGCCGAGGCCGTCCTTATGATCTTTCTGCTTGGTTGGAGGGGCGTTAATGAAAGCCTCTCTGTATTCAGGGCAACGCGCTTCAGAGCTATTGCCTGTATTGGCCTATTCCGACGATGAGCAACTGTTTTTCATGGAAGACCAAAGTGTTGGCTTTGGTTTTCTATGTGACCCCTTGCCCGGTGGTGATGAGTCTGTTGCAGACAGGGTTAATGTTCTACTCAACAACGACTGGCCAAAAGACACTTTGCTGCAATTTGGCCTGTACGCCTCGCCTGATATTCAAACCGACCTTCAGCGCATGATGGGCTTACGGCATCGTCAATCCGATCCATTGCTCAGGGCGTCGATACGCAAACGTGCGGACTTCCTCGATGGGGGCACGGTTCAACCGATAGAAGAATCAACCCAGACTCAGGTACGCAACTTTCAACTGATCGTCACTTGCAAATTGCCTTTGGAAAGTCCTATACCGACGGAGCGTGAGTTGAGTCGAGCATCCGCGCTTAGGGCTTCTTTCTCGCAAGCGCTGGCAACGGTTGGTTTTCGCGTCACTGAAATGACTGACCGAAACTGGCTCGCAGCATTAAGTGCGCAGCTTAACTGGGGAAAAGGTGCTTCCTGGCGTAATCCATCACCAATCCGCAGTGAGGCTGATAAACCACTTCGAGAGCAAGTGTTGGATTATGACCGAGCTATCAAGGTGGATAGCCAAGGTCTGATGCTGGGCGATTACCGAGTTAAAACCTTATCATTTAAGCGCTTGCCTGAGCGGATCTGGTTTGGTCATGCCGCAAGTTTTGCGGGCGATATGATGACGGGTAGTCGCGGTTTACGCGGAAGCTTTTTGCTGAATGTCACCATTCACTTTCCCTCAGCCGAGGCGATGAGATCTCGTCTAGAGACGAAGCGTCAATGGGCGGTCAATCAGGCCTATGGCCCGATGCTCAAGTTTGTGCCGGTGCTTGCAGCCAAGAAAAAGGGGTTTGATGTTCTTTTTGAAGCCTTGCAAGAAGGTGATCGTCCTATTCGGGCAAATATGACCTTAACGCTGTTTTCCCCAACGGAAGAGGCGTCCATCAGCTCTGTTTCAAATGCTCGAACTTATTTCAAAGAACTCGGATTTGAGCTGATGGAAGACAAGTACTTCTGTTTGCCCATTTTTCTGAATGCCCTGCCATTTGGTGCTGACCGCCAGGCGATGAACGACTTGTTTCGATTCAAGACCATGGCGACACGGCATGTGATCCCTCTGTTGCCTTTGTTTGCGGATTGGAAAGGCACGGGCACGCCAGTGATTAACTTTGTTTCCCGTAATGGCCAGATCATGAGTGTGTCCCTTTATGACTCTGGCAGTAATTACAATTGTTGCATCGCGGCGCAATCGGGATCGGGTAAGTCATTCCTGGTGAACGAAATCATCTCTTCCTACTTATCAGAAGGCGGGCAATGCTGGGTGATTGATGTTGGCCGCTCTTATGAAAAGCTGTGTGAAGTCTATGACGGTGAGTTCTTACAGTTCGGGCGAGACAGTGGCATTTGCTTGAATCCGTTTGAAATCGTTGAGGACTATGACGAAGAAGCGGATGTGCTGGTTGGGCTATTGGCCGCAATGGCCGCACCTACGCAGTCATTAACTGATTTTCAGATGGCCAACCTAAAACGTCAGACTCGTGAACTGTGGGAGAAAAAAGGTCGTGCTATGTTGGTTGATGATGTGGCAGAGGCTTTAAAAAATCACGATGACCGTCGTGTGCAAGACGTGGGTGAGCAGCTCTATCCGTTTACGACACAAGGCGAATATGGCCGCTTCTTTAATGGCCACAACAATATTCGCTTCAAAAACCGTTTCACCGTTTTGGAGTTAGAAGAGCTCAAGGGACGCAAGCACCTACAACAAGTAGTGTTGCTTCAGCTTATCTACCAAATCCAACAAGAGATGTACTTAGGTGAGCGGGATCGTCGCAAGATTGTGTTCATTGACGAAGCTTGGGATCTGCTGACTCAAGGTGATGTCGGTAAGTTCATCGAAACCGGTTACCGTCGATTTCGAAAATATGGCGGCAGTGCTGTAACGGTAACGCAGTCGGTCAACGATTTGTATGACAGCCCAACAGGTAAAGCCATCGCTGAAAACTCGGCCAATATGTACCTGCTTGGCCAAAAAGCTGAAACCATCAACGCGCTCAAAAAAGAAGGCCGCTTGCCACTAGGTGAAGGCGGCTATGAATACCTGAAAACGGTTCATACCGTCACTGGTGTCTATTCCGAAATTTTCTTTATTACCGAGATGGGCACCGGGATTGGCCGCCTCATCGTCGATCCGTTTCACAAGCTGTTGTACTCGTCCCGTGCAGAAGATGTAAACGCGATTAAACAGTTAACGCGCAAAGGCCTTTCTGTTGCTGATGCCATCTCTCAGTTGTTGAAGGAGCGAGGCTTTGATGAATAAGACCACGCTTTGGCCATTTATGGCCTCTATTACTTTGTCTATTGCTGGTAGCGGTTTAATGACCAGCTGGCTTTTAATGAAAACACTCGAACCCATCCACAGCCAGTTGGCGTTAAGTACGCCCATTGCAGTCGTGGATTTTGGGGAGGCGGTGTTGTCACTGGGCCCCAATGCCAGCGAACAAGACATCGAGTCCAGGTTGCTTCAGACCAATCAGCAAATTGAAAAGTTAAAAAAAGCCGGTTTTATCGTGCTGGATGCCCAAGCGGTGGTGGGTGCTGATGATTCCGTATTTGTGCCAGTAGGCTCAAAGGAGGTGTCTCATGCAGATACTCCGTAAAAGAATGCCTTGGCGGCCATACCTCATCCGGTTGACTGTTCTTGCGTTAATCATGGCCTTGGTAGGCACCTACGCCATGATGCGCTACCGAATAGGTATTGATACCCAGCAAGAGCGCTGCCTGCCTGATACCACGGTGTATCTGATTGACCTATGGAATAAAGAGCCCGTTAAGGATGGTTTGTATGCCTTCCACTCAAAAGGACTCGCTCCGTTATATAACGACGGTACTCGGATGCTGAAACGCCTAACAGGGATGCCTGGGGATGAAGTCAATGTGACGCCTGAGCATGTGCTGGTGAACGGTGCTGAAGTCTCTACCGGCATGGCATTAGCCCAGCGTCTTGGTGTGGCCGAATCACAATTTAGCCGCTCATTGACGCTGCAAGAAAACGAATATTGGTTTTCCGGCGAGGCTGCAACGAGTTTCGACTCCCGCTATTGGAATGCCGTTAAGCGCGAGCAGATTGTCGGTCGCGCTTGGCCGCTTTGGTAGGAGGTAGATGATGCAAAGACTATGTCTCTTATTTTTGTTGGTTGCTCCATTGTCTTGGGTTCAAGTGTCCTGGGCACAAGAGCCTTATCCGTTGTCTGACGAAGACAACAAGATCGTCGAAATGAGCCGCAGCATTTTACAAAGTGCTGTGGATGGTTCATCTGAATTTATCGAGCCTTTTTCACCGATTGAACAACCTGCGTCGCTCAAACACAGCGATGAATGGTTGATATTTGCGTCGTCCTCACTGGGGGATTCGTCGCTGAAGCAGCTATTTAAAGAGGCCAGTGCTACCGGCGCTATTGTGTTGTTTCGGGGAATTCCTGAAGGAAAGACCTTGGGGGCGGCTATCCGTGATTGGCATACGCTGATGACGGGGCTTGAGCCTGTTCCTCAGGTTCGAATCGATCCGAAAGCTTTTGTGCACTGGCGGGTGACTAGCGTGCCTGCCATTTTCCGCATAGAAGATGACAAGGTGACTGCAAGTGCACTAGGGGTATACAGCAAGGACTGGTTGCAACGTCAAATTGAAACAGGCAATACCGGTTCATTGGGTCAACGTGGTCCGATTCATTCCATTTTAGAACCGGATTTGATGCAAGTGGCGATGCAGCGTTTACAGTCGATTGACTTGGGCGCGTTAAAGAAAAAAGCCATTGAGCGATTCTGGTCTCGCCAAACTTTCACTGAGTTACCCAAAGCCACGCAGTATCGGATAAGAATGGTTGATCCAACCATCGTCATGCAGCGGTCACTATTGGATGCCAGTGGCCGAACATTGATCCCAGCAGGAACGCGTATTAACCCGCTAAAAGCCTTGCCGTTTACTCAGCAGCTTGTGGTGTTTAATGCGTCGAACGCTGAAGAAGTGGACGCAGTAGCGCATTGGCTTGAGACGCAAGATAGGACACTGCGCCGCATTACGCTTATCACCACGCAGCTCGACCGTGCCCAAGGCTGGAATCGCCTCAATGCGCTCGAAAAGACATTGGATAGTCCGGTTTACCTTCTCAATGCCTCGCTAAAGCAGCGCTTTGATCTGCAAGTCACCCCATCGTTTGTTCAAGCAAAGGGGCTCGCGTTTGAAATAGAAGAAATTCCAGCAAAGGAGCTTGTTCATGAAAAAGCTCAATAATACGTATCGTCTGTTGCGGACTCTCATTGTCATGTTTGTCCTTGGCGCATCTATTCCTGCAAAAGCCGAACTGACCTGCCCAGACGCGGGTTTATTGTCGGGTAAGTTGCTGACGGATGTTTGCTGGTCATGCATTTTTCCTATCCGAGTTGCGGGTCTTCCTCTTGGCTCTGGCAGTGTCCCAAGCGGCGCATCAAACAAGTCATTTTGCTTATGTGAAGATAACTTAGGCGTGCCAAGGCCAGGTATTGTTACCAGCATGTGGGAGCCAGCGCGTTTAATTGAACTGGTCAGAACGCCGGGTTGCTCGCCTTCCCTGGGAGGGATTCGTTTACCGTTAGGTGATAGGCGGCTGCAAGGTGGTCATGGCGAGGGTGAATACGATACCGGTGATCTCGCTTTCTACCATTACCATTATTACGCCTTTCCGCTTTTGGTCATGCTCGATTTGTTCATGGATGGCAATTGCAATGCCGATGGTTACATGGACTTTGACTTGATGTATTTGTCCGAATTGGACCCCACATGGATGAACGATGAACTGGCCTTTTTTACTCAGCCTGAAGCTGCTGCCGTTGCCAATCCATTGGCTATATCTGCTTGTACCGCTGACGCTGCCTCATCAACGCTTGGTAAACCCATCGATCAGTTGTTTTGGTGTGCTGGCAGTTGGGGCCATCTCTATCCCTTATCTGGCCACACCTTAGCCTTTGGCTCATTAGCAGAAAACACCAGCCATTTAGCAGCGCGAGCAATCGCGGCTCAACACAGGCGTGGTCTTGCAAGGCGAACAATGGGGAACAGTGCGCTATGCCGACCTGTTATCGAACCCATGCTGCCGAAATCCCAATACAAGATGAGTATGTTCTTCCCTGTACCGGAAACTGAAAGTGCGCATGTCATCGGTGAAAGCACCATGAAATGGGGAGAGTGGCGAACGATCCCCGGTGCCGGTGAAGATGCGCTCTACATTTTGTGGCGCTGGCAAGACTGCTGTAACTCGGGAGGTTAACCATGAAACCAACACTTTTTACCCGAGTTTTAGCGGGTATTTTATCAATCACTATGGCGTGCCTGCCCTTACATGGTGTGGCCGCTGATGTGCAGCGCCAATCCGGCCTAAGCGGACAACAAGAAGGTAAGCAATTGCTGCAAAGCTGGACGATGCCCGCACTCAATGGCAATACATTGTCGGTGCCGAATGGCAGTGGTAATGAGTCCATTAACTTGCAAGAGCTTTTCCCTGGTATGGATCAGGGCTCATTGGATGTCTTAACGGGCGTTTATGGCTCTGATGCCAGCATGAATCAAATGGGGACACAGCGCCAAGAGAGCATGGCATCCGAAAGTGGCGCTACGGGTGAGGCGTTTCGTTCGCTACAGCAAATCAAAGACAGGTCTCGGCCAGATATGGTCAATGATCCGCTTTGGGCATTAACTGATGCGGTTCAAACTGACCCAAATCTATTAACGCAAAGCTTCCCAGGCTGTGAGTCTCAAGGTGAAGGCAGCCCAAACTACCAGCAATGTGACAGGCTCAATACAGCGGTTAAAAGCTGCACTATTACTCACGATTACACGGCAGGCATTATTGAGCATGTTTCAGGACCGATGAACCTTCGCTCTTGTGGTGAGGGGTGTCTTGAAGTTTGGATAGGACGTATTGGTGACAACTACTGGAGTGGCAGTTGTAAAGTGTTTGAACAGGTCATCACACTCAAAGTCGTGAACCCTGATGCGATTACCTCAGCCGTTCTTGAGTACGCCAAATGGGATGACTACATGCAAGTGTGGCTTGGCGATCAGAAAGTCTGGTCTGGGCCGAACAATAACTTTCCACCAGAAACGGCAGGTCGCTGCGAGCTCAGTACCAGTTGGGAGCGCAATCCAAATACCGATCTCACTGCCAAGCTAAAAGCGGTAGAGCCCGGTTTAGAAGTGCCGATAAAAATTCGCGTATCGGTTACGGGTAGTGGTGAGGGGTATGCACGCATCAAGGTGCGCTTTGATCCAACCAAGGTGGTGATGAATGATAGTTGGTCGCCACAATCCTGTATCGAACAAGCAGCGGATATCCCAGCTAAGTTTTCAGACTACAGCATTCAATGCACGGATCAGCCTTCTTCAACCAACGGATGTACGGTGGTCAATGGTGTTTCAGTCTGTGAATCCTATTTTGCCCCAAGCCCAGTGGCTGGCATATCGCCTTTGTGTCGGCGTGTACAAGTTAGTGTGGATGATGAAAGCTATAAGGGGATTGAAAATCAGGCCTGCCAAGCGCTTGAAGCGAATCCTTCCTGTGGATTCATGTCGTCAGAATGTGCCGAGACCAATGATAAAGGTGAATGCATTCGTTTTACCGATACCTATGACTGTGGATTGCAAACCAGCGATCCAAAGTGCGTGGTATCCAATCTTATGCCGAGTAGTTTTGAGGCCTGTGAGCCTACTCAGACGATTACGCCATTTACTGAAACCAAGCATGTACCGGATTACCAGGTGTGCGAGAAGATCAGCACGCTTACTCAGTGTCAGTTAGAACGACGTATATCCGCCCAAACCCATCAACAAAGTTGGTCCATTGAGCGTGGTTGCTTTAGCTCCGAAACGCTCAGTTTTGTTCCACAGCGCAGCAGTACCATGCAAACTGGAAACGCGACGCTGAGAGTTTTTGATAATCAAAATACTGAGATAGAAATCACCGAGTCGCCAACTAAGGCAAATGGCTGGAAAACGACACTCTCACTGACGGGCAATAAGGAAACGGTGACTGAGACGAAACCGTCCATTAAATACCCTGAAATGACCTGTCCAAAAGGAACCTTAGTTGGTTCATTGTGTAAGGTCGTTAATGGGTCGATTATTTCGTGGCATGAACCTCAGGAAGTCACTCGTTCCAGATGTGAGTCTGGCTGGAACAAAGTCGATTTAGATACTTGCAGCCGAGAAGTTCAGAAGTGTTTGGCTCCTGCGAAACTGAGCGCTTCATTGGCCTTCTCTGGCAAATACTTAGAGCAAGACGTTGTTCATCAATCAAGTGATCTGGGCGTAGACCAATGCTTGATGCAAACTGATCAGTTTACTGCGGTGCAGTGGCAGTGTTTGGATACGGGCACAAAACGAATCGACGGGTTAACGGTTGGTAGTGGCGAGTTGGCTAAGCTTGGAAGCCTTTATCCGGCGGTTGTTTCGTCTCCTGCTCATTTAACCAGTCGCGGCAGTTCTGATGGACTGGGGCTCTCATGCTGGAGGGCAAGAGCGACCTACAATGCTTCGACTGCTCATCCAGAGTTCAACATGGGCAGCTCAGATAGCTGGGTAGATGCCAATGGTAATACACAAACCATCGTCAATAACGGACAAAACACAACCACCAATACGTGTGCCGCGCTAGAGCAAAACCCGGCCTGCCAGTACGTCAGAACCGAATGCACTGAAGGCGGGGCTGGTCATGAAGGCTTCTGCTATATCCAAAGTTTGGTGTATGACTGCGGACAAAGCGTCGAAGTGCAAAATGCACGAATGGAAACTCAATACAACTGTGAGGGGTCAGTTCGCTGTATGGGCACAGATTGTTTAGAGCCAGAGTCAATCAAGCGGGCTAACTTTGCAGAGGCCGCTGCGATGCTTAATGCGGCGCAGTTTATGACTAATGATATGTCATGCAGGGGCGCTGATGGCCAAGAGAACGTCGAGTGTACGGTCTTTAAAGGTAATGCTGGCCAGTGCAAAAAAGCCGTTGGCGGCATAGTCGATTGCTGTGAAAAGCCAAGTGGCGTGTCGTTATCGGATTACATCACGATGATAGTAGCGGTCAACAAGCTTGATACGGCAGTCATGGCCATGAATCCGTCTTCGGCAATCTATGGTTCGTGGAATACGCTCAGGGAACCAATCACCAGTACCTGGAGTGCGGTCAAAGAGCCTTTTGTGTCAGCATGGGACTCTCTCATGGGAGCTGGGCCATCAACGGCTGCTGGCGCGGGAGCGGAGCAAGCTGCGACTGGCTTCATGCAGGTGTTGACCAACAAAACGGCTGAATGGGTAGGTACGACCTTTGGTTCGGGGGCGCAATCGGCACTGTTTAGCAACGTTGGTGGCGCGGTTGGAGCCGATGGTGTCGTTTCGGGCGGCAACTTTGCGCTGGGTGGCGCTGCGGGCGCGGTTCTGAGTACGGTTATGACGGCCTACATGATTTATTCAGTCACCATGATCCTCATTCAGCTTATCTGGAAATGTGAGCAGAGTGAGTTTGAAATGAATGCCAAGCGGGTATTGAAGAGTTGCCACTATGTAGGTTCTTACTGCAAGTCTAAGTTCTTAGGTGCCTGTGTTGAGAAACGACAATCATATTGTTGCTTTACTTCGCCGCTTTCACGGATCATTCAAGAACAAGTTCGTCCGCAATTGGGACTTGGCTGGGGCAGTGCCAAGTCACCAAACTGTGAAGGTTTGACCGCGAGTCAGTTAAACCGGGTAGATTGGACTCAAGTCAATCTGGATGAATGGATAGGTATCTTGTCAATAACAGGCAACCTACCAGAAATACCGTCACTGGATTTGGAAAGACTCACTGGCTCAGGAAGTACGCTAAACGTTGATGGAAATCGTCAGAGTGCCGCAGACAGAGCCATTGACCGGCTAAACGGAATGGATGCCCAGAAATTACGCCAGGAGGCAACGGAAGAAATTTCGGGGAATAATTGAGCTCGTCCTTATAAAAAAGCTGCGCCAATAATGTTCCATATTGGTTACTTTAATGAGCAAAATGCGCCTTAAGGTAACCAATTTGGCACTTTGGGCCTCTTATGCTTTCTGTTCAGCGTGTGCGCAATTTGCTCTTATTTTTTACCATTTTCAGCCTTAGGAGGCTGCTGCAAAAAGGAAAAGCTGATAGTCTGGCACATATAAAATTTATGATAAAAGGAAAATTAATAATGCCTAATTTCGATCAAAACTTTGAAGCTACTCGTTTGTCTATGCTTTCAAAACAACACCCTGACATTGTGAAGGTGTCGGGTGAGGTGGTGTTTCGTGCGGAAGATGACGAAGACCGCCTAAGCGGAACATCTTGGACTCTTGAAGATGGCATTTTTGATCAGGTCACCGAATCAGGCTTCAAATTACACTTGCTTGAACTTCTGGATAATTTCATAGAATACCGAGGTCAATGTAACGAGCTGCCGAAAAAGGAAGGGATTGTGCGTTTTGGTGGTGGCACTTTAAATATTGAATGGCTACCTAATGGAACTACCCATCTATCCAAATGATGTTTTATAAGAACCAGCCTGAGTTTTCCTATGGATGATAAATATGTTTCAGAAATAGACTGTCTTGATAAGTTAATGGTTGCATGGTCAGAGGCATTCCCGAAGGATTGGTATTTCAACTACGATGGAGTGATTTCAACTGAGGACTGGGATAGTTGTGGTAAAAAAGTTTTGTTTGTTTTAAAGGAAACAAATGAAGCAAAGCAAAATATTGTCAACGCTATTAATAGAGCTATTGAGGTGAAGGCAAGTGGATGGTGGCGAGGAAAGGTTCTTCGTCGGGTGGGGCGTTGGGCTTACGGACTTCAAAAATATGATGGGGTTGTGCCGTCCCTGAGAGATGCCAAATTAAATGAAAAAATTGCCGTTAAGAGTATTGCATACATAAACATAAGGAAAACCTCGGGAAGTGCGCGAACCGACCAAAAATCGTTTGACGCCCATGCAAGAGAATTTGCCCCTTTTGTTAGAAGGCAAATTGAGTTGATTAACCCTGACATTGTTGTACTTTGCGGCACATATAATCAAGTTAAACGTTACGTATTCCCTGAGCTTAAAAAAGTTAGCGAACGAGTGCATGTTAATGACGGGGTTGTCTTCATCAATGCCTTCCATCCTGCCGCAAGAAAAAAGTCGGCAATGCTTTATCATCAGGTACTGGATAACTACCACGCTTACAAAAATCATATATAACCAATGCTTGAATAGTTATATGCAGCGCAAGCCTTGCGTCGTATCTTGAAAAAGCCCCTTCAAGAGGGGCTGTGTGATGGGAGCCGTTCGCTAGTTGGCGGGGGTATCTGTTTCCTCTTCAGTGATATCGTCATCGGTTAAAGGCACCGCTTGTTCAACCTCTGCTTCTTTACCCTTGGCTTGAGCTGATTTTCGTGCTCGAATTTCGATATCAATAATGCGTCGAGCCAGTTTGATGATGCGCTGTTGCCATGCGTAGTTACCATCAACACGTTGCTTGTTGCTAAGCACGCTAGATAACCAGAGTGTGTCCATTGAGATCATCAACGCATCGAGTTTGCGAACTAAGCCAACAAACTGGCCAACTTGGGGCGAGCTTATTTTGGCGTTGAAGGTAATTGGGTCGGTGTAGTCAGGTACTTCATCGATGCCGTTGGACTCCATTAGTTTGTCCAAACGAGCTTGTTCGCTGTCTACCGCCTTAGCGCAATCCTCGATCAACTGGCTAATGATCTGTTCCACTTCATCAATTTCGTTCTCATCGCCAATGATGCGCAGGATGACATCGATTCCGTAAAGCGCACTGACCGTCCGTCTAAAAACACGGTCAACGACACGTTGCGCCTGTAAGCTGTTAATTGTGAATGATTGTTCAAAGATGGGTTTTGAGTAATTGGGTTTTGCTTGGGCCATAAGATTTTGCTCCTGATATGACAATAATCAGTCCCTAGCCTAATCCTCTGTGCGGTAATGGCCTTTCAGCTAGGTGGAAGAATTGAGCATCTTTCTAACTATCCTGTCTGGATAAGACGGTTACACTGACTATCAAATATTGCTGATCTGTTTCAGTGATATCTGCGCCTGAGAGCATGAGCTCAAAGGAAGCCCGCCGCTGAGTTTTCTCAGTGGTACTAAGAGGTAGCTAGCCTCCTTAAACAAATAGCCTGCATGTTTTTACATGCTCAACCATGCGTTCCTTGCGGTTCGCCCTTTCACCACCCAACTGGGGGAGTTTTCCCCAGTTGGGGGTGACTCCTTCAAAACCAACATAAGGAGTCACCAATGGAATATATCTTCGGATTTATTATCCAAATCGCAGGCATTATGTTGCTTGCAAAACTGAGCTGGTCGCTTTTGCGATTGTTTGCTCGTCAAAGCGTGCGCCCGTTTCGATTTGTACTTACTCAAATCAAGCGATTGCTCACACCAACACCAAAACGTCGTCCAATGGCAGTGCCTAAAGCTCCTGGTATGCCCCGTTTGACATCTGCGTTTTACAAAGAGCCACATCAGTACGACATGGCTTTACTCGAAATACCAACCTATCTGCGTCGTCAGTCTTCTTTGCCCAGCCGGGCAGAAACGATTGTTTGCACAGAGTTCAATTAAGACGAGGAGAACATCATGAAAAACCAAGTAACACTCATAGGCTACGTTGGCTCTGAGCCAGAGACGCGAGCCTATCCATCAGGTGATTTGGTGACCAGCATTTCGCTGGCCACTTCTGAGAAATGGCGCGACCGTCAATCCAATGAGCTCAAAGAGCATACGGAATGGCATCGGGTTGTTTTTCGAGATCGTGGTGGATTTAAGTTAGGGCTAAGGGCAAAAGATTTGATCCAAAAAGGAGCGAAGCTTTTTGTTCAAGGGCCCCAGCGCACGCGCTCATGGGAGAAAGATGGCATTAAGCATCGATTGACCGAAGTGGACGCGGACGAGTTTCTGCTTCTTGATAGTGTGAATAAAGCATCTGAGCCATCACCGGCGGATGATGCGAGCTCCCAAACTAATTGGGCACAAACTTATCCTGAACCAGATTTTTAACCGAGCAAAAATGCTTTAACCCAGCCGGGAGTACTTTCCCGTCAGGGGCAGACTCCCACTTTGATTGTCGGAGTCCACAATGGAAAAACCAAAGCTAATCCAACGCTTTGCTGAGCGCTTTAGTGTCGATCCAAACAAACTGTTCGATACCCTAAAAGCAACAGCATTCAAGCAACGTGACGGTAGTGCACCTACCAATGAGCAGATGATGGCGCTCTTGGTGGTTGCAGATCAGTACGGCTTGAACCCTTTCACCAAAGAGATTTTTGCGTTCCCTGATAAACAAGCTGGGATTATTCCAGTGGTAGGTGTCGATGGATGGTCTCGCATCATCAATCAACACGACCAGTTTGATGGCATGGAGTTTAAGACTTCAGAAAACAAAGTCTCACTGGATGGCGCGAAAGAATGCCCGGAATGGATGGAATGCATCATCTACCGGCGCGACCGTTCGCACCCAGTCAAAATCACTGAATACCTGGATGAAGTCTATCGACCGCCTTTTGAAGGTAACGGCAAAAATGGCCCTTACCGTGTAGATGGTCCATGGCAGACGCACACTAAGCGAATGCTAAGACATAAATCCATGATCCAGTGTTCCCGCATTGCGTTTGGCTTTGTGGGAATTTTCGATCAAGACGAAGCGGAGCGAATTATCGAAGGCCAAGCAACACATGTTGTTGAGCCATCTGTGATTCCACCCGAGCAAGTTGATGATCGAACCCGAGGGCTTGTTTACAAGCTTATCGAGCGGGCGGAAGCTTCAAATGCTTGGAATAGTGCATTGGAATATGCCAATGAACATTTTCAAGGTGTTGAACTGACGTTTGCGAAACAAGAAATATTTAATGCACAGCAACAAGCAGCCAAAGCGCTCACACAGCCTTTAGCTTCTTAGCGCCACGCATTCATTCTACTAACCCTGTCGGGATTATTCTCCCGTCAGGGGGAAGGTCTCGTCTTTTTTTGGAGATCTTCCATGACTAAATCAGCCTCACTTTTTCGCTTGGTATTGGTTGTTGCCCTTGTCGTAGGTTCGATTCAAGCCGGTAAATCGGCAATTGATTCGGTTCAAGCAAGTGTTGTTCAGCACCAAACAGCGATAGCACAAGCTGCAAAGTAACCACTTAACCCTGAAGGGGAGTTCTCTCCTTCGGGGGAGTCTCCCCTCAAAGGAGGCAATATGAAGGTTATCGACCTATCACAACGTACTCCTGCATGGCACCAGTGGCGCATTGCAGGGGTTACGGCATCTGAAGCCCCAATTATTATGGGGCGTTCACCCTACAAAACACCTTGGCGATTATGGGCAGAAAAAACCGGATTCGTATTACCGGAAGACCTGTCGAATAATCCAAATGTGCTTCGTGGTATAAGGTTGGAGCCTCAAGCAAGGCGAGCATTTGAGAATGCGCATAATGACTTTCTTCTGCCGTTATGTGCAGAAGCCGATCATAACGCAATCTTTCGAGCCAGCTTTGATGGCATCAACGATGCGGGCGAACCCGTTGAACTGAAATGTCCTTGCCAGTCAGTTTTTGAGGATGTGCAAGCTCACCGAGAACAAAGCGAGGCGTACCAGTTGTATTGGGTGCAAGTACAGCATCAAATACTGGTCGCCAATAGCACGCGAGGTTGGTTGGTTTTCTATTTTGAGGATCAACTGATTGAGTTTGAAATACAGCGAGACGCGGCGTTCTTAACTGAGTTGCAAGAAACAGCGCTTCAGTTTTGGGAGTTAGTACAGACCAAAAAAGAGCCGTCAAAATGCCCTGAGCAAGATTGTTTTGTTCCCAAGGGTGAAGCCCAATACCGTTGGACATCGCTGTCTCGACAGTATTGCTCAGCACATGCCGAAGTGGTCCGACTGGAAAATCACATTAAATCTTTGAAAGAGGAAATGCGAGACGCCCAGTCAAAATTGGTCGCCATGATGGGTAACTACGCTCATGCCGACTATGCTGGGGTCAAACTCAGCCGCTACATGATGGCGGGCACGGTGGACTATAAGCAATTGGCCACCGATAAGTTAGGCGAGCTGGATGAACAGGTTTTAGCCGCTTACCGAAAAGCGCCACAAGAGCGGTTGCGCATTAGCACCAATAAGCCAGAGCAGCCCGTTGAAACACCAATCAAAATCAGTCTTGAGCAAGATAACTTGGTTCTGCCAGGTGACTCGCCGAGCTCATTTTACTTTTAACGTTCACTTGGAGCCGATTTCGGCTCCTTTCTCATGCGCTTACATCGAGTGCATCAGAAAGCAGTTTCACTCGTAGCCAATGCTGGGTACGAATGATAGAGCGAGCTGAACTCTTACATACACAGCCATACCACAATCAACACACCACCCGACGGGGACTTCATTCCCTGTTGGGGCATGGGGCCTCGTTAAAACTAATGAGGTTTACCATGACAGAACAATCCCCATTTTTGGTTCAAGTGAATCAAGCGTTTAATGTCCCGGCTCCTGATGCTTTCGTTCTGGAAGGATATGGTGCCGACACTACCCATCCAAACATTCCCGTTCGCAAGGACGAGTATGTTTTTAGAAAAGAAGACTTACGTGACGTATTGGCGTTCTTGTCTCACCCAGACGGTGACGGTTTGTATATTACAGGCCCCACGGGATGCGGTAAGACCTCGCTAATTTGCCAAGTTGCTTCTCGATTGAATTGGCCTGTTCAGCAAATTACTGCGCACGGTCGATTGGAGTTGTCCGATCTTATCGGTCACCACACACTGGTTAATGGCAACATGACCTTTGTGTATGGGCCGCTGGCACTGGCTGTCAAGCATGGCCATTTGCTGATCATTAATGAAATGGATCTTGCTGAGCCTGCTGAACTGGCTGGGCTCAATGACATTTTGGAAGGTGCCCCGTTGGTCATCGCACAAAATGGCGGTGAGATCATCATGCCACATGCCAAGTTTCGTTTTATCGCTACCGGCAACAGTGCGGGCAGCGGTGACCAAACGGGCTTGTATCAAGGTGTGCTCCAACAGAATTTGGCTTTTCTTGATCGCTTTAGAATCATCGAAGCGACCTATGCAGAGCCTTCTGTAGAGGAAGCCATTCTGGAGAACGTTGCGCCGGGCTTGCCAGAAGTCTTTCGCCAGAAAATGGTGAAAGTGGCTGGTGACATTCGTCGTCTCTTTATTGGGGGCGCGGATGGCGGTGCTGAGCTTAGTATCACCATGTCCACTAGGACCTTGGTGCGCTGGGCAAAGTTAACACTTGCTTTCAAAGGTGCTCCTAACGCAGTGGAGTATGCACTGGTTCGGTCTTTGACGGCTCGTGCTGAGTTGGAGCAACGTGAAGCTATTCACCGTATTGCCGCTGATGTCTTCGGTGACCACTGGGAGGATTGATGATGGAAAAGTGCTTTGCTCTTTACCGTTACAGTCATTCTGATGGGACAGCCAAAGAATGGGCCATTTACGTTGGATCAGACACCCAGGAGATTGAAGTTCGGTTTGGAAAAGCTGGTCAAATGTCGCAGCAGCGATTGATTGACTCGACTGATCCTAACGCTGAAGCAGACCGACGAATCAATGAGAAAATCAACAAGGGTTATCGATTTGTTGGACAAGTCGGCATTGATCATCAAGGGCGGCCATTTGAACTCTCAAATGCGCTAGATAGCGTCGCGTGCGCCAATAACGTCAGTTGGGAGTTTCGTACTCGCAAGGACGTCAATGGCCAAATCTCGCTGGCGCAAAAAGCGTTGTTCGATATGGCAAAGCTGCTTGAAGCCTATGGCTTGGCTGTTATTGATGATAACCAGGTCAGGATTGGAAAATGGTCATTAGGGTTTTGCAAAAGCGGATTACCTAGTACCAATCAAATCAGCATGGTGTCAGGTGAAGGCGCTGGCATTGTTAACACTGATGATGGCCCGTGGCCATTGTTGCTGTTACTGGCCTTTAAGCGTCAATTACCACCATTGTGTTCGCTCACAGTAGCGAGTCCTGAAGGGATAGAAGTATCCGACCAACTGAAGTTGGAAAAAGATGTATTGCGGTTGCTAGGCAGTGATTTAGAGCGGGTTCGCCCGATTGCTGAAGCACTGGACTTAATGCCTGCGAAAATCGATCTCAACCAATCGTCGCCTGATTCGCAAAATTACTATTTCTGATAGTGGTATTGCCATTAGCGCGTCAACTACTACCACCCAAACGGGGGCCATTGCTCCTGTTGGGAGTGGTGCGTCCCCATCTCGCATGAGGATGCACTATGAGTATTCAAACCCTCGACAAACTTTTGATTTGTCACATCGACTGTTCCATCTGGAGCGGTAGAAAAAAACTAAGGCCTGAAGATTTCAGATTAGCCAATGGCAGCCAACTTCCACCGAAGGATGTTGCCAGCTTAGGGAGTAAAAAAATTTGCGACCCAGAGGCATTGGCGAACTTTGAACGGCTTAAAAAAGAAGCGCAGCGCTTGTGTGAGCAAGTCGGTGTGCGGTTTTTAGGTGGCTATGCCGTCCCTGAAGACCGAATTGATCAGATTGTTCCAGAGCTTGACCGGATCGGTCAGGAGTTTGCGCAGTGTAAGCAGTTGTTCTTGGACAACTATGATCAGGTGACGTTTGACTGGGTTGCGAAACACCCGGAATTTGCAGATGCAATCCGGCGTGCGCTGTCACCCATCGAAGACGTGGAACAACGGCTTCAGTTCGATTATGCCATCTATCGAATGCAACCGGCTGAACAAGCTGGAGGCTTAGATGACAAGGTCAATGGTATGGGACACACCCTCTTTAGGGAGGTGGCTCGTGATGCCAATGAACTGTTTGAGCGTTCCGTTGCAGGCAAGAATCAAATCAGTCAGCGAGCCCTTAATCCGCTCAAGCGATTAAGAGACAAGTTGGATGGTTTGTCCTTCCTGGATCATCGAGTTCAGCCGATGGTTGAAGCGATGGACAATTTATTTGTTCGTCTGCCGAAGACCGGCCCTGTGACAGACAATCTCTATCACGAACTGATGGCGACCATTTTAATTTTGTCTGATCCAGACAAGATGAGAATGCACGGTGAAGGTCAATTGGATATCAGACAACTGATGCCCAAACCTGAACCTAAACCCGCACAGCCAGTATCTGCTCAGGCAGATAACTTACGTGCAATACCACAACCAACCGTCAGACCAAACCTTGGTTCGACTGTACCAAACTCGTTTTATTTCTAACGTCCTTGAGGGCATGTTGCCCTTAAGGGCGCATGTCCTCTGAACTATGTAAGAGGAAATTATGCAATCAACCATCCATAACCCCAGCCAACTGAACCAGTTTGAACCGCATTTTCGTGGTGTGACTGATGCGGTTGAAAGTGAATCGATACCAGAAGTGGCGTGTTGTCGAACGTTAGTACAACGATCGTACTCAACACATAGTGTCGTGATCCCCAAGAACCCTGTATTGATCGCAGATGCGGACGGGCAAGGTGTTTGGGTAACGGCCATGGTGTTTGTTCCAAACATGGCATTGCAGCAAACCGCTTTTGAGCGGGCCTGGCTGCAATATCAACACGAGGTGTCTACTCAGTTACAAGACCAGTACGGTCTGACATTGGATGACATCCTGAGTTTAGACCAGCTTAAAACGTCATTTGAGCAGCACGAGAGTCCAGCTCAATTGGTGGCTTGGTTAGGTCAAAAATACGACCTGGATAAGCTAAAAGCACAGGTTTAAACACTTACATTCCCAGCGGGGAAACGCTCCCGCTGAGGGAGTATTCCCCCTAATGATTAGGAGACTCCCATGAATCATCCATTAAAAAACGCACTGCCAATCGTTGCCGCCGCTTATGGCGAAAAGTTTGGTGTGAAGGTGCTTATTCAAGGACAAGATGCGTTTACCGATGGTGAGCGGATTGTGATCCCAACAGCAAACCCAGACGACCCACACTATCAACAGATAGCTTGGGGTTATCTGGCTCATGAAGCGGCGCATATTCGGCATACCAATTTTGACATGGTGCAGAAGGCGTCGTCCAAGCCGATCCGTAAGGCACTTCTCAATATCATTGAGGACGTTCGCATTGAAAACGAATTGGCAAAGGATTACCCCGGAACCCGGCGCAGTATTTCGCAAGTGATTGAGTACATGGTGGACACACAGCAAATGAGTGTACCTGAACAGCTTGAGCCTGCATCTAACTTGCAAGCATGGTTGTTGTTCCGCTTGAGATGCCATTTTCTGGGTCAGAAATCGCTGACGCCTTTGTATCAAGCTGTTGATGAAAGAGTGAGACAACTCTTTCCTGCCGCAGCGATGAGCCGGTTAAGCGCCATGCTGACAGCAGTGCCTAGCCTGGCATCTACAGGTGAAGTGCTGAAACTTGTCGATGCCATCGTTGCCATGTTGGAAGAAGAATCTCGTCCACCACAGGATGATTCTGATGTTGATGGCGGTGATGACATTGGACAAGATGCGAGTAATGACAGCAATAGCAGTAGTGACAGTCAAACCCCGGAAACAGGTTCGTCTGCAACAGGGGATGCTGGTGAAACGAGTGATTCTGATAACTCTGATCAAGCTGACAATTTGCGACAAGCCTTAGAGGCCAGTGCCGCTCAGTTTGAACCCGATACCTTTGCCCAAGTGGCAGAAGTGTTGTCGGAACAAGCAGAAGGACATCAGGGCGTCACTCCGCTCAGTTTGCCCCAAGCAGAGCAAGCTATGTTGGGTGATGAGGCCATTTTGACCTTATCGGCGTCTGAGTCCGCTCAAATTCGAGCCAGGCTTAGGGGCATGGTTCAGTCCAGTCAGGACAATCGGAATCATGCCAAACGGCACGGTCTTCGAGTTGCAACCCATCGTCTTGCCGCCTCACAAGCAGGTGAATCGAGATTGTTTATTCAAAGGCAGCCGCGCATTGCGCCTAATGCTGCTGTGCACTTGCTTGTCGATATATCGGGCTCAATGGGTAAGCCCATTGGCGAAGGTAATCGCAAGTACTTTCATGTTGCCAATGAAGCTGCTTTGGCTTTGGCCATGGCATTGGAAGGTATACCGGGTGTTGTACCTGCGGTCAGTTATTTTCCTGGTATTCATCAGGAAGTATCTATCGCGTTATTGCCCAAGCAATCGGTTCGACATCGGGCCGCCTGTTTTGACCAAAAACCACGAGGTTGTACGCCTATGGCACAAGCTATGTGGTTTGCGGCAAACAGTTTGTTGGCACAAAAACAGAAGCGAAAGCTAATGATAGTGCTAACCGATGGTGACCCAGATGACTGGGCTGCTACACATGACATTGTTGACCGTTGCAGACGAAGTGGCTTTGAGCTGCTGGGGATCGGGATTCAAACACGCAGTGTTGAGAAATTCTTTCCTCAAAGCATCGTGATTAACGACGTCAAAGATCTGAAGCGTGAGTTATTCGAAGTAACACAACAACTGTTAGTTCAGTAACCACATCAACTTTACCACCCTGCGGGGACGATTCCGTCCCCGTCAGGGCATGGGTTCGTCTCCGCTTTTTTTTGGAGACTCCTATGAAAAACAGAAAGTTCTTAGCTGGCGAAGAAGCCGGTACTTATATCGTTCCTGAGCAAGTGACCGAAGCGGATATCTTAGATATGGCGCTTAAGCTTGCCCGTGGTCGATTGAGTAAAGGTCGCAAAATTGAACAGCCATCGTCGGCGTTCTCATACCTGCAAACACTGATGCACGAGTATGAGCACGAGGTTTTTGGTGTGCTGTTTCTTGATACAAAGCATCGCGTCATTCGATTTGAAGAGCTGTTCAAAGGCACTTTAGATGCAGCGAGCGTGTATCCAAGGGAAGTAACAAAGCGGGCGTTGGAACTTAATGCGGCAGCAGTGATACTGGTTCATAACCATCCATCGGGTGATCCTGAACCCAGTGAAGCTGATAAACGCATCACTCATCGACTTCGTGACGCCTTGTCACTTGTTGATATTCGAACGCTTGACCATGTCGTGGTCGCATCCGAGGGCTGCGTTTCGCTTGCCGAACGCGGTTATCTGTAATGAATGGGCGTATTGCCCATTCTCCTACATCACAAAAGCAGTCCCATCAGCACACATCAGCACAGCTTGAATTTCTATTTGAGTTTGATGATGCCCCTGTCACTTGGTCTGACACGGAAATCTGGCAGTTACGCGAAGGCATTCTATTGGATGCGATCCGTGTGTTGCTGGACGGTCGTGTCAGTACTCGGTTGCGCAAGGATGTGTTGTCGTGGATTCAAAATGACGAATTAGCGCCATTTTGCTTTCGTGTTTGCGCAATGGCTGCGGTTGTCGATCCTGATGTGCTTCGTGATTCCATCATGTGGCTATTAAGACGACATGGTATCCGGCTTGACTAACGCTCCTGCATTAACCGAACGGCTAATGCAGGACCTAAGCTGACTTTTACCTCCTGTGGTAGGAGTCGGCATTTTACTTAAGGAGGTTATATGGCGTTACCTTTACAAATTGACACAGTAAGGCCATATCTCAATGGCCAATGGCTTCAAGTCTTGGCGGCATTGGTGCCAGAACTTGATGCCGCTATTGCTCGAAAAGGCCGTCATGTGGCTTGCCCTGTTCATGGCGGTCGTGATGGCTTTAGGCTGTTCAAAGATGCTGAATATACCGGTGGTGGCGTTTGTAATACCTGCGGTATCTTTCATGATGGCTTTGAACTGTTGTCTTGGATTAATGGATGGAACTTTGCTCAGTCTATTGAAGCAATCGGCCAAGTTCTAGGTATTCAACCCGGACAAGTACCAACTCGGGCAGTACCGAGTAACGCGGTTGACTGGAAGACTAAAAAGCAGGACGAGGACAAAGCGATTATCCATCGCTTGAATCAAACCTGGGGAGAAACGTTATCCCTTGTAGATACTCGTGCGCAACCGGTTTGGAACTACTTGCATCGTCGTGGCATTGTTGCGCGGCTTCGTCCTGAATGGGATTCGGTGCTGAGGTTTCATCCTAACTTGCCTTACCATGATGAAGATGGCCTGTTTATCGATAGCTACCCAGCGCTGCTAGGTAAAATCGTTACTCGACAAGGGCGTTCGGCTACGTTTCATCGGATCTACCTAAGTGAAGATGGATTCAAAGCGCCGGTTGAAAAGCCTAAAAAGATGATGCCGATACCCAGTGACAGAACAATCACTGGTGGTGCCATTCCTATAGGTGAGCCTGGTGAGGTATTAGGTGTGTCTGAAGGTATCGAAACAGCTTTAGCGGTTACCAGAGCTACGGGGCAAACATGTTGGTCGGTTGTGAACGCAACCCTACTGGCTAGGTTTGAACCGCCAAGTAATGTGAAAATGCTGTACATCTGGGCAGATCACGATCTCTCTGAGACCGGCCTGAATGCAGCGAATGAACTCAAGAAAAAAGCCTGGCAAAAAGGCATTCTGACACAAGTCCTGATCCCCCCGATACCAACGTCACTCGGCGTGAAAAGTTGGGATTGGAATGATGTGCTGAATGTTTACGGTGCCATGGGCTTTCCGAAAGTTCATATCTGATCCAAGGGGCTTCGGTCCCTTTTTTTGCGCCTTGCATATTTGAAAAAACATGGAGAATGAAAAATAGATAACCAATAGGAGAAACAAACATGATGGTATTAACCCTGTTAACAAAGCAGATTGATGGTGAGTTTACGGTTTACTGGAAGACCGGCCTTCGAAGAGGAGGTGAACTAAAGGTCGATTTAGGTGAGCAATACGACAAGCTAGCTGAGCAGCAAAAGCCAATTGCAGCTGAGCTCTATGCGATTCATCACCTACTGTCAGTGAAAGAGGTGATGGGGAGTAACCGAAGCGGCAATGGGCTTCAAATCCGAGTCAGTAAAGGAGCTATCAAAAAGTTACAGAAACAACGCTCAACTCAGCATTCACTTTACAGCCTGACTAGGTTTTTACTCACTCGATACCAGGAAGCACAGATCTCGGTAGAGAAGCAGGACGATTGGCTCTCACATTCCTTCGAAGAATACAGCGTCGATAATGCTACAGTGAGAGAAATCGATGAGGTCATCAACGTTCCGAACATTGGACCTGTCGTGGTGACTCGTCATGCACTGGAACGGTTTGTGGAACGGCTTTCTAATGGAGAGCCCAAGCATCCTTGGAAGGCTTTGTGCACAAAGCTACTTTGCTCGGGGCTAACTAAAGCCCTGTTACCAGAAAGCGTCGCAATCCAAAAAGCCAAAAAATATGCACAAGAGGCCGAGTTCTGGCAGCATCTTGGTAGCAAAATGCACTTTGTTATGATTCCGAGTGACTCAATGAAGACGTTGGTTACGGTTTTTGCAGTAAAGTGAGTTAATGTAGTATTCGCATTTATGAATATTACTTATGTGAAAATTGCAGTCAATTCCATTTGCAAACCTTAATGGCCGCTTTAAAATCCAAAGCGGTCAATACTCCCTGCCAATGTTAAATGAGTTAACTCTTTTTCACCTGCTCAATCATCTTAGCTGAATATGCTATTAAAGCGTATTTTGTTGCGACAATACTGTTTGATTCCGCCCTTTGTTCTTTGCCTCATAAAGCGCGCTATCTGCTTGATGGATAAACATTTCCATAACTATTTCGATAGTATTGGCACTCCTTTTATTTACCGGCAAGGCTGATATCCCTAAACTTATCGTCCATTTTACAATTTCTCCTGCATCACTAGTCACGTATACATCCTCGACGTGCTTTCGAATCCTCTCTGCAAGATTTTTCGCATCAGTTATATTGGTATCAGGTAAGATAATTGCGAACTCTTCTCCTCCAAGCCTAGCAACAAGGTCAGTAGCTCTTGACTGGTTTACACATAAATCTGCAAGCGCGCAAATAACGCGATCTCCTGTAGGGTGACCAAAAGTATCATTGATGCGTTTAAAATGGTCTATATCGAGTAAGATTAGAGCGCATTCAACGCTCGAGCGAGCACTCCGAGTTGTCTCTGATTTAAGTTGGTTATCAAAGTGACGCCGGTTTGCAACACCAGTTAACGGATCTGTTTGGGAGGACTTCTCTAAAGCGAGTTGAAGGTTGTAACGATGATAATAACTCCATGAAAAAACAAGCATAATTAATAAAGCTGAAACGCTCGATTGCACTGAGATCTGGAAATAAACGTTTTGTATCAGCTCATCTAGCACGCCATGGTTTTCGGATAGAACAACAAAGGAAAAAGCAACAGTAAGAAATAAAATCTGAATGTAGATTGAGAAGCCGATGAGAACAAAAAAGATAAAAAAGGGATAGAGTGCAACATTACTCACTGTTGTCACTAATTCTTCGCCAGAATGCTCTATTATTTTTATGCCGAGATACGCAGAAAAAACTAGGGTTATTAAAATTGTTGCCGTAGATAATTTCAAACTGCTTGATTTTAAGATAATCCAAGCAGGTATCACTAATAGAAGAAAGTAAAGTCTCAGCTGAAACAACTCACTTCTTATTTCAGGATGTGATTTGTAGTCAAAAATACCTTCGGCAAGCCCCAAAGGAATGAGTGTCAGTAAAATCGCAGCTGTATATAACCGATAGTCGTTAAATTTTTTGTTTAAATAATCACTACTAAGTTCAAGCTTGCTCAACTGTATTATGGCGGTCAAAGTACTCTCATTTTTATGAAACATCATTTATATCCATACTTCAGTGAGGGGGGCGTTCGTGATAAGTGTGTTCATTTTGATTTAACAGATTTTACTAGCCTGTGCTAACAGTTTAGCCTATATAGTTGAGATAGGTATGGGGATGTGCCTGAATTTGGCTGTGCCTGAATTTGGCGAGGAGTGAAGTTACCCATTATTAGTATGGGTAACTTACTAAGTAACTATAGCCAGCGACAGGTCTGACTACCAGAAAGCTCATGTTTCGACACCATTACGTAAAGGGGAGCTGTTTTCCTTCTCCTACTTGGGTAATCCCCAATGATGCCAAAAATCCAAATAGTAACGAACAAACCAGCAGTGACAAGGTAAACCAAAACATAACAACCTTTCTGCTAGCCCCCATGGCAATTGCGAATGCTCCAGCGGCATGGATACCAATCAAAAATGGCCCCAAAAAAGCCAAGCCTGGAACACCAAATTTTTCCATAATTACATGTTTACGATCCATTATGTCGGGGGCAGCTTGCTCAGTTTCGGGTTTATTTCGCCAACGCTTCATAAATAACTTAACTTTTTCACTGGCATAAATTATGGGTAACAGCGAAAGCAAATTTCCGAAAAAGCCTGCAAGTGCAGACGGAAACCATGGTAACCCAGCAATAACACCCAATGGGACGGCAATCCAAACTTCGAGCACCGGAATTGCCGCCCCCACAAAGACACTGATATAGAGTAATAAGTCATTCATTTAGATTGCCCTTGCTGCTTTTTTTGTGAAGAACAAAACATATAAGCTTGGCACAACGATAAAGGATGCAATGGTGCCTGAAATAAGGCCGCCCATTAACACAACGTTAAACGAGCGCCATAGCGGATCATTGGCGATAAGCAAAGGAAGCAGCCCTAAAATAGTGGTTATTTGTGTCAACATAATAGGGCGAAACCGTTGCATTAAAGCTGATTTGAGTGATTCAAGTTCAGATTTTCCTGCGTCTTTCTCGATATCAATTTGTTCGATAATTAGCATCGCATTCGACACAATAATGCCTATCAGGGCGAATATCGCTAAATTCGCCATAAAATCGAAAGGCAGCCTGAAAATGATCAGTGCTAAAAGTAACCCAATGGCACAGAAGGGTATACTTAGTACAATGATCGCCACCTTACGAAACGAGTTGTACTTGTGGATGAATAAAATGATCATCATAAGTACACAAAGTGGTAGGAAAGCAAAAATAGCTTCTGCGGTGACCTCGCTCTCCTCAATCTCTCCGCCAAACTCGATTTGCACTTTGCCGGTATTGCGAACCTGCTCCAACGTTTCTGCTATGTTGG
>NZ_JAMXSK010000024.1:0-62665 GCF_024124645.1 Pseudoalteromonas sp. Ps84H-4 | reverse complement strand
AGTCATAAAGGGGCGAATACATTAAAGTGACCAGGGGTAGCTCCCCAAATAGAGTCCGTATATAAGCCAGCATCTAATCTTTATTTAATAAATACTCCGTTGACAAAAAACGGGGAGTCCATATAAGAACACAGAGGCGCTGCGCGCTACACAGAGAAAATCAAATTATCACAAAGAGGATAAGAGAGCGCTTCGCTTAAGAGAAAGTAATATTGTGGTTTCCTCATTCACTTCTCTTTGTGCAAAAGAAATAATATTGAACCACAAACAACCCCGAACAGCCAAAGCTGACAGCTTTTAGAATTAAAGTCAGTCGATGAAGATAAAACTAAATCTTGAGATTAAAATAGAAAATATTAGTGAAATATAGGGATTTACAAAGGGGGAGAAGTGGGGCGACTGATGGGGCTTGAACCCACGACAACCGGAATCACAATCCGGGGCTCTACCAACTGAGCTACAGCCGCCACTGAGATACACCTCGTTTGGTGTGGCGCGCATATTACATAATTAAGTTTAGCTTGTGAAGCCCTAAATTGAAAAAAGTAGAAAAAACTTACTTACCTCAGAAAATTCAGAATCGTCACCTTGGTCAGCGGGCGTTCAGTTTTGCAGATTAGACTTGCGTTTTTTGTAATTAGGCAAATACTCATTTCTTAGTTTTGCGCGTAATTTAATGATTTTTTAACCAAAGATCATATATAATTTGTACAGCGTTATGCTAAAAATGAACTTCAGGAGAGAACATGGATACAATAATGAACTGGATCAACGAGAATTCAGGTTTAATCATACATTACGCCGTTCAGGCGGTTCTAGCGCTAATCATTTTCTTCATCGGTGGTCGCATCGCTAAATTCTGCGAAGGCTTAACCGAAAAAGCATTTGATAAAAAGAAAGTAGATAAAGCTGTAGGTTCATTTGTTGCTAGTATTGTCTATGCAATTGTATTTGCTGCAACAATCTTAATGGCACTATCTCAATTAGGTATTGAGACAACGTCATTCATTGCTATCTTAGGTGCGGCTGGTTTAGCAGTAGGTTTAGCATTGCAAGGTTCACTGTCTAACTTTGCATCAGGTGTTTTAATCATTTTACTTCGCCCATTCAAATCAGGTGACTATGTAGAAGCTGGCGGTAAAGCTGGCACAGTTAAGAAAATCGAAATTTTCTCTACAGAACTTCGTACACCTGATAACAAAGTAATTATCATGCCTAACTCATCAATTATGGGCAGCCCAATTACCAATTTCTCTCGTGAATCAACTCGTCGTATCGATTTAGTAATCGGTGTTGGTTACGATGCAGACTTAAAAGAAGCAAAAGCAGTTCTTAAATCAGTGTTAGATAAAGAAGAGCGCTTATTAAAAGACCCAGCATACACAGTAGCTGTATCTGAACTAGCAGATTCAAGCGTAAACTTTGTCGTTCGCCCATGGGTTAACTCAGCTGATTATTGGCCAACATATTTCGATCTAATGGAAAACATTAAGATCGCATTAGATGATGCCAACATCACCATCCCATTCCCGCAAATGGATGTTCATTTGCATAAAGAAGACTAATAAGTCGAACTTAAAGTAGTAAAGGTTATTTTTTAATGAAATTAAAAGCTTTATCAATTCTAGTTGCAGCCTCAGCTGCAACTAGCGCATTCGCAGCAGATGAAACCAAAACTTGGGATGTAACCAGTGAGTTAGGTGCTATTGTAACAAGCGGTAACACTGAAACAACCACACTAAAAGGTGGTATCAAGGTTTTACATAACCTAGAAAACTGGAATAACGAGTACAAGTTAGACGGTCTTTATAAAGAAGATGAGATCGAAAACGACCAAGGTGTTAAAGAAACACAACGTACTAACGAAAAGTACTCAATCTCAGCGCAAGGTAACTACAAGTTAAACGAAAAGCACTCACATTTATTCATCTACGGCTCGCACGTATCTGATTACTTTGGTGCATACCGTAACGAGTCAGTTATCTCAGCGGGTTATGGTTTACGTTTAATTGACCGTTCTGACATGTGGCTTAATGCTGAAGTCGGTCCGGGTTATAAGTACTTCCAATACCCAGATGACAGCACTGAAGTTGATGACAACGGTAATTCGCTTGCTGGTGAGCGCGAAGGTGAAGTAATCGCACTAGGTAAAGTTGATTACAACTGGCAAATTTCAGACAGTGCACGTTTTACTCAGTTAGTATCAGTTGAATACGGTGATACCAACACCAAAACACGTTCAGAGTCTGCAATTCTTGCTAAAATCAACGGCTCACTGCAAATGAAAGTGGCATATAACATCACCCAGAACTCAGATGTTGCCGATGACAAAGAAAACACAGATACAGAAACGTCATTGACGCTTGTGTATAGTTTCTAATTTTTAAGTTAATAATAAATGGGTAAACTTGTTTACCCATTTTTTTTGCTTATGAAATGATGTAGTATGCCGCGGCTATCTTTATTTTCTTAGAAGGGAAACTTTGTGAAGTTTTTTAGACTTGTAATCGCTCTTTTTATCTCGCTTATATTCATAACTGAGGCTCATTCAGTCACTCCAACTAAGCAACAAATAGAACAATTTAAAAAGCTACCTAAGTCGCAACAAGAAGCGCTTGCTAAGAAATATGGCTTAGATCTTAGTATGTTGGATTCAACAGGTCAAAACGCGAATCAGTTAGAAAATGAAAATACTGATACTGTTTTGTCTCGAGGGATGTTTGACAATAATAAAGATAACAAAGAAATTACAGAAGAAGATAAGTTTAAACCTGAAGAAGATAAGCTTAAACCATTCGGTTATGAACTTTTTTCTGGTGAACCAACCACGTTTGCACCGTCAGAAAGTGCTCTAGTGCCTGATTCTTATATTGTTGGTCCAGGTGATACTTTCTCAGTTAGCTTATTTGGTAAAGAATCTTCTACAGAAGAAGTTGTAATAGACCGTGAAGGCCGCTTAACAATTAATAAACTTAAGCCAGTCACAGTTAGTGGTATGCAATACAGTGATGTAGTTGAACTTATTAAAGCTAAAGTTAAACAAGAGGTTATTGGTACTGAAGCTTTTGTATCAATGGGCAAAACACGCTCAATCCGTATTATGGTTTTAGGTGAGGCATACAAGCCTGGTGCTTATACTGTTCCTTCATTAGCTTCAATTACCCATGCGTTATTCGTGAGTGGTGGTGTATCAGAGATTGGTTCTCTTCGAAATATACAACTAAAGCGTGCAGGAAAGACAGTAACAACTCTCGACTTATATAACCTGTTGATAAAAGGTGATAGTAGTAATGATGTCATTTTAAAGCCGGGTGATGTTGTGTTTATTCCACCTGTTGGTATGCAGGTGAGCGTTAAAGGTGAGGTACGTAGACCCGCCATTTTTGAGCTTAAAAAAGATGAGTCTAGTCAAGATTTAATAGCTATGGCTGGCGGTTTTAATGCCGCTGCATATCCGCAGAAAACAGTTGTAGAGCGTTATACTGGTAATAGCTCGAGAACAGTTTTGCAACTTAACTTATCTAATAAAAATGCGTATAAACCAAATGATGGTGATGTAATTCGTGTTCCATCTTCTAGCCAAGAGCTTGATAACGCTGTGACCCTACTTGGTGCTGTTGCTCATCCTGGCAATTATGCTTGGCATGAAGGAAAAAAAGTGAGCCAACTATTTGGTTCACTTAAAACTGATTTATTGCCAATTGCTGATTATGACTATTCTTTAATTGTCCGAGAAATTAATCTTCGTGGTGATATAGAGGTACATCAATTTTCACTTCTAAAAGCGATAAGTGGAGAAGAAGACCTAGAATTAAAACCTCGAGATATTGTGGTTGTATTTAGCCGCTTCCAATCTTTAGAAAATGAAGAAAATGCGCTTACCGGTATGGCGTTGACTCAAGAGCAGTTAAAGCAACAAGAAAAAATTAAGCTTTGGGATGAGTACGAAGAGCGCAAATTCTATGAGTTTATTGATCTTGGTACAGCCTTGGATAAAGAGCTTGCAGAGTCTTTAGTTGAAGAAACTAAGCAGGAAGTGCTATCAATAACTGAGCTGTTGACTAACAAAGAAGAGTTGAAAGAAGATGAATACGCAGTATTTAGCCGTAAAAAGCTATTAAAGCCTATCCTTTCTAAGTTGAATCAGCAAGCTACAAAAGATGGTGGACTTCAAATTATTGGCGTGCGTGGCGAAGTATTCTATGAAGGAGTTTATCCTCGCCCTGTAAATGCTAATGTGGGTGATGCAATTATTGCGGCTGGCGGCTTAAAAGAGTCAGCGTATCTTCAAAATGCAGAAATTACGCGCTATAAAGAAAATTCTGTACTTGAGCACATCGGTGTTGATTTATCCAGCTTAAAAGATAAAAGCTCAATCAGTAAATATGAGTTAAAGAGCAAAGACACGATCAACATTTATCCAATTCCGAATTGGCAGCAAGATCGAAAAATCAACATTATTGGTGAGGTAAAATTCCCTGGTGTTTACAGTATAGCTAAAGGTGAAACGCTATCTAGTGTTATTGAGCGTGCAGGGGGCTTCACTGAGTTTTCATTCCCTGAAGGTGCTATTTTTACTCGAGAATCTATTCGTTTACAACAGCAGCAGCAATTAAATAAAATATCTGAAGACTTGAGAAGAGATATTGCCTCTAAGAGTTTTAACAGCTCAATAACTGATGCTTCTTTATCATATCAAGATATGAATAGCTTACTTACAGATCTTGCTAAAGTTAAAGCCGTTGGCCGACTAGTTATTGACTTACCTTCGATCGTTAATGGAAAGCGCCGTTTAGAAGTAGAAGATAGTGATGTTTTATATGTTCCTTCTAAGCGTAATAGCATTAATGTTGTCGGTGAGGTTAATTTCTCAGGTTCTCATCTATTTCAAGATGAGCTATCACTTGACGATTATTTAAATCGAAGTGGTGGTCTTAAACAGCGCGCTGATGAAGAGCGTATTTATATCATCAAAGCAAGCGGTTTAATTGAAGTTCCTGATGCAGGCTCTTGGTTTGCAGTTAACAATGACTTCCAGCTGTCACCAGGCGACACAATTGTTGTTCCACTCGATACGGATTACATTGATAATTTGACCCTTTGGAGTTCGGCAACACAAATTATGTATCAAATGGGTGTAGCTGTTGCAGCAATAAGCTCACTGTAATTAGTTAGAATTTGATGAAAACAACGGTAATCAAATTATTAAAAAAGGTAATAGAGCAACTTCAAGCTGCTCTTTTACCTTTGTGTAGCAAATCTGCAATTCTATCTGGACTGTATTTCACTTTCTTCTCACGAGATTTTTTCTATGAGCATCAAGCCATACTGAAAGCCCGTTTAGCGTATAAAAGACAGCAAGGCATGCATGGGAAATCAAGTGCATTATTGCGTAGAAATATACATCGCTTAGAGAAAGGCTTAATTATGCAACCTAGGAGAAGTATTTATGCACTTGATTATATAAGTGAAACCATTGCTGCTTATCGTGTTGCGCTAAGTAACTCTGAGGTAGACCAATCAGAACTGCAGTGGGCGTCAGATGTAATAACGGAGTACTTTTCTGTAGTAGATAAAAATAACCCTGTTATTAATGAAAGCTTTTTAGCTTTTAACCAGCTATCAACTTTGTGTTCAACCTCGAAAAAACCATACTCTTACCATCAAAAAGCTCCTCACAAAGTAGAGTATGAGGATTTCTTAGCCTTAACAAAGTTTCGTACGTCGGTACGCTGGTTTCAATCAAAAAGCGTAGAAATAGAAAAAATAAAGAAAGCGATCGATGCTGCTTTACAAGCTCCAAGCGCATGTAATAGGCAGCCTTTTCAATTTTATTCTATTTCGAGTCAGCCATTACTTAAAAAGCTAGCTAATCTCCCAGGAGGAACAGCTGGATTTGCAGACAACATTCCACATTTAATTGCGGTTGTGGGTGATTTATCTTATTACCCACTTTCACGCGACCGTCATGTAATATATATCGACAGTTCGCTTGCATCAATGCAGTTTATGTTAGCACTTGAAACTTTAGGGTTAAGCAGTTGTCCTATTAACTGGCCTGAATTAATTAATCAAGATAAGGCTGTCGCTAGTTTACTCAACTTACCACAATATAAGCGTGTTGTTATGTTCATTGCTGTAGGTTACCCATCCAATTCAGGAATGATACCTTATTCTGATAAAAAACAAGCTAAAGACATTCTAAAACATGTTTAAGACATATTAATTCGTTATATCGACAGCTTTTTTCCCGCTTGATATACTCGAAAAAGTTAAATTTAAGGAGTTCTCATGAAAAAAAATAAAGGTTTCAGTTTAATGGAACTAATGATAGTTCTTATCATACTTGGGCTGTTAGGTTCACTAGTCGCTCCTAAATTATTTTCAAAGGTAAGTTCATCTAAAGTTAAAACCGCGATTGCTCAAATGCAAATGTTTGAAACAGCAATTGATACATACCGTCTAGACATGGGGACTGTACCTCCATCTCTTCAAGCATTACGAAAAAGTGACTCAGCAAATTGGGATGGACCATATTTGCCAAAAGACATTCCTCTAGACCCATGGGGTAAAGAGTACATCTATAAGGTGCCTGGTGAAAATGGCTCTCCTTACAGCATTATGAGTTATGGACTTGACGGCCAACCTGGTGGTGAAGGTGAAAACGAGGATGTAGTTCATAAATGATGGAGCTAAGCCAATTACTTGCTGAACAATTTAAAATATCTGCGGCTGACATAGATAAAGCTAAGTCATATCAAAGTCGCTATGATGGCAGGCTAGAACAAATTTTAGTTAATATGGGCTGCTTGACAGAAGAGGACTTAGCACCACTTTACAGCAAGTTATTAGGCTACCCTCTTTTTAATGCTGAAGATTATCCAAATTGGCAACTACCTGAAGACATCAATGTCGAAATACTTCGAGCGTTAAAAGAGCTTGATTGTGTTTTACTCGAGGCCAATGAGGTATGGACTATTGCATGTAAAGATCCATTATCTTTGTCACTTGCACAATTTATACAGCAACAGAATGTTGATGTTATTATTTTGGTTGCAACAGAAGCTCAGCTTCAAACTTTCTTTTATGAAATTCAAAGTTCATCAGAGAATAGTGTTGAAGAAGATGAGTTAACAGGTGACGAGGAGGCAAGATTAAGAGAGTTAGCTTCAGAAGCTCCTACGGTTAACCTTTTAAACTCACTGATAACTAAAGCATTAGCTAGAGGTGCTTCTGATATGCATCTTGAGCCGCATCAAGGGCGCTTTCGCGTTAGATATCGAATTGATGGGGTCTTACATGAGGTTGATAAGTTAGCTCCAAAAATGCAGCTTCCTATCACAACTCGACTTAAAATACTTTCTGGAATGGACATTGCTGAAAAGCGCCGACCTCAGGATGGAAAAATAGAACTACGCATAGCCAATCAAGAGCTTGATATTCGTGTTTCTGCTTTGCCATTGAACGATGGTGAAAGTATTGTTTTGCGTTTCCTGCTTAAAGACTCGATTCGTTATGATATGTCTGTTCTTGGGCTTTCCAATGATACACAAAGTCTAATTCAGCAAGACTTACGTAAAACAACAGGTGTAATCTTGTTAACTGGGCCTACAGGCTCAGGTAAAACAACAACACTTTATACATTCTTGAATGAGCTTAATCGTCCAGACGTAAAAATCATTACATTAGAAGACCCAGTTGAATATCAGTTAGAGGGGGTTAACCAAGTACAAGTTAATAACGATATCGGTTTTAACTTTGCCGCAGGTTTGCGCTCTATAGTACGACAAGATCCAGATATTATCATGGTGGGTGAGATACGTGATGCAGAAACAGCACGTATCGCTTTGCAGTCGGCATTAACTGGGCATTTAGTATTCAGTACTGTGCATACAAATGATGCCGCAAGTGCTTATACGCGTTTACTTGACTTGGGTGTTGAAGAATTTTTACTAAATGCGGCTTTAGTTTCTGTTGTCGCGCAACGTTTGGCTAGACGTTTATGCCAACACTGTGCTGAGCCCTTAGAAGATACTAGCGAATTGCTTTCTCAGTATCCATTAGAGCAGGTAGCTAAAAACGCAGCAATTAGTGAATTAAATATTAAACAGGCTGTAGGCTGTGAGCATTGCAATCATACTGGGTTCAAAGGCCGAATCGCTATAAATGAATATCTTCGTTGTGATGATGAAATTAAGCAATTACCTAAAAACGATCAATTTATATCTCGTGCGCAAGCCCATAATGCACAGCTAAAGCGACGTAATTTAATGCAAGATGGTTTGTATAAAGTAATTACTGGCGTAACCACCATTGATGAAGTTCTACGAGTAGCTGGCTAATGGAGTTTGAATATAAAGCGATTGATAATCAAGGCACGCGTCATCAAGGTGTTGTTAGTGCAACTAACCAAGCAGATGCACAAAAAAAGCTCTTAACAGAAGGGCTCAATGCATTATCGATTAAGCCCATTGATAATACAAAAAGTATTAGCAGTCTGTTCTCGCAAAAAGTAACCCTTGATCAACTCGAGTTTTTTACGAGTGAGCTAGCTCTACTTTTAGAAAGTGGAATTCGCGTAGATCGCGGAATTGATATTATTAAAAAAGCAAATGGTCATCCTGCGTTGACACGTTTGTTAAGCCAAATTTCTGCATCTTTAAAAAAAGGTGCTTCGTTAAGCGAAGCGTTCTCACAGCATGAGCAGCTGTTTGGTCCTTTGTATATTAGCCTACTTAAAATAGGTGAAACGTCAGGAAATCTACCAGAAGTTTTACAGCGCTTATCAAACGACTTAAAGTTTCAAAAAGATTTGCGTTCTCAAATAAGCACCGCATTAACTTATCCTAGCGTTATATTCTTTGTTTGTATCATGGCGGTTTATTTTGTGCTTACATTCATTGTCCCCAAAATGTCAGGTATTTTTACTGACCTTAGCCAAGCTCCCTGGTACACACAAATGATTATTAATGTCAGTAATTTTTTTGTGGATTATCAAGTGATTATTATCAGTGGGATTGTTGCGGCAATTACAGGTTTGACATATGGCTTAAAGCAACCTGAAGTGAAAAACTGGTTTTATGTCAAAGTATCGCATTTACCAGGTATCGGAAGTGTAATTTTAACGGCTGAGCGTATCCGTTTTTCCCAATCAATGGCAATGATGTTAGAAGCTGGTTTACAGCTAGATACAACACTGGAGTTGACAGCCAACACTTTAAAACATCCAGAATTAAAACGAGATGCCAAACTAGCACTTAAGCAGCTAAAAACCGGTAAACAGTTGAGTCATGTGTTAGAAAAAACACGCATATTTCCAGACTTTTTTCTATCGATAATCAAAGTTGGCGAAGAAACAGGGCGTTTACCAAGAGTTTTTTCAGAAGTTGCTCAGCGTAGTAAATCTGAATTGGAAGGAATTATTAAAAAGCTGACCACTATGCTAGAACCTATAATGCTTATTTTTATGGGTGGTTTTGTTGGTGGTATCGTAATCACTATGTTGATGAGTATGGTATCAATTAATGATGTCCCCTTTTAAAATCAAAGGATTCTCACTCATTGAGCTAATGGTCGTTATGGCAATAATGGCTGTTTTAATGGGGTTGACGGGCGGTGTTATTGTTAAGAATGTTGCTCAACAGACTCGTTTAGTTGAGCTTGAAAAAACCCAAAATTACTTCAAAATGCTGAGTTATAAGGCATATTATGGCGGCTATCCTATAAAGGTTGATCTTGATGGCAGCATGTTCAAAATCAGTATTGCCGATCAAGTCACGAATCTTGAATTTGAAGAACTTGAGTTTGAAAAGTCAAGTTATACCATAAACACAAAATCAGCCATTATGCCGAACTCCTTCACTGTAAAGTGGAATGAAACTAGTCGTGAATTTCCAATAAATACAATGTTCAAGCCTTATGAATAAAAATAAAGGGTTTACGCTGCTTGAAGTATTAATCGCGGCGATTATTTTGTTTACAGCATTAGCTTTAGCGAGTGAAATTTTTAAAAGTGCTACATTATCAACTGATATTGCAGTTAAAAATGCCAAGTACTTCCAAATCACCCCTTCAGCTATCACTGCTATAAAATTCGATCTGCGAAGTAAAGTAAAAAATCGCGACATACCAGAAGCAGATGGTGAATTGGAGTTATTTGGTATTTATTACTCTTGGCAAGCAAATCGAGAAACTTTTAATAGCCCGCCGACAGATGAGTTATCTGATTTTTCAGAGCGAAACCGTTTCTCAATTTACAATGTAGATATACTTGCTAAAAGTGCAGGCCGAGAAAGAGAGTTCTCTTTTAAGGTTGCAACATGGTGAGAATACAAAGTAAACAAACTGGCTTTACATTAATCGAGCTTTTGTTAGCTACAAGTGTATTGATGCTAGTGTTATATGCAGGATATTTTGGCTATGGTTTGTACACTCAAAAATGGCAGACAAGAACCAACTACTTTTGGCAGCAAAGCCAACAAGCACTTGCATTCGATGCAATTACTCGAGTCTTTGAATCAGCAAGCACATACGTTGTTGAATCGGATAAAAACGAGCCTGCACAATATTTTTCAGGTGACAAAGAAAGAGTCATATTTATAAGCACTTCACCTTTATTTAACCATGAAGCTTCTGTCGTAGAATTTAAGATACTACAAAATGATGGAGTTTATTCACTCGTATATAATGAGGCTTCAATGAGAAATAACTTACTGTTGAAACAATCTGATGTTATTGAGTGGGAACATCAAGTTACGTTGCTTGAGAACTTAAAAAGAATCTCTTTTGTTTATTATGGGTGGTCTGGCTTAGATGAGGTTTCTAGAAACTACAAAGAAGATAATGTAAATAGTCAAACTAAGCCACAGCTTTATGCCAAACATGTTATGGAAGATATTCGTATATTACCAATTAGCTTAACACTCGAAATAGAAGGGCATGAGGGAGAGCGAAGTCATTTTCCTGTAGCTCTACCAGAAGAAGCTTTCTCTGTTCTGATCGATTACTTAAGGTTAGAAATATAATGCAGTTCCAAAGAGGTATTGCTCTGGTGCAGGTACTGATAATTACTCTTGTCCTAAGTACCCTTGGGTTATATATAATAAAATCCTCGAGAGACCAGGTCGCCACAACGTTCGAAATTAAGGAAGCGTTGTCTTTGCGTATAAAAATTGAAAATACCGAGGCTCGAGTTATTAATGCGCTATTAAGTCAGTTTCGGATTCAAAACGTAACAAATGAATCTGACATCGCCAAAAACTGGAATTTTTATAATAAACCTTTTGAAGTGGAGGGGGTTTCAGTCCAACTTCAAGACTTAAACGGCTTAATTAGCTTGAATGTTGCAGATTTACAGCTACTTAAAGATGTTCTGATGAAGTTAAATGTTTCGCCATCTGAGAGTGATATATTTATTGATTCGCTAGCTGATTGGAAAGATGAAAATGACCTTAAAAGATTGAATGGGGCTGAAAGGGCATATTATGAATCGCAAGATATGCCAGGTCCTAGGAATGGTTACTTGCAATCATTGGCTGAAGTTAGTCACATTAGAAATAGCGATATATTAACCCCTCAGCAATGGAGTGAGTATTTTACCGTTGAACATATCACAGGCTTTAACCCGGCAAACGCTCCGGAGCCAATTTTGCAGGCATTTATTAAAAATGATACAACGGTAGCTAATTTAGTTGGACTGCGCGATAATGCAGGATTAAATGGTAATACCTTTTACAGGGAATCAGGCATTGAGCCTGACGAGTTTATTAACTTTCTCCCTGGCGATAGTGTAAAAGTTACTCTAACAGCAAAAAAATCTAATCAACGAGTGTCAAAAAGCTTTACGGCGAAAATAAGAACGCGTTCTTTAACTCGCCCTATTGTTATTACTAATGTTATCTGGAATCAAAATGAAGTTGAGTGAGTTACTTCAAAACGTTAAAAATAAAAAATGGTTGCTCAATAGCATTGCTTACTACCACGAAAATTTATTTTTACTGGCAGCAAGTGAATTCAAGGTAACTGACAAAAGTAAAAAAGTAATCATAGTCTCTCGCCGTAATTATAACGAAAAATGGCAGACTTACCCTTCAGTAAGCTTAAAAGAGTTGAAAGACATTTTAAAGCTTCAAAAAGAGACTTCGAATAGCCTTATAATTGAAAGCTTTTCTAAAAATGAACAGCAAGAGGGCTACGATGTAAAGACGATTACTTTTTCAGAAAAGCTTACCGATGAGTTTTCTAAGCATATACTCATCCCCGAGACTGAATTAATTAATCACTACTATAAAGATCGAAAGGTTGTTATCGAAGCACAGACACCTGCCGGTAATCTATTTTATAGTAAAGTGGAAGGTAAAACGAAAAGTGCATACAAACAAGGTTTAGTATCATCATTAGAATCGTTCTGCTTAAGTATTGGCGTACATAGTGATGTAGCTAAGGTATCGCTTACACAGGACGATTATGCATCTTTGTTAAATGAAGCTATTTTGAATACACCTTTCTTAAGCCTTTATAAAACAGCTGCTTTTGATTTTAAATCGAGCGTAGATTACAAGCTCTTACATAGTCTTTATTATGGGCCGTTAATTTCTGCAGGGATATTCATTGCAGGAGTAAATGCCTTTTATATGTATAAAGCTAACTCTCTAGAAACAACACTATTAAGCTATCAAGGCGGGGTCTCTGAGCTTCTGGAGCAAAAGCAAAAAATTGATCTAGATAAACTATATGTTGAACAGGTATTACAAGAGTTTGAACTCTACCCTAATGTTCATAGCCATTGGGATATTGCATATAAAGCGATTTCAGAAGGAATGGACATACAGGAGTTTTCTGGTTCTAAATCGAATGTTACACTCAGGGGTTTTGCAGATTCAGCTTCAAGTATTCTTGCGGTCATAAGTGAGTTGCCAATGGTTGAAAGTGCCCAATTTAGTGGTCCCGTCAGGAAATCAGGCAAGAGGGATTACTTTATCATGGAGCTAAAGGTAGTGGGTGAAAATGAAAAGTAACCTTTTAAAATATAAAAATTATCTTTTTGTCTTGTCGGCTTTGATTGTTGCAAATTTTGTATTGGATCCTATGTGGAAAAATATTGAAACGTTGCAGCAAAAAGTTTATTTGGATGAATCCAAAGTAGTTAAGGTTGAAAATTTAATAGCTAATAAAAAGCAAATAGAAAAACAAAGTGGTTTATTATCTATTAATAAGTTGAAGTTACAGCCGTATCTATTTACTGCAAGTACAGAGTCCGAGTTCAAATTAACAGCTCAAGGAAAAATAGAAAAACTGTTGCAAACCAATAATTGCAATGTTGAGCGAATAGGTTGGGCGGGTAAAAGTAATATTGAACAACAATTAGTACGCTGGACATTAGAAGCCAGGTTTAGAGGTAATCCTGAATGCGTATTGAATGTATCTAGACAATTAGAAAGTTTAGAGCCAATGGTTAAAATTGCTGATTATTCCTATGCAGGTAAAGAAGTATCAGGTGATAAACAAAATTATATGGTTGTCGCTCTTACTTTGATAATGTGGCAAAACGCAAATGAGGTTGCATTATGAAGTGGCTCATAGCGTTTTTATCTGCTTTAACAGTTGTTGTTCTTTTAAATTCATTAGATATGCCTGAGGATGTGGCTTCTGGGAAAGGTAATGAACTAAAAGAAGTTGGTAAAATTAATTTACGTAATAAACAACCTGAATTAGAAGTAGAAAAACAGTGGTTAAAAAAAGAAATTGAAAAACCTAAAGTAGAAGAAAAGGTAAGTGCACCACAGGAGAAAAAAACAGCATTTCCTGTTTTAGAAATAGAAGGGCAGAAGTACCAACTACTGGGTATATTTAAGCAAAAAATGAAACCTTTTGTGTTATTGAAAAATACTGAAAATAACTTGGTTAAATTACAAGTTGGAGATGAGCTTACTAAAGGTATTTTCTTAGAGGAAGTTACCGCATCAGCGATAATCATCAAAAAAGGTAGCGACACAATTAAATTTAAACTTTTTGAACGTAGTGACAATGGCTAATAAACTTTACAATTTAACCCTTTCAACCTGCTTGGTGTTAGGGGCGACAAGCTGTGCATCGCTTGTAGATCCAAATTCAAGTGTTGAAACAGAAAAAGTAACTGTTTCAGAATCTTACCTTGATTTACCGCAGGGTGAACAACGTGAAGAGGCTGTTGAATTAGAGCAAGCAGAGCAGGTAAACGGTAAAACTGAGCGATTGAATCGACTATCAGATTCAAGACAGGCAACAACATTAGAAATCGATTTATCAAAGTCTTTTTCTCAAAACCCTCAGTTTCAAGTGTCTGTGAATGCATTGCCACTTAATGACTTTATTCATTATGTATTCGGAGAATTGCTTGATACATCCTATATTTTAGAAGCGAGTGTAAAAAGCAACACTACGCCTGTAACTTTAGATTTAAAAGAACAGTTAAGCGCTAAAAAATTATTTTTACTAGTTCAGCAAATTTTGTCACAGAACAATGTCAGTATTGTTAAAAATGACGGGATTTTTTATCTACATACTAATAACGCAAATACTAGAACAGATAAGGCATTTGGGTTTGGTCGTAATGAAGAAGCGGTACCAAATGTATCAGGTCAAATAGTTCAGCTTGTACCAATTCAGTATGGTATGCAACCTGGTCTGCGTAATATTATGAGCCAACTTGTCGATACCAATAATACCTATGATGCGTCGCAAGCATTATTAACGATTGAAGGCAAAAGAGAACAAGTACTCAGAGCGCTTTCGTTAGTATCTCTGTTAGATAGCCCTGCAATTTATAATAAAGCAACAGCTCTTATTGGATTTGATTATTTGAGCTCGGAAACTTTCATCAAAAAAGTTACCGAAATACTCAAAGAAGAAGGAATTACAGTTGCTGATGGTGGCCCATATGCAGCGAGTGTGAAGTTTGTTCCTTTAGAGCACTTGGGTAAAGTGGTGGTTTTTGCTAGCAGTGATGAAATTATTGACCGCGTAGCGTTTTGGCGCAAAGAGCTTGATAAACCTGCTGCTGGTGCTGAACAAAGCTTTTACATCTATCATCCTAAATATGCGCGCGCCTCTGATTTAGGGGCAAGTTTAGCTCCTCTTGTTGGTGGTAGCCTTTCTGGTGGAAGTAATCGTTCAAAACAAACTACAAATGAACGAACTTCTTCAGCGAGTACGCGCAATACCGATTCTCAATCACAAAGTGGTAATGAAGTACAGACAGTTGAAGGCGACAACATGCGCCTAGTGGTTGATGAAAGAGCAAATGCACTTATTTTTTACTCTACAGGTCAATATTATCAAGAGCTGCAACCTATTATTAGACAGCTTGATATCATGCCTAAACAGGTCATGATGGAAGTCGTTATTGCTGAAGTTAAATTAACGGGTAGCTTCTCTAAAGGGGTTCAGTATGCAATTCAAAATGGACCATCTACAGGACGTAATGAAAATATTAGTTTCAATACTGAAGGAAAAGGCGGGTTTAGCTACTCAGTAGTTGGGCTTCCGGGTAATATAAGTATTAACTTGTCTCAAACAGATGGATTAGTAAATGTATTGTCTCGCCCTACATTATTGGTGCGTGATGGCGTTTCAGCCAATATCAATGTAGGTGACGATATACCTACCATTGGCAGTACCACTGATGATCCACTGGATGGAACTGGAAGACAAACAACTACAATTGAGTATCGCCAAACAGGTGTTAATTTAACAGTAACGCCGACTATTAATGCCCAAGGTACTGTTATAATGACTATTGATCAGAGTATTTCAAATATTTCTGATACAGATGGCTCAAGCAGCACCCCAGCATTTTTTGAGCGTACATTAAAAACGGAAGTAGTAGCCGGTAATGGGCAGACAGTGATGTTAGGTGGTTTGATCAGTGAAACTAAATCTAACGGGGCTTCATCTGTGCCATTTTTTGGTACTATTCCAGTGTTAGGGCACCTATTTAGAACGGATAGTAGCTCAGCTGATAAAACAGAATTAGTGATTTTAGTTACGCCAAAAATAGTACAAAACACCGAAGACTGGCAGCGTGTTAAAGAAAGCTTTATTAAAGGTCTAGAAAATCTTAAGTTTTAATGTTTTTTTTAACAAATAATTACTTGAAAAATGACCAGTTAAACGATAATTTAGCTATGTTCAGTGAAAGTTAACTTACGTATTCAAAAAAGCGGTAATAAAACTATAACTGTACGTGCTTTAACGGGTTTACTTAAAACTTCTTAAGTAACTTTTGTCATAAAAATGTTGGTATTGCATGTTACGATACTCAGAAGCTTAAAAACTGAGTCATCAGCATGCAAACGAACAAATTAAATTAAGAGGGTTGGCTAATAATAAATGCCTATTTTAGTTTCTATATTGTACTAAAATGTGTGAAAATACTTTACTTGTTCATAAAGTGTGCATGTAAGGTTAATTACTTGACAAGTTTATTGTTAACCCTTAAATTTAGCTTGATCTGGCAAAACTCCAGCCAGAACAATAAAAAATCTTGGTGTATTGCCTTCATTAACAATACATCAGTTTCATGAAACTAGGAGAATGGAAATAATGAAACTATTCAAAAAAGCGCTTTTAGCTACTGCTGTAGTAGGTGCAATGGGTGCACAAGCGGCAACTATCTCAAGTGACGCTAAAAAATTATCTGCAGAAGGTGTTGCATTAAAAGTAGCAGCAACTGCTGATACTCTAACTTTCGACATCGTTGTTGATAAAGACCACCCGTCTTCGTCAGTAATCACTTTAAACTTCGATTCAAACGTTGATCTTTCAAGCACAGCTGGTGTTATCACTGGTGGCGCTGTAACTCAAGGTGTTGCATCAGGTACAGCTTATGCTGGCGATGTAGGTTTTGACTACGGTACTGGTAGCTTCACATTTGACGACGTTAAAGTTACAAATGGCGACGCAACTAAAGGCGAAACAGATTCAATCTCTTTCAAAGTAAACCTTGGTAACCCACTTACAGCTAACTCAGCGTTCCGCGTTGTTTTAGGTAACCACAACTACGGTGGTACTAACGGTGTTGCTAAAGTTCTAGTTAAAGGTGCTTCTACTCTTAGCTACGTTTCTAACAAAGCTGACAAATCAGTTATCGAAACTGGTACTGGTGTGATTGCTTCTGAAGTAACTCAGTTTGGTTTCAAAGTTGATACTCAACTTGACGGCCTAATCATGCGTGACGACCTAACGAGCTTCGTAGGTACAAACGGTTCTGCAGTTAAAACTGATGCTCTTAAGTACACTTTCACAAATGATGAGTCTCTAGGTCTAGCTCTTCAAAACGTTAACGCGAAAATTAACTTCGCTGGTAACTTCAAAGGTGTAACTACGACTGTTTCTGGTACTACTTTAGGTGCTGCTTCTACTGCTGCAGCAGGTAACACAGCTGGTACAGCAGGTACTCTATCTCTACCTACTGCTACTGGTGGCACTACACCTATCGCTGTTTTAGATTCATATGTAATGACTACTCCAGCAACTCCAGTTAAAGCAACTTACGTTAACACTGTTGATTTCACAAACGGTTCTACAAGCACTGTTCAAATCCCAGTAACTGGTGACGTTGAAGCTTCTGTTACAGTAACTAGCGCTTCTAACGCAACAGTTGGTACTGACGGTTACTCTTTATACTCTAAAGTAGCTGCTGGTGAGTGGGCTGTTGACGCAACTATCATCAACGTTCCTTACGTTCCAGTAAATGCTCCTAACACTGATACTTTCATCCACTTCGCTAACGAAACGGATAAAGAAGTAGATGTTATCGTTACTGCTATCGATAACAACGGTAAAGAGTACGGCCCAATGAACCTTGGTGCTAAACTAGCTGCTAACACTGTAACTAAGATCTCTGAGCCAGCAATGGATACTCTATTCGGTCTTAAAGGTGCTACTACTAAACTAAGCGTTACTTTCAACATCGACGCTGATAAAGGCGACGTAAACGCTTACGCAGTTAGCCAAAACGACAAAGGTCGTACAGAAGTTTCTACTTCACAACAACGTGGTAACTAATATTAGTTAGTAAACTACTTTGTAAAAGCCTGGCTTAAGCCGGGCTTTTTTATGCTTAAAAACTTATTGCTACTAACTTTTATAGGCCTGAAAAGTATTTACAAGAATACAGGGAACAAAAGTACTAAATTTATGTCAACATAAAGTGCTTAAATTATCATAGAAGTAAATTGAGCATTGCAGCGCCAGGCGAAGGTATCTAAAATAGCTTTCAACTGTTATTACAGTTCAGAAAAAGTTGTTGTCTTAAGTAATTTAATTAAAGGTAAAGCATGAAATTTAAAACAGTATTTTTAGCATCAAGCTTATTCTTTGCAGGGATCAATTCAAGCATTTTACAAGCATCAACACCATTACTTCAGGCACAGCAAGGAAGTGAAGCTTGTGATTTCGATATTAAGTTTTCATCAGAGCCAAAAGAAAAACAGCAAACCTTAAACATCGGTAATGGCGTTGATTTAAATTTAAAACAGTTTATTTCTATAAAACAAATCAAAGCTGCGAACATTGCAAGTAATGTAACTTGTCAGCAACTCGTAGGTCAAAAGTACACAGGTTCAAAAGAAGAATGGCAAGGCTTTGTGAAAAATGCCTTACAAGGCTTAATTAACTCAGGCTTTAAAGACTTACAATTTACTCGTGTGGGTCAGGATGATGCTGTCTACGAAGGTGACCTTGAAAATATGGAATATAGCTTCACTGGAGCTATAAATAAGAATAAACAAATTATCCATAACTTAGCGGTGTTAGATAAAAATAACAATCAGGTTGTTATTATTTCAGTGAGTGGAAATGAAAGAGTGGCGGATGAAATTAAAGAAGAGTACACCAATTTAGTTAAATCATTCAGCTTATAAAGTGAATCTTTTTATAGGTAGACGTGATAAAGCTAAGCGTCTACCTTAATTTTATACCTAACCTAACTGTAGATCTCTTTTGCTCGTAAGTAATTCTCTGTTTCAAAGCGACATAGATGTTTAATTCTTTGTTCAATATGTGGCTCATTTAAATAATTTTGAAGAGTGCTTTTTACTATTTGTTTATTGCTTTCTAAATGACTTTCAGTGGTGTTGTGGTTACCAATATGTATTGCTTTACCTGTAAGCGATTTAACTCCTTGGCTAAATTTATCTAGCTCATCAAGAAAACCGACCAAATTATAGCTTGCCAGGTTTGCAATAAATTCAGCTTGAATAGCTTTCGCATCTGCTTCATCTGCAGCAAATCGGCCTGTTACACACATGCTCGTTACATTAGCCATTTGCCACCCGCGTCGGTGAGATAATATAGCATCTACTTCTTGAGTAAGGTTATCAGTAGAAAGGTTGTTAGGCGACATGATAGGTAAAGAGTTAGTCAATTTATTATAAACATAGTTAGATTTAAAACGGCTTACAGGTTCACGTAACACGGTAAGAAAATGATATTGTTTTGCAAACTGATCCAACAATTGTTTGTTGGTGGTTACATGCCCACTTATGTATTGCCAGTTCTGCGCTAGGTGGTAAGCAAGTAAACCAGATAATTGCTTCGCATGGTGGTCGCTAAATTCACTAATACTATCTAGATCGTTAATTTCACGGTTCATGCCTGCTAGGCTCATCGCAATAGCACCCTCGCGGCTAAATCTTGGTTGGCCAGCTACAGCAAACTGTTCTCGAAGGGCTAAATCAATCGATATACCACCTGACTTAGGAATATGTATAAAGCAAATTGACTTTGACTGAGTATCGGAACTTTTTGCAATGCGTCTCAAAGTAAGGTCATAACCAAATTGGTTAATTAGTTTTTTTATAGTGCTTTTCATAATGTACTTTTAAATTTTGGGCTAACTTTATTAAGATAAAGGGTGAATTTAGCATCGATTGGTGAAGTATTTTGGCATAACTGCGGGTTTTGTTATTTATAAACAAAAAGCCATAGCTTGCTACCATATAAGAGATAAGTGTTGCCCAAGCAGCACCTATTCCATGGTATTTTGGAATTAAAACCAAATTGAGTAACACATTAATTACAGCGCCAGCAACATTTGACACCAAACTATATTTATAAAGTTTTTCTATAATGAGCCATTTGGAAAGAACAGCCCTCTGAAAAATAAAGACGCTAGCAAATATATGGATACTCAGAATAGCTGCACTAGCACGATATGATTCGCCATAAATTAGTGTTATCAATTGTTTGGAAAAGAACCAAAGAAAAATGCTCAGTGTTAGTGCTATTAATGTAAGTACAACAATCAATTGTTGTAGAGTGACTTCGTAGGCATGGTAAGCCTTAAATCTCGTGTGACTTAACTGAGCTGTATATACGTTTGCAATTAATACAGGGAAAACATACCAAAACTCCGATAGTTTAGCGGCCGCAGCATAATAAGCGACAGCTTCTGTGTTAACCAACTGCGCGAGCATTATTTGATCGACTTTTAAATAAAGTGCAGCAGCAATTCCAGAAAATAGAAGCCATTGACCTTTTTTGTATAGAGCGAGGTGAGAACTTAACCTTGCTTTTCGTTTTATTTCTTTGTGGTGCCCTTGAGAAATATAAATAAAGTAATAGCAACAGCCAATAAAAACACTTTCTAAACCTTGAAGAAGAACTAAGCCTTGCAGGCTGGCAGAGTTAAGTATAGCGACAAGTTTCGCGACATTGATGAAAGTAATTATGATTAAGCGGACTCGGACAAGTGTAGTAACTTGTTTTTTTGCAATATAAAAAAATTCTAGTACGTATAAAAAAGTAAAACCTTGCATAGCAACAAGAAGGATAATGAGCTTTGATTGCTCATTAGCGATATCTAAAAAGTGCAGGCAAATGAGAGTAGTCACTAAAACAGAAAAGCAAGCGCCGAGTAAGCGTATACGCAATGCTGATTTTATGTAGTAATGACTATTTTTGGGGTGCTTCACCACATACTTAGTAACAACATTATTTAAACCCATAATACAAAGAGGGCTAAAAAGACCTGCAAATGAAATAATATACGAAAAGTCGCCAAAAAAAGTAGGTCCTGCTATACGGGCTAGCAGTACACTATTAAAAAAGCTGAGTCCTAGTAAAACTACCTTTTCTAAGATCAAAAATAGCGAATTTTTAACGTTTGAACTCATCACACGCTTTCATCGTTAAGTTAAACGCGTATCTTATCGTAAAATATAGAAATTGCACAGAACGCTTGAATGCATATTCATTGATGTATATGCTAACTGACTTTTCTTTTATATGGCTGGAAACCAATAGTGTTGATAGAGATTAAAGGTGTTCAATTTGTCAATAAAGGGGCAGAATTAATGCTTGCCTCAATTATTTCTCAGCTTGCAAAAGAATTGCCTAGTGCTGATATTTGCCTAGCACATAATAAAAATTCGCCTTATAAAAATCGAGCTAGAGTTGGCGCTTATCAAAAGATTAACTTAAGAAAAAATATCATTGATCTAAATGGTGTTTTTTATTTTTTTCCTCGTTTTATTCTTAATTATTTTAAAAACCGTTTTGGTATTGTGACAGAAGCGGATGTTGATGTTGTATTAGATGCATCAGGATTTAGTTATGGTGACCAATGGTCTGATGTAATTATTAAGCAAGTCGCAAATGAAGTGTCGAGATTTAAAAAAAAGCGTAAACATTACATATTCATGCCGCAATCATTAGGGCCCTTTACACGAAAGAGCAATAGGCTTAGCGCAAAAAAAGCTTTCAAAAATGCCAGCTTGGTATTTGCTAGAGAGGAGCCTTCTTATAAGCATGTAATGGACCTTGTTAGCGAGTCTAGCCACATAGCTCAAGCACCTGACTTTACAAATTTACTTATTCCAACTGAGCTGAGCGAATATACAAAATATAAAGATCATATAATTATCATTCCAAACTCGAAAATGCAGAGTAATAAAAATAAAGATGACTGGTGGCGTGAGCATTACGTAGAGACGCTGGCATTTTTAGTTAATAAAGCTCAAGAAGCTAACGAAAAAGTTATAATCGTCAATCATAGTGGTTTTGAAGATGCCATCCTGTGCGATGAAATTAATCAATTAATTGCTAAGCCATGCGAAGTGATTGAGCCTAAAGATGCAAAAGGAGTAAAATATTTAATATCAAATGGGAAGTTAGTAATTTCCTCAAGGTTTCATGGCTGTGTAAGCTCTTTATCGCAAGGAGTTCCATGTATTGCAACCGGTTGGAGTCATAAATATCAAGAGCTTTTTAATGAGTATGAAGTTTCGGATATGCTAATAGCCTCAGGCATTACAAATGAGCAGCTAAGTACTTTACTTAACATAACTTTAAAGCAATTAGAACAGAAAAAAAGTGGCCTAGAAAAGTACATTATTTCATATAAGCAAAAAAGTGAAAAAATGTGGTTGCAAGTATTTGATATTTTAAAGTAATTGCTTACTTACTACTTCAAGAGCTAGTTAAGTTGTCATATGGAAATTAGTCAATCTTGAGCATTTACTGTTAAATTAGATGCTATGCATTCTTTTTACCTGTTTGTGTAGCTTTGTTCCTTACTTAAATTTTTAGGATTAATAAATGAAAGGGTTTTATATAAATACTTGCCCTCCAAATATTCCACAAGTATTCCAAGAGTCACTATCTTCAAAACAAATAAGTGACCAATGTATTGCCGTATATAAGCAAGACTTTGAGTTATCAGCTAACAACTTAAATATGGTAGGTTGGTTTATATATGATGGAAAACTAAATAACATAGAAGCTCTTTCAAATGATCTTGAAAAAGTTGGTTTTCAAGCTCTAGATAATATTGAATTTGGTGTGTATTCAGGTGTTTTCTATTCAAGTGACGAAAGCTACTTCTTTCAAGACAATTTTGGCTTAAATTTTCACTACTTACATATAAATGAAAGCGAAATTATTATCGCTCCAACAACAAAAGCAATTGAAGATAGTGCTCAGTTAAAAGTATCAACTTTACATGAGTCCTTTTTAAGTAAAAGAGGGCATTTGTTTGGGTCTTGCACTAAATATCAAAAAGTAACCTGCTTACCTCTTGGAGCTATCGTTGCATTAAGTAGTGGTGAGATTGTTAAACAAAAAAAAATATCAGAAATAATTAGAACAACTCAAAGTAGCCTTGAATGCATACCAGGCATGACAAGAAGTTTAATTGATAAAATACCAGAAGAAAGTAGATGTTTGGCTTTATCAGGTGGTTTTGACTCACGGTTAATTCTTAGTCAAAGTAAAATGAAACGTGGATACTGTTATGGTCCCGAGAGTAGTGCGGATAGACCAATTGCAAGGCAGTTTAAAGGTGATTTTGATAACTTTCATGAATTTGAATTTGATCTGAACCCAGCATCTGAAACAGAGGCTCAGGTTTTTTCAGATTTAGTGGAGTCACCGGAGCAGTATAATGACGCACAATTTATAAATGCATATCATACAGCATTCAAACTAACCAAAGAATCTGATTTCTTCTTTGATGGCTATCTAGGGGATGTATTTCAACGAGGGACTTATCTTTATTTCCCCGGAGTTTTAGGAGAGCTGTACCGCTTTTTTCCTTCGTTATATAAAATTTTGCCATTCAATGCGAAGCAATTGCTTAAAAGACGTTACTCTAACTTGAACAAAGAAGAGTTTACAGCCTTATATGAAAGTTTTTGTAGCGAAACACAAGATCTTAATCTTTCAGATTATAACAAAGTAATTTTGTATGAGGCATTTTTCGCTAGGGGACGCAGGTATATATCAAGAGGTGCATTAAGTATAAATGGTTGTTTTAAAGAAGTAATACCAGTTTTTATGCATCCTTCACTTCAATCTATTTTTGCAGCACAGAACTATCATGATGCGGTTTCTTTTAAAAATATAAAAAAGATATGGAAAGAAGTTGACTTGAACTATAAAACAAAGAAATTTGAAAATGGATATAGTCTTAATACTCCCAGTTTTATGATGCCCAAGCTTGCCTTGTTATATCGTTTACTAATTCACTTTGTTCCAGGCTTCCAAAATTATTCAACTTCTAATAAAAAGTAACTTTAACTAAGTGCATAATGCACAAATTTGTTATTCCCAATTGTTACAATATTACAGTGCCGCTACATGTTTTAAAATAAGTGCTATTATACTAACTGTAGCGGCAGGTTAGGTTGTGTTTTGGCTCATTTTATTTAAAGAAAATGTTTAGCAACAATGAGTAGATAGGCAAATCGTTGAATGTTGAGCATTAATACTCTCCGTTTTAATTTGTTACAATAGCTGTTTGTAAATCAATTGTTATTGTAATCAAATGTAAGGAATTTGGTGGTAAATGTAATTTTTATGTTCAATATTTGATTTTTCTATATATATCAGTATGTTATTTTTTTTGAAGATATGCTTTTTATTCTTTTTTAATTTTTCTTTTTGTGCAAACCGCGTATAATCAACACGTTTTGGATCGTCGTTGGGCGTATTAAGTTTATTTATGTTTAATAAGGCTAATTTTTGTGATACTTGATATCTTAGGACTATTTTTGTGTTCATTCATGAGCCTTTTCGTTTTTAGAAAGTTTGCAATCTACATAAACTTAGTTGACCAGCCTAATGAAAGAAAACATCATACTGGTGCGGTTCCATTAGTTGGTGGACTTGCTATTTTCATTGTTGTATTCAGTTACTTAATTGTTTTTTCTGAAACAATCTCTTCATCAGCTTTATACCTATTCTGTGCCGGAACACTGTTAATTGTTGGTGTTCTTGATGATTTATTCGATATTAGCTTTCGAGTTCGACTTGTAATTCAAGTAGTCATTTCATGTTTAATGATGTTTGTTGGTGAGCTAACGTTGAATAATGCAGGACAGTTAATAGGTCCATTTGATTTAGAGTTTTCTTACTTCTGTTATCTTTTTACAGTTGTTGCGGTTGTAGGAGCAATAAATGCTTTTAATATGGTAGATGGCATTGACGGGCTTTTGGGGGCGTTGGCAACCGTTACTTTCACATCTTTGGCAATCCTATTTTATTTGAATAATCAAAAGTCTCTGGCTGTTTTTAGCACAGTGATTGTCGTTACAACAATTCCTTATATTTTAATGAATCTAGGCTTCCCTCTAGGGCAACGATTTAAAGTTTTTATGGGTGATGCAGGTAGTACCGTTATAGGTTTTACTGTTATTTGGCTTTTATTGGAAGGTTCTCAGCCAGAACAAAATTCAGCTTTTAGTGCTGTAACAGCATTGTGGCTTGCTGCTGTGCCAATTATCGATGCGGTATCTACTATTGCAAGACGAGTTAGAAAAGGACAGTCTCCATTTCAACCTGATCGTGAGCACCTTCATCATATATTGCTAAGGTTGGGTTTTTCGAGTCGACAAGCGCTGTTTGTGATATGTACAGCTTCTGCTTTGTTAGCTGCGGTTGGTATTATTGCACATATATACCAAGTGCCTGATTATATAATGTTTTATTTATTCATAGCCTTAACGCTGGCATATTATTTTTGTATGTTAAGAATATGGCGCATCAGTGTTCACGTTAGAAAATTTATAAAAAAAATAAATAGTAAATAAAGTGGCACTTCACTTCATTAATAACCTTTTGAACTAAATGGAAGTAAATTTTGAGCTCAGTAAAACACGAAACGAATCAAAACGATGAAATTAAGCTTTCTCACCTTTTTGAGATCTTGTGGAACTACAAAATCTTTATCGTTTTGTTTACTTTGTTATGTTCAGTAGCCACTGTCTTTTACGCAATTAATAAACCTAATGTATATACTGCCAGAGGAATTTACATGCCTAAATCTGATGGCGGTGCGGGTGGTTTAGCAAAGTTAGCTGGTCAATTTGGTGGTTTAGCAAGCTTAGCAGGTGTTAACCTTGGCGGCAGTGGCGAAAGTAAAACAGATGTTGCGATAGAGCTATTATCCTCGCGTTACTTTTTGCAGTCTTTCATTGAAAAGCATGACTTAGTTGTGCCTTTGTTAGCAGTGACTAAGTGGGATGAACAGTCAAACAAGCTTGTTTATAATCATGAGCTCTATGACCCACAACAAAAAAAGTGGGTTAGAGAAGCACCTCCGGGAAAAAACGTAATTCCTACCTCATGGGAAGCATACGAATATCTTAAAAAAAGCATCAATGTAGAATATGAGTCAAAAAAGGGATTAGTGAAAATCTCTTTAGTTTATTATTCTCCTAAACTTGCTGCTGAATGGTTAGAGCTTTTAGTTAAAGATATGAACGAGTTTTGGAAGCAAAAAAAGCTAGATGAAACTAAGCGCCATATTGATTTACTAACGAGTAAGGCCGATAAAACTCAAGTGGCAGAAATCAAAGAGGTCTTTTTTACTTTGATTGCTGAACAAACGAAATCTAACTTATTAGCTCAAGCAACAGACGAATCTATGTTTGAGACTGTCGCAGAGGTTATTGTACCAGAAGAGAAATCTGCACCGAGTCGCGCATTATTATGCATTATAGGCTTTATTTTTAGTGGTTTTTTTGCCTGTGTTGTGTCACTTATTATGGGATTTTCGAAAAAGCGTCAGCAACAGCTAAACGGTTAGAAAATGAAGGATATAACACTCGGAAGCTATCATAACTTTTTGTCAGAACTGGCAGTTATGATGATGTCTTTTTATATTTTAGCTGATATGCTTTCTGGTTTTTCAATCATTTATCTTGGTGTAGATATTAAAGCATCATTAATTTATAAAATGCCTCTGCTAATTTTGATATTAGCTTTAATTGCCCGAAGTAATATTAACCTATTCAATTTATTGCTATTATTTATTCTTATCATGTTTGTCGGTCCATTCTTTCAGTTTCTGGACCATGCACGTGCAGATTTTTTTATAGCTGATTTCTCCACTGCGATAAAAATTCTAATGCCAATCTGCATTTTCTTCTTATACCGAGAGTGGTACAAGAAGCAGCCCAAGTTTGCTATTGAAAGTACTCATAAAATTTTAACTTGCTGTTTTTTCATCCTAAGCATGAACTTCATGCTTGGGGTGCTTGGTTTTGGTAAAAGCACTTACGATTTTGGTAATGGGACTACCGCAGGTACAACAGGGGTGATAATGGCGGGTAATGAGCTAGGTGGGGCCTTTCTTGTAGCTTATACCTATATGCTTCATAGATTCTGGAATGAGCGAGGTATCTTTTGGTATGTATTGCTATCATTTTTTACAATCTTTTGTGGTGTTACTGTATCTACCAAAACCACAATTCTTGCAGCAATAATTATTGTATTTCTAGTGCCAATTGTTAATGAGCGAGAGAGGCTTTATCGCTTAACCCTATTAAAGTTAAAAATTTTTGCACCGATCATAATATTAATAATAGCAATTGTAATTATGATCATTGATCTTCTGCAAACTTTAGGACTATATGACCGCTTTATTTGGCTTTATAACAAGGGTGGCTTGCTTGGAATGTTACTGTCTGGTCGTGAAGTTATGGTTGCACAAAATTTTGAAATAGTTCAACAAAATAGCAACCTCTTTGAGCAGCTATTTGGTCAAGGTGAGGCTATTTCATTGAAACGAGTCGATGGTTCAGCTACGACTGAGGTTGATGGGGTAGATGTATTTATTTTCTTTGGCATATTTAGCTTCTTATTTGTATTAAGCTTTTATGTTTATACTTTTTACAAGGCTCATCAACAGACATTATCCAGGACTAATTATTTCGCTCCCTTTGTTTTTTTAGCAAGCTTCATTTTGTTAATTCTTTCGCAGCTAAGTGGGCATATTTGGGGCTCTGGAACGGTAGGAATTTTAATGGGAGTCATGCTTGGCTCTATTAATAACACTGAAAAGCAAAAGTTATGAAACCAAGTTTCTAATTTTATTTTCTTAAGGTGTTATAATTCATTTTTGCTATCACAACCATTAAAGTAACAGTGATGGATATGATTATTTTTGAAGTAGGTAACGTTACTTCAATTAGATATAAATAAGTTTAGGATTAAAAGATGAATCTAGTTGTTCTGACTGGGCGTTATCCATCAACAGATAGCCCTTACAGCCATATGTTTGTACATACTCGCTCAAAACAATATATTGCTCAAGGACACACCGTAACAGCGCTTGTGCCAAGTGAAAAAGAAGAAAAATACACAATAGATGGTGTAAATGTAATTCTTGGCCCTGTAAACAAGTTAATAAAATATCTTGCGAACGTTGATCGCGTCATGATTCACTTATTATTGCATCGCTTTTCAAAGGCAATTGATGCAAGTGTGCTTTATCGATACGTGCTTGATCATAAGCTACCTACTTTGTTCTTCATACATGGTGTTGAAGTACAAACAATCTGGAATGATAGACGTGATGATATATCTTGGTTAGCTCCTAAGAGTATAGCTCGCTGGCTATATCGTGATTGTTATTTGATCAAAAAGATGCAAAAAACCTTAGCAGAATTTGTTGAGTCAGATATACCAGCAAAATTTATAACGCCTTCAGATTGGATGCTACAAGAAGCAATAAATAATACCGGAGTAGACTTACGCCAAAAGTCATTGGTTATAGCAAATGGTATTGATACTGAAAACTTCAAATTTACTGAGCGTTGGGCTGATAGAGAAAAGCTACTTAGTATTAGACCTCTAAATTACCGAGGAAAATATGCAGTTGATTTAGTGTTAGAAACAGCACGTCGTATGCCTGGAAATATTCAAACCGCACTTTACGGCAAAGGCCCAGATGAGGATAAAATTAAGTCAGTAATTTCAGAGCAAAATTTATCAGACAGACTTACATTAAACTCTCGTTTTTTACAACCTGTAGAAATTCCATCTGTGCATCAACAGGCTGGTATATATTTAGGTGTTACTAGAATGGATGCCCAAGGGGTATCTATGTGTGAAGCTATGTCTTCAGGATTACCTACAGTATCTTTTTCTACTTGTGCTATCCCTGAGTTTATAGAGCACAATAAAACGGGCTTACTAGCCAAACCATATGATATGGATGAATATTGTTCTCTAGTTAATGAACTTATAGAAAATAGAGAACTATTTGAAAAAATTGCATGGAGTGCTCATCAGTCAATGGTTGCGATCGATATTCGCAAAACCTCAGAACAAGAGCTTAGCGCTAAGCTAGATTAATACCATGTCTTTAGATTTTTCAATTTGTACACCTGTATACAACAGAGCCCATCTATTACCAAGGTTATATGAGAGCCTAAAATCGAGCTGTTCAGAGGGAATTTCGTTTGAATGGCTCATTGTCGATGACGGCAGTATTGATGATATTCAAAGCTTCATAAAAGAAGTTGAGTCTGAGGGGCTTTTAGATTATCGATATATCAGAAAAGAAAACCAGGGGAAGCATTCATGTATGAATGTGTTCTTTAAAGAGGCCAAAGGTGAACTTACATTAATTCTTGACTCTGATGACTTGTTGGCTCCAAACGCGCTTAAAGAAGCTAATAAAATATGGAAACAGATCGGTAAACAAGAGAAGTTTGCTGGGATTGTAGGTTTGTGTATTGATTTAGCTACGCAAAAGCCTAGCGCGCAAGAGTTTCCTAAAGACCCTATGGAATCGACGATCTTAGAGAATGCATATAAATATAATATGAAAGGGGATCGTTGTGATTTCATCAGAACATCTTTATTGAAGGGCAAAGCTTTCCCTGTATACAGTGACGAAAAATTTATGCCCGAAGCTGTAATAACAACAGCGTTTGATGCAGATAAAAAGTATTATTGCACAAATTCAGCTTTTAAAATTATTGAGTATCAAGCAGATGGCTTAACCAATAGCTATGATAAGCTAGCGATGAGAAATCCTAAAGGCATGTGTTTACGGTTTAAGCTAATCCTCGAAAATATCAACTTAATAAAGCTGCCATCGGGCAAGAATAAGCTAAAGTTTTACGGTAATTATATGCGTTATTTATGCCACCGCGACGGGGTAGTAAAAGCGTTAGTTGAATACTGTAAGATACCCAAGTTTTTCTTGTTGAATTGGTTTATAGGTGCGCCTGTCGGAAGCGTTATGTACGTGAAAGATAAATTAATGAAGGGCAGTTAATGGCACTGTTTTGGGGGTACTTCTCTCGCTTTTCTAGCCTAGCGAGTAGCTTAATTATTATGCCATTTGCTTTAGCAAATTTTACTGAAGCAGAGTTTTCTCTTTGGATGATTTTTGTTGCCTTCTATGGGCTAATTGTTGTTTTTGACTTTGGCTTAAGTAGTACCTTTTCACGCCAAATGAACTATGTGCTATGTGGTGCGCAAACACTAGAAAAGCAAGGCGTTAGCGGTGAGTTTGACAAGTCAAATATCAACTATGCTCTTTTCTCTACGGTTATTGACAGCGCAAAGTTCATCTTTTTAATTATTGCTGTATTAACCACACTCATATTAGCGATTGCGTATTTCTTCTATCTAGAAACCGTGGCATCTAACTCAGGTTTAAATATTCAATATGAGTGGTTACTTTATAGTGCTGCGGTTGTTATTAATATATTTTGCCTTTTGTACAATGCACTTTTTTTTGGAACTAACAACGTTGCCAGCATTTATAAAGTAACAAGCTACAATAATATTGCATTTTTTATTGTGGCCATTTCGATGATCTTAAATGGTTACACCTTAATAGCAATTTCAGTAGCAAGGGTTGTATCCGCATTTGTTTACTTTGTAGCTTCTAAGTATGAAATCAATAAATATAAGATGCTGCAAGGGTACCAATCAGTTAACTTTGATAAAGTAAAACCAACACTGTTTAAAACTTTACCTAATGCTAGCCGTATAGGCATAGTATCGTTAGGTAACTTTATGCTTACTAAAATATCAATATTAATTATTGCTTACTATTTCAGTGCATCAGACTCGGCAACATATTCATTGGCATTAAACCTATTCACCATATTAAGTGCCGTAAGTTTATTGTATATGACCGTTGTTACGCCTTCTTTAAACCGTGCTATGCAAGAGAAGAGCTATCAAACAGTTAAACGCTTACAGGGTCGTGTTAGGCTAGTATCAATGTTAATGGTTGTGTTGGGGTGTATAGGCATTAGTATTATTGGACCACTTTTACTAAAGTTGATTGGTTCAGAAACAAGTTTACCAGAGCTACCATCATTACTATTTTTTAGTTTAATGATCTTATTAGATGTTAATAGACAGATTTCAATGAACTTTATTGCGGCTAATAACCATGTGCCATTCTCAAAAGCTATCGTGCTTTCGGGGTGTATCACTTTATTAGCAACCATTGCACTGTTTGAACTAGGGTATCAGCACTTCATATTACCAATAATTATTCAAATAATTGTTCAGTCAGCTTTTAATAATTGGTATTGGACTGTTGTAGAAAAGCGCACTCTAAAGGAAATGGCTGTAAATGCAGCATAATGGCATAGGTTTTAATCGTTTGTGAAAGCTTAAAGTAACTTTAAGCTTTCACAAATTTGCTTTGCTTTTGTAAACTCGCATTTTTTATATGGAGTAGGTGTAAAAGTTTTAGCTTGTTTAATTTTATCTATCACTTCACAAGGGTTATAACAGCCAAGGCCATAGCCGTTAGTGTCAACAAAGCGCACTAAATCTTGCTGATGAGGATCAAGGCGTTCGGTGTTTTGAACTACAATTATTTTTTTACCCATTTCCAGTAAGTTATAAACGCTTCCTGCACCAGCATGAGTAATTACTAAGTCAGCTTGTTCATAATATTTATGAATATCACTGACAAACTCGATCGTTGTCACTGATGGGTTTTTATATTCGCCATCAGCAATTTGAAAAATAGCATCATCTTCATCAGTCAACGCTTTTTCTATTTCAAAAAATAGCGAGTCGTAGCGGGTACTACCGACGGTTGCAAATATTTTCATAAACGGCCTGAATAGATTGCGTTAGGGTAAAGCGCGAGTAAGTCTTCGTTTTGTACAAAGAAAGTATCGGCAATGCGATACATCACTTTTCCAGTTAAAGAACGGCTATAGAAGCGCGACCACGATTCTAAAAAGATGACTTTTTTACCTAATAGCTTAAATATTAAAGCGGGCAAAATAACCATTCCTGGCCCTGTAGAAACAAGCCCAGTTACCTTGTAATTACGAGTGATTTGTATGCATTGCTTTGATGTTGTAAAAGCATTCTTTAGCAACTGAAATGGGGCTTTCCACTTGCTAAATTTATCTCTAGGCTCATTACACTCAAAGTGTTTTAGAGAATTAAAATTATCTTTTGTATCAGATATTGATACAAAATCGAATTCAGCATGCGTTTTCATTAAGGCCAAAAGCCTTTTCATTTGTTCTTTGTGACCACCACTTCCATAAATGATGAGCGTTACAGGTTTTTTTTCCAAAAAAGTCACCGTTGTAATTTAATTGGGGCGATTATAATAAAGGCCTGCCAGTATTTCTATTATTTATAAAAAGTAGCTACTTCAGAATGTAGTCAATGATGACTTTGGTTAGTCTTGTAGGATCATAGTTTTCTATGACCTCTTTTTTACCGGCAGAATCAAATTGCTCAATATTGTTTGCCATAGTTTGAATCGCCGAGCACAAATGTTCTTTGTTGTGAGTATCGATAGTGATTCCAACATGGGGTTTAACAATATCGGCAACAGGACCGTTATTAAAAGCAACAATAGGTAAGCCCAAACTCATCGCTTCAATAAATACAACACCAAAAGAATCGTAGATAGAAGGCAAACAAAAAATATCAGCGCTCTGTAAAGCCTTAGTTTTATTTGAGTCAGCCAGCCAACCTAAAAACTCAACACGGTCAGCAACCCCTAAGTTTTCAGACAGAGAAACAAGTTGGTTCTTAAGTGGTCCATCGCCAATCACCTTTAGTTTTACATTAGGTAAATCTGGCAGTGTTTTAATAACTAAATCAAGCCCTTTCCCTTCTATGAAACGAGCCATTGATACAAGAGTTACATTGTTTTTATCAAATCGCTTTTGAGGAGCCGGTTCGTGTGCATGTTCAAAAAGCTTATAAGCTAAAGGGTTAGCAACAACAAGAGTGTCTTTTACAAGCCCTTTTTCTTCTAATAGAGTTTTCCACCAAGGAGTAACAACTACTACTTTATTGGCAGGTAAAAGAAAAACCTTAAGCGCCCACATACCAAACTTGCTGTTAGTATATTGGTATAGAGTAGGTGAGTGAAAGTGAATAATCACTTCGCCGCCAAGTGCTTTTACAGTAAGTGCTACAATAAACTTACGAGTCATTGAAAACCATGGGCCACAATGAAGCCAATAAATCCGGCGGCGCTTAATATTTTTTAGTGAACTAAAAATAAGCTTAAACCAAGCATTAACAAAATAAAGTATGGTGCCTTTACTATCGTTGTGAGTATTGATCCGTTCGAAAGGTTGCCCTAACTTTAAAAAAGCTTCTTCAAAAGCTTTTAAAACTGTACTTATACCGCCTTTTGTTTCTGTTGAATGCGTACCGACGATATATATTAAAGGGTTTCTCATTTTAAAAGCCTGTTACGAAAATGAGCAAGAATAGGTAAATTGCTGGATAAAAAATAACGCATTTTCTTTACCTGAAGGCCACAAAAAAGCTGTTTAACAAATAAACTTAAAGGGTAGCGTTTCTTTTGTGCTACCAAAATCAAAAAAGAGAGGTTTTCTTTGTTACAGCGTGACATGTCTTGATGATGCTTTTTAATATACTGGTTGTAACCAGTCACTTTATTTTTAACAGTTGTGATACGGGTTTCTTCGTGGCCTTGATGCTGTATGTAAGAATAACCTTTTAACATTTTTGCAGGGCCAAATTGCTTTATTAGTCGCGTCCATGTGTCGTAATCCTGGCAAGCTTTGAAAGAAGTATCAAAACCTTTTATCAATTTAAGTTTGTAAGTTTCAGTAAAAACTTGGTTTGTTGCATAGTTATAACTCAAGATTTTAGCGAGCGAGATTTCACCTCCGCCAGCATCAATCACTTTACCTTTTTTGCCATAAAACCATAACACGCCATGGGATAAAAAGGCGTAGTTTGGATCATAGTTACTAACAAGCGACTCTAACCGGTGAGGTAAAAACTCATCGTCGTCATCAAGGCCTGTAATGTATTTACCTTCAGCTATATTAATCGCTTTATTTCTGGCTGCACACGCCCCAATGCTTGTTTGTTGATGAATTACTCGCACACGAGGTTCAATGCTACTTAATTCGTCTAACCAGCTTTTTGTTTGCGCACTGTCAGTAGAACCATCATTAACTATTATTAGCTCAAAGTTAGTAAAGGTTTGATTTAAAACAGATTCAACTGCTCGCTTTAATAATGGCAAACGGTTCTTAGTGGGAAGGTATATTGATACTATTACATTTTTCTCTTCCACTATACTGCATGCCCATATTAATCAATTATTTTTCTACGCTTATGGTATCTGTATCAACTGTAAATATCAAAACACAGAACCATAAACAGATCGTTTTATATTAACATTATTCCATAGTAGAATGCTGGAGTTTTTGCAGTAAAAAGTTAGATGACACGTTCAAGCACAAACAAAAGGCAAGCAGTAATAATTTAGTCTCTTAAACCGATCGCAACTTTTGAATCGATCTTAAGGAAAACAATGAAAGTATTAACAGTATTTGGTACCCGCCCCGAAGCAATTAAAATGGCGCCGCTAGTTCTTGCGCTTGAAAATGATGCAAGAATTGAAGCAAAAGTGTGTGTAACAGCGCAACACCGAGAAATGCTTGACCAAGTATTGGACCTTTTTCAAATTACGCCTGATTATGATTTAAACATAATGAAAGCAGGCCAAGACCTATACGACATCACCAGTAAAATTTTACTCGGTTTACGTGATGTGCTTGATGAGTTTAAACCAGATTGGGTGCTTGTTCATGGTGATACAACCACTACATTTGCAGCATCAATGGCCGCTTTTTACAAGCAAATTAAAGTAGGGCACGTAGAAGCAGGTTTACGTACAGGTAATTTGTATAGCCCATGGCCAGAAGAAGCAAACCGCACATTAACGGGCGTATTAACAGCAAAACATTTTGCCCCTACGCAAGCGTCTGCAGATAACTTATTACGTGAACACGTATCAAAAAACGCTATTTTTGTAACGGGTAACACGGTAATAGATGCATTACTGCAAGTTAAAAATAACGTATTGCCAAAAGACGATGTACAGCAGCAGCTAACCGACAAGTTCGCTGAAATTTTAGATAAACCTTATGTACTCATCACAGGTCATCGTCGCGAAAGCTTTGGTGGTGGGTTTGAGCGAATTTGCCAATCAATTTCGTCGTTGGCCTCAAAATACCCTGACTATAACTTTGTATATCCTGTGCACTTAAACCCGAATGTACAAGAACCGGTTAAACGCTTGCTGGCAGATAAAAGCAATGTAAAGCTTATAGATCCGCAAGACTACTTACCTTTTGTATTTTTAATGAATCAAGCGTATTTAATTTTAACAGACTCAGGTGGCGTACAAGAAGAAGCGCCAAGTTTAGGTAAGCCTGTGTTAGTAATGCGTGATACCACAGAACGCCCAGAAGCAGTAGCTGCAGGTACCGTTAAGTTAGTAGGCACAGACACCGATAAAATTATAAACGCGGTGAGTGAGCTGATTGAAAATAAAGAAACATATAAAGAAATGAGCTTTGCACATAACCCTTATGGCGATGGAAAAGCATGCGAGCGAATTATTGAAGGGCTATTTACTAATTAAATAACCTACACCTGCCTACAATAGGTTAAGAGCTTAGCTATTTCCAATGTAAGACAAGGCTTGCTTGTGAGCATAACTATTTATGCTTACAAGCATTTTCTAGTACTCTTTTATTTAAACCGCTTTTAGAAACAACCCCAAGCTTGAAATATGCAGACTTGCCTGTATAATGCGCCCTACTTAAGGATGTTCCAATGTAAATGGATAGTAATGCAAAGTTGCTAAATTACGAATAATCAAGTCAGTTATGTCTTCGACTTTAATTACTTCTTAAAAGAACTCCATAGAAATTGTAAAAGCTTTACTACTAAAGTGCTTAAAAAGCTGCCTTAGCTGCATTTTTCAAGTGAATAGTACTGTCATGCTTTTGTATATAAATAGATGTGTTTAGCCTTGATTCAAGGCCTTGTTAACTTGCGTATAACAAGCCGTCATGCTTTAATTGATCAGCTTTAAAATAAGTAAGTGTAAACTTATATAATAATCTTTTAGGAAGAAGAATGGCGTTCAAATTTAAACTCCTTGTAGCAACTTTATCTCTCCTCTCTGTAAGTGCGTGTACAATCATACCGGGTAGTCATTACGAAGGTATTGATTCAGGCGCTCAAGTAGAAAATTTAGAAAAAGACCTCGAAAAAGTCAATATTCAAGTTATTGATTCTTCTTTAATAAATATCCAAAAACGCGAAGTTAAAAAGGTTAATACAACAAACCGAAAAGGCATTGACACCTCTGATTATCAATACCGTTTAGGGGTGGGTGATGTATTAACCATTGGTGTATGGGACCATCCTGAGTTAACTATTCCTGCAGCTGTACAACGTACAGCCGAGTTTGATGGTTTTCGTGTAGCAGAAGATGGCACAATAACCTATGCATATGCCCCTCAAATTCCAGCAGCTGGACGCACTGTTGCCGAAGTGCGCGAAGACCTTGTAAAGCGCTTAAGTCGTGTTATTGAAAACCCGCAAGTTGATATAAAAATAGTAGGCTTTAGAAGCCAAAAAACCTATGTAACGGGCGAAGTAGAAAACCCAGGTGTTTACCCAATTACAGAAATCCCACTTACAATTATAGACGTATTAAACAACGCTGGTGGTATTACTGCTCGTGCTGATTGGCGTGAAGTAACCTACACGTCGGGCAATAAAACAGAAATAATCCGCCTAGATGACTTTTATAGCCACGGTGATATTTCGCAAAACCGTTTATTAAAACATGGCGATATTGTGCATGTTAGCCGTAACGACAAACACCAAGTGTACGTTTTGGGCGATGTAATCAAAGCTGGCACCGTAGATATTGACCGCTATGGCTTAAACCTAGCACAAGCGTTAAGTGATACCGGTGGTATTAGAGAAGCCACTGCCGATGCAAATGGTATTTTTGTATTACGTAAGCGCGACTTAGCCAAAGATGGCGTAATTGCAGACGTATATCAATTACACGCTAAAAATGTAGCAGCCCTCGTATTAGCAGAGCAGTTTGAGTTAAAGCCGCACGATATTGTGTATGTAACTTCTGCACCGCTTGCACGCTGGAACCGCGTAATAAGCTTATTGTTACCGTCTATTGCTACTGTTGATTCAATTAACGATGTAGCCAATACAAACTAAGGATAAGTATGTTTGACTCAGTATTAGTAGTGTGTGCTGGCAATATTTGCCGTAGCCCAACTGCAGAGTATGTACTTAAAAGTAAGTTACAAAACAAAGGGATTACTGTTACTTCGGCTGGTTTAACCGCATTAGAAGGAAAACCAGCCGATGCCACTGCTCAGCAAATTGCTGAGCAGCATGGTATTAACATGTCAGAGCACCGCGGCCAACAAATAAATTCAGCATTAGTACAGCACAACAGCGTTATTTTAGTGATGGAACAGCGTCATTTAACTGACTTATGCGCACGTTACCCTCAAGCAAGAGGTAAAACGTTTCTGTTAGGCAAATGGCTGAACGACACCGAGATCCCCGACCCATATCGTCAGAGCTTAGAAGCATTTACCCATGTTTATGAGCTAATCGACAGCGCTTGTAGCGCTTGGCAAAAGTATTTATAAGGAAACTGCATTAATGAATGCTCAGCCTTCAACGCTAAATAATAGTAACCGAACAACACAAACTAGCCAGCAAGAGTCGCAAGAAATTGATTTAATGGCGCTACTGGGTGCTTTACTCGACCGTAAATTTTTTATTATGGCCATTACCGGCGTGTTTATGGTGTTGGGTGTAATTTATGCTTTATATGCAGCGCCTGTTTATCAAGCTACTGCCATGATACAGGTAGAAGACAATAGCGCCACGGTGCCGGGCTTCGATGACATGAGCGGCATGTTCGAAAGTACCTCGGCCGCAGTAACTGAAATAGAGCTGTTAAAATCGCGCTCTGTTATTGGTGAAGCAGTCGACAAATTAAACCTAGATACGGTAGTTAAGCCTAAACTATTCCCATTAATAGGTAACCGCGCATACCGAAGCTTTAAACCAAGCTCACCAGGTGAGCTGGCAGAGCCGAGTTTTGGTGCAAGCTCGTATGCATGGGGCGGTGAGAGCATTGATGTATTTAGGTTTGATGTACCTAGCTTTAATATTGGTACTGAGTTTGTCGTTGTAGCACAACAAAATAACCAATTGGCATTGTTAAACGAAGAAGGCGAAACGGTATTAACTGGGCAAGTAGGGCAAGAGCTTTCTAATGGTGTTATTGAGCTAACGGTACGTAGTTTAAATGCCCGCCCTGGTACCGAGTTTATTATTACTAAGCGAGACCGCCTAAATACAATATTAGATTTGCAGGCAGCGATTGGTGCTAGCGAAAAGGGTAAAGACTCGGGGATTATTAACTTAACCTTACAAGATACTGATTTTAGTTATGCTGAAAAAGTGCTTGAGCAGGTTGCAGGTATTTATGTGCGCCGTAATGTAGAGCGCAACAGCGCAGAGGCGCAAAAGTCACTTGAGTTTTTAGAAGTACAATTACCTGAGGTTAAAAAACAGCTAGAGTATGCTGAAAAGCGCTTTAACGATTACCAAATTAAACAGCAATCAGTAAACATTACCCTAGAAACACAAGGCGTGCTTGATCAAATTGTGCAGCTAGAAACTAAATTACAAGAGCTAGAATTACAACGCTTAGAGCTTAGCCGTAAATTTAAAAAAGGCCACCCTGCTTACCAAGGCATACTTGAGCAAATTAAAGCGGTACAAAAACAAAAAGATGACCTAACAAGCGAAGTAACTAATTTACCATCTACCCAGCAAGAGTTATTACGTTTAACCCGCGATGTTGAGGTAAGTAACCAAATTTACACTATGCTACTGGCTAAAACTCAAGAGCTTGATATTGTGCGTGCCGGTACAGTAGGTAACGTACGTATTATTGACCATGCAGAGGTGAATACATCAAAACCGGTTAAGCCTAAAAAAGCGCTAATAGTGGTTATAGCTACTATGCTAGGTGGCATGCTTGCGGTGGCTATTGTATTAGTGCAAAAAGCGCTACATAAAGGCATTGAAGACCCTAGCGAAATTGAGGCAATGGGCCTACCTGTTTATGCAAGTGTACCGTATTCATATCACCAAGATCAGTTAGTATCGTTTGGTAAGCTAAAAAACCGAAAAGCCACCCAGGCTAATACTATATTGGCGGTTGAAAACCCTGCTGACTTAGCAATTGAGGCACTCCGTAGCCTACGTACCAGCCTACATTTTGCGATGATGGAGGCAAAAAACAACGTTATTGCAATATCGGGCCCAAGCCCAGGTGTAGGTAAGTCATTTATATCGGTTAACCTAGCAACCGTATTAGCGCAAAGTGATAAAAAGGTACTGATAATTGATGCTGATATGCGTAAGGGCTATTTACAAAAAGCCTTTAACGAAAAGTGGGAAAACGGCTTAAGTGATTTTTTATCGGGCCGTTTAGAGCTTAAAAATGTAATTAAACAAACTAAAGTACCAAACCTGCATTTAATTACCCGTGGCCAAGTGCCGCCAAATCCATCTGAGCTTTTAATGCATGAGCGCTTTTCAAAGCTAGTAGACACCATTAAAGAGCATTACGACTTAATAATTATAGATACACCGCCTATTTTAGCAGTAACAGACCCTGCAATAGTAAGCGCTCACGCTGGCAGTACACTACTTGTTACACGTTTTGGTCAAAACCATGTACGCGAAATTGAACTTACCCGTAACCGTTTTGAACAGAATGGCATAGATGTTAAAGGCGTTGTATTTAATGGCATATTAAAAAAAGCGAGCAATGCATATGGGTATTATGGGTATTATAACTATGAATATAAGTCTGGGAATTAGTGACTTGTTTGGTGTAGATTTTATTGCTTTGAAATAAATGTAATTGATTTAGAAATAGATTGGTTCGGTAAGCATAAATTAGTTATCGTCCACTTTAACAAAAGTTTTGTAGTTAGCTCACAGCCCTAGTTTTATTAAATATAAGAGAGTATTTAAATGCAACATTCATTAAAGGATTTAAAGATTGGCATAATTGGTTTAGGTTATGTAGGCCTACCACTTGCAGTTGAGTTTGGCAAAAGATATCCAACATTAGGCTTCGATATAAATCAAGGGCGTGTTACACAATTAAAAAATGGACATGATGTTACTCTTGAAGTTAGCGATAATGAGCTTGCAAGTGTTGTTAATCTTAGTTATTCATCTAATAAAAGTGATTTAGCCGAATGTAATGTATACATTGTTACAGTACCAACCCCTATCGATGACAGTAATGCGCCTGATTTAACACCACTTCGTAAAGCTTCTGAATTATTAGGTGAGTTTGTTAAAAAAGGCGATGTTGTTATTTATGAATCGACTGTTTACCCGGGCGCGACAGAGGAAGTGTGTTTACCAATTATCGAAAAAGTATCTGGTTTGAAATTTAATGAAGATTTTTTTGCTGGTTATTCACCTGAGCGTATCAACCCAGGTGATAAAGTAAATACGTTGACTAAAATAATGAAAATTACCTCAGGGTCTACCCCGGAAATTGGCGAGTTTGTTAATAGTCTTTATGGTTCCATCATCACAGCTGGAACACATTTAGCAAGCTCTCTTAAGGTTGCTGAAGCTGCAAAGGTAGTTGAGAATACACAGCGTGATTTGAATATTGCAATAATTAATGAGTTTGCAAAAATCTTTAACCGTTTAGGTATTGATACGGAAGAAGTGTTAAATGCAGCAGGAACTAAGTGGAACTTCTTGAAATTTAAGCCAGGGCTAGTCGGTGGGCACTGTATTAGTGTTGATCCTTATTACCTTACTTACAAAGCACAAGAGGTAGGTTACCGCCCCGAGGTTATTTTAGCTGGCCGCCGAATAAATGATGGTATGGGTGAGTATGTTGCGACCCAATTAGTTAAAAAGCTAGCCAGCAGGAAAATTCATATTGATGAAGCTAAGGTTCTTATTTTAGGCTTTACCTTTAAAGGTGATTGCCCAGATGTTCGTAACACAAAAATTATTGATATTGTTAGAGAGCTTCAAGACTTTAATATGTCGGTAGATGTATATGATGGCTGGGCAAACCCGGTTGAGGTGAAGCATGAGTATGGTGTGGAGCTAATTTCTAAGCTAGAAAAAGGCAAATATGATGGTGTTGTATTAGCTGTTGATCACTCTGAGTTAAAAGAAATGGGCGAAGCAAACTTACGTGCATTAGGTAAAGAAAATCATGTTTTATATGATGTTAAGCACGTTCTAAAACCACATGAAGCTGATATCAGACTATAAAGGATTTAACTATTATGAAAAACTTTGCCCTTATTGGTGCCTCAGGTTATATCGCACCACGTCACTTAAAAGCAATTAAAGAAACTGGACATAACTTATTGGTTGCAATGGATATTAACGATTCTGTGGGTATTATGGATAGCCACTTTCCAGAAGCGGAGTTTTTTACTGAGTTTGAAGACTTTACCGCGTACGTTGAAGACCAAGCAATGCAAGGAAATAAAATAGATTACATTTCTATATGTAGTCCTAATTACTTACACGCACCACATATGAAGTACGCATTAAAAAATGGTATTGATGTCATATGTGAAAAACCATTGGTTCTTCATTCTGAAGATATGGATATTTTAAAAGAATACGAACAAAAATACGGTGCTAAAGTGAATTCTATTTTGCAATTACGCTTACACCCATCAATTATCGCCTTAAAAGAAAAAGTTGCTGCTGCACCTGTAGGCACTGTGTTTGATGTAGATTTAACATATATGACATCACGTGGTAAGTGGTACATGAAGTCTTGGAAAGGCTTTGACCATAAGTCAGGTGGCGTAGCGACCAATATTGGTGTGCACTTTTACGATATGCTGCATTTTATTTTTGGCGATCTTAAGCATAACGAAGTTCATTTTAGAGATGAAAAGACCTCTAGCGGTTACCTCGAATACGAGCGTGCGCGCGTTAAATGGTTTTTGTCAATTGACGCAAATAACTTACCTGAAAACGCTGTAAAGGGTGAAAAACTAACTTACCGTAGTATTACCATAAATGACGGCAGTAACACAGAAGAGCTTGAGTTTTCGGGTGGTTTCACTGATCTGCATACACAAAGTTACCAAAATATTTTAGCAGGTAACGGCTTTGGTGTTGATGAGAATCGTGTGGCAATTGAAACTGTCGAAAAAATCCGTGAAATGCCAATTGCAGTTGCGAGTGACAAAGCGCATCCCTTACTTTCAAAGGTGCTTTAGCCATGAATTATCATGTACACGATAGTGCCATTGTAGATGATGGCGCAAAAATTGGTGAAAACACACGTGTTTGGCACTTTGTTCATATATGCGGTGGTGCTGAAATTGGTGAGGGCTGCTCACTCGGGCAAAATGTATTTATCGGTAATAAGGTCACTATTGGTAATAACGTTAAAATACAAAATAACGTGTCGGTATACGATAATGTACATTTAGAAGATGATGTGTTTTGTGGCCCTAGCATGGTGTTCACTAATGTTTATAACCCGCGCTCATTTATAGAACGTAAAACAGAGTATCGCGATACGCTTGTTAAGCAAGGTGCAACACTCGGCGCTAATTGCACAATAGTGTGTGGGGTGACAATAGGTGAATACTCTCTCGTTGGTGCTGGCGCTGTTATTAATAAAAATGTAAAGCCTTACGCGTTAATGGTGGGTGTACCTGCTAAACAAATAGGCTGGATAAGCAAGTATGGTGAGCAGTTAGATTTACCACTTGAAGGGAATGCTATTGCGAAATGTAAGCACACAGGTGAGCAATACAAATTAGAAAACGGCTTTGTTTCGATTCAATAATTTTTAGAAGTACTCATAAATGCAATTCATAGATTTAGCTGCGCAATACCAGCACTTAAAAACTAAAATAGATAAGCGTATACAAACAGTGTTAGACCATGGCCATTATATAATGGGGCCTGAAGTGCAAGAGCTTGAAAGTGAGCTTGCAAGCTATGTGGGCGTAAAACATGCAATTACCTGTGCAAACGGTACTGATGCGCTAACACTCGCTATGATGGTATTAGGTATCAAAGAAGGGGATGCTGTTTTTTGCCCAACCTTCACTTTTTTTGCTACGGCGGAGGTAATCGCGTTCGAAGGGGCAACACCTGTATTTGTTGATTCAGATAAGGCAACATTTAATATTTGTCCTGTCGATTTAGAGAAACGTATACAGGCGACTATTGCTGATGGTAAGTTGATTCCAAAAGCGGTTATTGCCGTTGACTTATTTGGTTTACCAGCCAACTACCCCGAGATTCAAAAAATAGCTGAAAAGTACAACTTGAAGTTAGTTGAAGATGCGGCGCAAGGGTTCGGTGGTGAAATTGATGGCAAACGAGCTGGTAGCTTTGGCGATATAGCGACCACTAGTTTTTTCCCTGCTAAGCCTCTGGGTTGTTATGGCGATGGTGGTGCTGTTTTTACTAATAATGATGAATATGCCGAGTTACTTAAGTCATACCGTGTACATGGAAAAGGTAAAGACAAGTATGATAATGTGCGCATTGGTATGAACTCACGCCTTGATACTATTCAAGCAGCAATTTTATTGGAGAAGCTTGCAGAGTTCCCCACTGAGCTTATTAATCGAAATAAAACAGCACTAGATTACGAAGCTCAATTATCATCAAAATATAAAACGCCTCAAGTACCTGCTGGCTATGTTAGTTCATGGGCGCAGTATACATTGATTGCGGATAATCGTGATGCTGAAATGGCAAGCTATAAAGAGCAGGGAATACCGACAATGATCTACTATGGTACGTGTATGCATGAGCAAACTGCTTTTAAAGAACTAGGTTATAAAGTGGGGGATTTTCCGATTGCAGAAAAGTTAGCTAAATCAGTATTTAGTTTACCAATGCATGGCTACATAAAAACCTCTATATAATGTCTCTTTTAAATTTTAAATCGGGCTTCACGAGAAACGTACTTACTCTAATGACCGGAACAACTATAGCCCAAGTTATTCCAATAGCTATAACACCAATTCTTACGAGGATATATACCCCTGAGGAGTTTGGTGTTCTAGCAATTTTTATGGCCTTGTGCTCAGTTTTAGGCGTAATTGCAAATGGTCGTTATGAATTAGCAGTTTTAAGCCCAGAAACAGAAAAAGATGCATATAATATTGCGGCTTTAAGTCTTTTTATAACTTTAACTTTGGCTACTGTTACTTTTTTATTTATGGTTTTTCTGGCCGAAGAAATTGCTATCTTCCTATCTGAACCAGATATAGAGATGTGGTTATATCTAGTTCCATTTGTTGTAATTTTCATTGGTATATTCAATGCATTTAACTATTTGAATATAAGGCAAGCTGAATACGGAACTGTTTCACAGGCAAACATTTTAAAAGGAGTCGGAGTAGCAGGAACACAAGCAACTATTGGTTATAGCGCTTTTAAAGGTATAGGATTAATTACGGGTTATATACTGGGTGCTGTAGTAATATCGCTCAGACTTGCTTTTCCATTTATTAAAAAAAAGATTTATAAAGAGCTTGAATTACAAAGAATGATTAAACTGGCTATACGGTATAAAGAGTTTCCATATTTTTCAACCTTTTCTGCTTTAGCAAATACGGGCTCTCAGCAAGTCCCTGTTATTATGATCAGTTCTTTATTCTCTGCAGGTATTGCTGGTTTTTATAGCGTTGCCTCACGTGTACTGATAATGCCCGTAAATGTTGTTGGTACAGCTTTCGGGCAAGTCTACTTCCAAAAAACATCAAAACTTAAGTCATCTAATGAAATAGCGCAGATTACATTGGCAGTGCAAAAGAAGTTAATATTTTTAGCGATTGTACCTTTTTCAGTTATTCTTGCTTATGGAGATTTATTAACTGCTATTTTATTGGGGGATAGTTGGATAATTGCTGGTCAGTATATGCAATACTTTAGTTTTTGGCTCTATTTAGTCTTTATTACATCTCCTATTACAAACTTATATGCGACATTAGAGAAGCAAAAACTAGCTATGTATTTTAATTTTATAGCTTTTATATCAAGACTGACTGCTATTTTTATAGGTTTTTATTTTTTTGATAATGCAACATACGCTATACTTTTTTTTGCATTTATTAGCGCTCTACTATGGGCAGTTTGGTATGGTATCACTCTAAATCTTGTTCATATTAATTTTATTAAAATGTACTTCATGGCCATTACTCCTTTTGTGATGCTTTCTTCGTTGCTTCTATTTATTAGGTATTTTTATGGAAATTAAGTTATCAAATAACAAAGGATATTGCTGGCAACTCTCTAAAACACTCTCTTTCAAAGGAGTTATATGGGGTTGTAATTCCGAGAAAGAGTTAAAATTCGAAGATGTTAGTAAATTGTTAAGTGAGGTCGACTCTATATCTGACATGCAAAAGTCGCTTGATGGTTTGGATGGACATTTCTCTTTTATACTAGAAACGGAAAGAAAGGTTTATTTAGTTGTCGATCGACTTAGGACTATACCATTATTTTACTCTTTAGGAAAAAAAATATTAGTAAGTGATAATACTTATTTTTTTAAAAATAATGGTAAAAATTACAATGAGCTTATTACTGAAGAGTTTTTATCTACAGGTTATGTAATTGGAAAAGAAACAATGCTTGAGGGTGTTAATCAAGTTCAAGCAGGTGAGATAGTTTGTATAGATAAAGTAAGTTTTGAAATAGAGAGGTTTGATTATTTTTTGTATCGTTATAGGGAGGCTTTTTCTAATGAAATTCATGAGCTGCGGTTAAAGCTCGAAAAAATATATGATTCTGTTTTTAAATCTTTGATTGAGAGACTTAAAAATAAACAGGTAGTATTACCATTGAGTGGGGGTTATGACTCTAGGTTAGTAATATATATGTTCCATAAGTATGGATATAAGAATTTAATATGCTTTACTTATGGTGATAAAGATAACTGGGAAGTAAAAATATCAAAAAACGTAGCAAAATTTTATGGATATGACTGGCACTTCCTTGAGTATACATCAAATGAATTATTTCAGTTTTATCAAAATAATGTCGAAGATTACTTTCAATTCAGTGTGCAAGACTCATCTGCTGGTCATACTCAAGATTTGTTAGCTGTAAAAAAACTTAAAGATCTAAATTTGATAGAAAGTGATGCGGTATTTATTCCCGGCCATTCAGGTGATTTTGTTGCTGGCAGCCACATACCTTCTACCTATGAAAAAATAGATGTAACAAGTTTTTTATTTAATAAGCATTGTTCATTATTGCCTGTTACTTCTTGCGATATTGTTAAATCTAAAATTAAAGCACAAATAAGTTTCCTAGATAAAGGAAATAAATTCGATTCAGCTGAGTCAATTGAGTATTGGGATTGGCGTGAAAGACAAGCTAAATATATTTGTAACTCTGTAAGAGTTTATGAATACTATAGCTATAAGTGGTTATTACCACTTTGGGATAAAAGAATTATGGAGTTTTGGTTAAAAGTTCCAGTAGAACTTAAACTAAACAGAAAACTATATTTCAGTTTTGCAAATGAAATACATGGAGAAATAAAATCTAACCCTAAAAGAAGTGTATTTGGCAAATTATTTGATAAGATTTTTGATAAATGGTATTCACGTTTTTTTAAATCTCCTTATTCATTTCATTTTAAAACTATTAATGATGCTTTCCCGGGTGTAAAGCTACCTAAACATATTGATGGTAACTGTCCATTGATAAAGACGAATAAAATTGGCCTGAATACATTAAAAATGTGGAAGTCTACACAAAGTAAGTGATTAATAATTGGTTGTATTTTTGTAGACCCTTATGTTTTTAGGAAACATTATTTTAAAAATTAAATGTCAGTGACTTTGGTTGTAAGTTATTGGCTTTCTATTTTTTTCAAATAAGGCTTGTAAATGATTAACTTCATTCCAGTAGTGCTCGGTGGTTACATAAATGGTTTCTCTATAATTAGAGAATTATATGATGAAGATATCAAAAATATAGTTCTTCTGGATTACGGTAGTAGTATCTCTCGCTATAGCAATAAGGTAGCGGAGTACCATAAAATTGATAGGACACCTGAAAGCTTGAAATCTAAGTTACTAGAGTTAAATAGCAAGTATGGTAATTTGGTTTTATACCCAACAGATGATATACAACTTGAATTGTTGAACTCTATTTATAATGATATTGAAAGTTTTTGTTTTATCCCTTTCAACCCTATAAACCTAGTTAGTTGTTTAGATAAAAATTACCAATATGATGTATGTCAAAAGTTTTTAATCCCTTTCCCACGATCTATAAGAGCTTCACAAGTAGAAGATATTGTTATGGGAGAAAACCTAACTTTTCCTTTGATAATAAAACCAAGTCAACGAAAAGACTTATCTACAAATGTATTCAGAACCTTGTTTATTAAGGATTTGATGGATTATAAAAAGAAAAAAAAGCTTTTAGTTGATTATATTAATCATGAAATTGAGTTTGTTATTTCTGAATTTATTCCAGGAGATGATACTAATATATATGCTTATACTTGTTTTAGAGGGAGTGATGGAAAAATATATAATGAATGGGTCGGCAAAAAGTTAACTCAATTCCCTGACGAATATGGGATTTTCAGTAGTGCTTCAAATGAAGCGCCTGATATTATTTTTGAGCAAGGCCGCAAACTAGTTAAAGCCTTAGATTTGTATGGAATAGTAGAACCTGAGTTTAAATATGATTATAGAGATGGTCAATTTAAACTGATGGAAGTTAATTTACGATCTATGATGTGGCATAGAGTGGGTAATCTTTCAGGTGTAAAGCTTCATAAAACACAGTTTGATTTTGCTACCGGCAAGAGTGTTAAGCTTTATGAGCAAGAAAGAGATAAATTAATACACTTTGTATTAATGCAACATGAAGTTGCAAACTTAATTGCTAGGCCTGGTTATTTTAAACATTTTAAAAATAATATATTTTCGGGTAGCGAATTAGGGTGGGCTGTTTTTGACAAAAGAGACCTTATTCCATTTTTTGCTTCTTTTTGGGTGGGTATTAAATATGGGATTAAAGCATGCCTAAGTCGTTTAAAAACTACCTTAAATTAACTTTTTCTAAGTTTAGGTTAAAGAAAAAAGGGGTGATTATTTACAATAACTGTACCTTTTCAGGTTGTAGTTTTTTAGGCTCAGCAAAATTAGAGCCTTATTGCCGAGTGGTTGGTGAACCAAAAATTGTGTTTGGCGACAATTTTTATGCAAATGCTCATTGCCATTTTCTGGGTGAAATTACTTTTGGTAAGAACGTAATGATTGGTCCTAAAACAGTTATTTGGGGGCGAGATCATGGAACTGAGATGGGAATGCCAATGTCAGCTCAGAATCACATAAGCGAAAAGATTATAATTGGTAATGATGTATGGATTGGTGCAGGGGTCATCATATTAAAAGGTGTAAAGGTTGGTGATGGTGCTGTTATTGGTGCAGGAGCTGTTGTAACTAAATCTATTCCTTCAAATGCTATTGCTGTAGGCAACCCAGCAAGAGTTGTGAAATATAGAGGTGAGACAAGTGCAAAAAAATGATTTTTTTACAAATCTAACTTTGTGGTTGGGTACTGTTTTCACTAACAAGTTAGGTATTGATTTAACTTTTATATATGAAAATAATTCTTTTACAGCACAGAATAAAAGTCATAATTTGCGGCTTGTATTTCCTGAAATTGATAAAGCTTATTATACATCTGGACATGAACTTGGTTGCTTGTTTTATGATGTTACAAAGCATACTGGAGTTTCAATCTTTGAGGAGCAGAACTTACCTGTCCCCTCAAGTGCAAAGACCCCTTTATCAGATATAAAGTTTTTAGGTTTGGAGGTGAGCTTCCCATTTGATTTTGCTGGTTTAGTTTTTTGGGCCTTAGGCAGAGTTGAAGAAGTTGATAATAATAGTAGGGATCAGCATGACCGCTTTCCTGCGGCTAGTTCACATGCATTTAAATATAAATACTTAAATAGACCATTTATTGATGAATGGTTTTGCTTTTTGTCTTTTCTCTTAAAAAATAATGTAAATAATTATAATCCTCCGCATCGAGAATATGAGTTATGTATATCACATGATGTAGACCGCCCAATGAGATATGCATTTGCACCTATATTTCAAGCTTCAAAGTCATTGGTCGCTGATATATTCAAAAGAAAGAAGTTTCATGCGCTTAAAGAGCTTATATTATCAAAAATCTTATCTTCCAGTAAATTATATGAATACGATTCATTTAATACATTTGATTGGATTTGCCAACTGGCCTATGTAAATGGTGCTGTAAATACATTTTATTTTATATGTGGTAAAACATCTGATAAAGATAGTGACTACTCAATAAAACATCCAGCTATTAAGAGCTTGATTAAAGAGTTACATAGTAAAGGTCATAAAATAGGTTTGCATCCTAGCTATAATACTTATTTAGATGAAGCAGCTTTCTCAAAAGAGCTCAGCAGCCTAAAAGAAGTATTAAATGAACTCGATATAGATAGTGAAGTAATTGAATCAAGAATGCACTTTCTTCGTTGGAGAACACCTGAAACATTTGATATTTTGTCTAATTTAGGAATTTACTCTGATAGTACTATGGGTTATGCAGAGTATCCTGGCTTCAAAGCAGGAACTTGTTTTGAGTATCAAGCTGTTCACCCAAATACTGGTAAATCTCTTGATATTATTATTAAACCACTCATTTTAATGGAGGCGAGCCTTTTAGCTGAGCGTTATTTGGGGATAAAAAATGAGAACGAGGCACGTATTTTCATCGATGATCTGAAAACGAAATGCCAAAGAGTTGGAGGCCAGTTTCGTGTACTTTGGCATAATTCTGAGCTTTTTACGTCTCAGCAAAGAAGGTTGTATGAATTTTTAGTTTTAGGTGATAAAAAGTGAATAAGGTCTTGATTTGCATATCATCATTGCTTATATATTTTATGCTGATCTTCTCATATTTATATTCTGAGTCAATTGGGTATTATTTTTCCGTAATTGATAGTGAGTTTGTGCTGTATAAAGTGGTCTTAGTAGGTGCTGGTGTGTTGCTATTGGCTTTAATGATAAAGCCTTCTGTAATGACGCCTAAAGAGCTTAGCTACTTTTTATTTGTTTATATGCTTTACATACCTACTTTGGCAGTAGCAGCAATTTCGATCGACTCATTTGAGTTAGTGTATCTTGTATTCACTTCAGCACTAATATTGGGAGTGGACTTGAAAGTTCCACCGGTTAGTTTTAAAGCTATTAAGTTTCGATTTTCTCTTCCTGAAGTTTTAGTATGTTTAAATTTGATTCTATTTATATCTATAGTTTTTAAGTATCGTAGTATTTTAGATATACCTAGCTTTTCTGAGGTTTACGCTTTGAGACTTAAAGCTCGTGGTTTAACGGATTATACTTTTGGTCTTATATTGTCATGGTCTAAGTTTGTTTTTGCTCCACTTGGTTTTCTTTTGGGTGTTTTTTATAAAAGAAAATTTTTATTAATTTCAAGTCTTTTACTATATTTCTCTATTTATATATCTACGGGCGCTAAGTCAGCAGTTATTTATCCTTTTTTATTGTATTTTATATGTTTTGTTTTTCAATATGTTTCTGTTTTGAGGATTAAAACTTTGATGGCTTGTGGTATAGTTGCTTTGGTTTTTATAAGTATGGCTATTGAAGTTTATTTTTCTTTTGTAATTTACCCCTATACAGTAGAGAGAGCTTTTATTGCGCCAGGGGTCTTATCCAATCTATATTATGAGTTTTTTTCTGATAATGAAAAGGCTTACTTAGGTTACAGCTTTTTATCATCATTTATAGATTATGGTTATGACCTTGAACCTGCATTTTTAATTGGTCAAGAGTATTTTAGGTTAGAAACTAGAGCGAATGCATCTTTCTTTGCAGATGGTTATGCTAATTTTGGGATAATTGGTGTAATTATATTTTCTTTAATAGTTAGGGGCTTGATTTTTTTATACTCAGCAATAAGCTTCAACTGGTCAAAGTCGGTTTCTAATACTTTTTTCGTTCCGTTTGCTCTTTATCTTATAAATGCTTCACCTTTAACCATGTTGGTGACTGGTGGGTTTTTCTTAGTTTTAATTTTGGGTCTGTTTTTTGAGGTTGATTAATTGAAAATTTATTTCTTAAGTACCGTACATGTTAGAGAAGATGTTAGGGTTTATCATAATGAATTTAAAACAATTCTAGAGAAATACCCCTCAAGTTCATTTGTTGTTGCGGATGGTAAAGGCTCTGATTTAGACAAAGGGATAATTGATTTAGGCATTATATCTAGATCTAGAGTACTCAGACCCGTTCTAGGTGCTGCGAAAGTTTTCCTTTTTTTTAGAAATAAGGAAAAATCTATAATTCACTTTCATGATCCTGAAATATTACTAGTTGCTCCCCTATTAAGACTTCTGGGGCATAAATTATTTTATGATGTTCATGAAGACTTACCGAGACAAATATTTTCTAAACACTGGATACCGAAATTTTTGATGAAGCCAGTTTCTTTTTGTGTAGAGGCTATTGAAAAATGCTCATCTTTATTTATAAATCATTATTTTACAGCGACCCCTCAAATTTCAAGCCGCTTTAAAAATGATAAAACTACGATAATTAGAAATTATCCTTCAAAGTCTATAGTTGATTTTAGGGCATTGGATAATGAAGTTAAACATATTGCCTATTTGGGGAACATCACACATGCACGTGGTATTTATGAGATGCTCAGCCTAATCGAAGAGCTCAACAACAAAGGATTTAAACTTAGATTAAAGTTAGGCGGAAGGTTTGCACCTAATGAGCTTAAGAATGAGGTTACTCAACATTCTGGTTGGAAGTATGTAGATTTTGTAGGTTGGGTCAACCGAGCTGATATAAATGACTTTTTTCAAGGAGTTTTGTGTGGTTTAGTTATACTAAAACCATATCCTAATTATTTAGAATCATCGCCAAATAAACTTTTTGAATATATGGCTATGGGGCTTCCTGTAATAGCTTCAGATTTTCCTGTTTGGAAAGAATTAATTGATGACAGTGATGGTGTGTTTTTTGTTCCCCATGATGATGTTTCTTCAATGGTTTCAAGCATCATCTCTTTACAAGATGAGAGTCTAGTATCTAGTATTAGGAATAAATGCAAAAAAGCTATACTTGAAAAGTATAATTGGGAAAATGAAGCCGAGAAAATGTTAGAGGTTTACGCTAGGTTTACGGAATGCTGATATCAATTATAATGCCGTGCTTTAATGCCGAAAAGACAATAGAAAAATCAATTAAATCTGTGTTGAGTCAGGACTATTCTAATTGGGAGTTAATAATTGTTGATGATAGCTCTACTGATAATACTGAAAATGTTATAAGTCAGTACTTAGATGATAACCGAATCGTTTTTAGAAAACTTGATAAGAATAGCGGGAGCCCTGCTCAACCAAGAAATCTAGCATTAGAGCTGTCAAAAGGGGAGCTTGTTGCTTTTTTGGATTCTGATGATATTTGGTGTAGTCATAAGCTTTCGACTCAAGTCAGGTATGTTGAAAGTAACCCCAATGTTGACATATTTTGTTCAGCTTATAACCTTGTATCAGAGAGTGGAGTTTACTTATCCAGCTATACCCCACCAAAATTAGCTAATTATAAATCTCTATTAATTAACAATTCAATTGGCTGCTTAACTGCACTAGTTAGATCAACAAGAATAAAGAGTTTTAATTTCCCAAACTGTGGTCATGAAGATTATGCATTATGGCTTAAGCTGATGAGAAGCGGGGGAGATGTTTTAGGAATTCAAGAAAGGTTAGCCAACTACACAGTTATGAGTGAATCAGTTTCTTCTGATAAAAAGAAGCTTTTTCACTTTTACTGGAATATATATCGAAATGAAGAGGGCTTTGGGTTTCTTCGCTCTATGTATCTTTGTTTAAGATATTTTATTAACGTAGTGTGGTTTAAATACAAATGAAAGTACTTTTAACTGGAGGGACAGGCTTTCTTGGTAAAAAGCTATCTAGCACAATAGCTACAACCTCCGAATTAACTTTATTAGTTAGAAATGGCAGTAATGTAGTTGCTAATATTAATGCTTTTGCTTCAGAAATGACAGAGTCTGTCGATTACAGTGAAATATTATTTGGAAATGATGTTGTAATACATGCTGCAGCCTTGGCTCATAAAGTAAATTCTAAGCTAGAACTTGCTGATTACACAGCTGTTAATGAAAAGTTAACTTTAAGGTTGGCTGAGCAGGCCGCCAACGTTGGAGTGAAACGTTTTATATTTATTAGTACAATAGGCGTCAACGGTATTTCTAATACCAAGCCTTTTAAGTTTTCTGATAAACCCAACCCTTGTGAGTATTATGCTATATCAAAAAATAGTGCAGAAATTTGCTTAAAAAAAATAGCATTAGAAACAGGCATGGAGGTTGTAATAATTAGACCTCCTTTAGTATACGGAATGGGGGCGCCTGGCAACTTTGGTACTCTTTTAAAATTAGCAGAAAAGAATTTCCCTTTACCGCTAGGTGCAATTAATAATCGGCGTAGCTTTGTCTCAATTGATAACTTAGTCGACCTTATAATAACTTGCATTGACCATCCTAATGCCGCAAACCAGACTTTTTTGGTAAGTGATGATGAGGATATATCTACATCAAACCTTTTAAAAAAGCTTACTTTAGCTGCAGGGAAAAAACCTTGGTTATTACCTGTGCCGGTATCATTTTTGAAGCTTTTAGCCACAATGGTTGGCAAAAAGGAGGCTGTAGAGCGGTTTTCGAGTTCACTAACCGTTGATATTGATCACACTAAGAAAACATTGAACTGGAAGCCCCCAATTACATTAGACGAAGGTATTCGTCGTTGTTTTAAGTAAATTTATACTAATTTTTAATGGAATTATAAATGATTCGCTTACTCGATTTTCTATTTGCCTTATTTGGTTTATTATTTGCTTTACCATTTTTGGTTGTTTTATACATTATTGGCTTGTTCGATACTGGCTCACCTATTTTTACTCAACAGCGTGTTGGCCGTAATAAAAAGCCTTTTACTTTAGTTAAGTTTAGAACTATGAAGGTTGATACTGCATCGGTAGCTAGCCACTTAGCAAGTACTGCATCTATAACTCCTTTTGGTGGCTTTTTACGTAAAACTAAGTTAGACGAATTACCCCAGCTGTGGAATGTATTGAAAGGCGAAATGAGTTTGGTTGGCCCTCGCCCTGGATTATTTAACCAACAAGAGCTAACAGCAGCACGCGATGCTAAAAATGTTTACTCTGTACGCCCAGGTATTACAGGCCTTGCACAAGTGAATGAGATTGACATGTCGACCCCTGAATTACTGGCAAAAACAGATCGCGAGATGATAGATACTCTTAACCTTAGTAACTACTTTAAGTATATATTAATGACTGTTACAGGTAGTGGTAGTGGGGATAGGGTTAAGTGAAAGGTTACTAGGTTCTAGGGAAGTGAATAGGTTCTAGAAGAAGTCTAGGGAACTAAGGGTGGTAATTATGCAATTTGAAAAACTGGATGTTTGGAAAAGGGGTTCTCGTTTAGCTTGTGATATCTATAAAGTGACTAAAGATTGTAAGGATTATGGCTTTAAAGATCAGGTAACGCGTTCAGCTGTTTCTGTACCCCTCTAATATAGCCGAGGGAATAGAGCGTGAAACTGTGAATGATGAATCTAAATTTTTGTATTATGCTAAAGGTTCTGCTGGTGAGTTAGTTACACAGCTTTATATTGGCATTGAAATTGGATTTATAGAAAAAGAGCATGGATTAAAGCTAGTATCCGAAGCTAAAGAAATTGCAGCTATGATTGCTTCGTTAATAAAGCGAAGAAAGGGTTTTGTTAAAGAGCGAGAGTCCATTTATGGTGTTGGCCGCTCCTAGCTCCTAGCTCCTAGCTCCTATAATTCTTTTAAATTCAATAATTAGTGAAAATGTATTAGTTTTTAGTGATTTTTTTTCTCACTAGCTATATTATAGGGATGTATAACAATCATTAAGCTTTTGCTCAGTTAGGACAACTGATAATCCAAGCTTAATACAAAAGGGATTTCAAGTGGACAAAATAATAGACTCTATCTTTAACGCGCCTCGTTCTAAAAAGCGCGCGATAACACTCGTTTTTGACTCTTTTTTTATTTTTTCAGCATTTTGGCTAGCCTTAGTTGTAAGGCTCGACAGCATGGCTCCTTTATATGTGCTCGAGTACTGGTTTGTACTTGGCTTATTGTTGCCTACCTCATTAATTACTTTTGTTAACCTTGGTTTATACCGCGCGGTGCTGCGTTATATGAACGCTCAAGCACTTTGGGCGATTGTTATTGGCACCTTAGTTGCCACTGTAGCACTGGTTATATTCTCGTTTTTTTTAGGGGTGATGATGCCCCGTTCTATGCCTTTTATTTTTGCTTGGCTTTGTTTATTAACAGTGGGTGGCTCTCGTATTGTAGTGCGCGCCATGATCGGCAAAATGTCTACCTCACATAAAGAGCAAGTGATTATTTATGGGGCTGGGTCATCAGGTAGGCAATTAGCAACGGCGTTAGAGGCCGGCCCTGAGTACCATGTGCGCGCATTTATAGACGACGATGTAACAAAGCAAGGCTCTATTATTCAGGGTGTGCCTGTATATGCATTTAACGACATACATACTTTAATTGATAAGCGGAGTATTGGTAAAATATTGCTGGCTATGCCAAGCGAGAGTCGCTCACGCCGTAAAGAAGTTTTGGCTTTATTGGAGCCCTTGGCAATACAGATTTTGTCGATCCCAGGTATGGCCGATATTGTAGGTGGCAAAGCTAAGCTTTCTGAATTTAGAGAAGTCGAAATAGAAGACCTATTAGGCCGCGATTCGGTAGAACCAAAACCTGAGCTGATGGCTGCGAATATAACAAATAAAGTAGTTATGGTAACAGGGGCTGGTGGTTCTATTGGCTCTGAGTTATGTAGGCAAATTATTAAGCAGCAACCAAAAAAGCTTATTTTGTTTGAGGTAAACGAGTTTGGCTTATACTCAATCGAAAAAGAGTTGTGCGAATATATTCAAGCGAATGAGCTTAAAATTGAGCTTGTGCCAATTATGGGCTCTGTGCAGCGTATAAACCGCATTGAGACAGTAATGATCACTTTTGGAGTGCAAACCGTTTACCATGCTGCCGCCTATAAACATGTGCCTTTAGTTGAGCACAATGTGGTTGAGGGTGTACGTAATAACGTATTTGGTACCTACTACGCAGCTAAAGCAGCTATGAATGCTAAAGTCGAAACCTTTGTACTTATATCTACCGATAAAGCTGTACGCCCAACTAACGTTATGGGGGCTACTAAGCGTATGGCCGAGTTATGCTTACAAGGTTTAGCGCAAAATAAAGGTAAGCAACATAATACCCGTTTTTGTATGGTGCGGTTTGGAAATGTACTTGGCTCTAGCGGCTCTGTAGTGCCATTGTTCCGTAGGCAAATTAAAGAGGGCGGGCCAATAACCTTAACTCATCAAGACATAACGCGCTTTTTTATGACCATTCCAGAGGCTGCTCAGTTAGTTATACAAGCTGGCGCTATGGGTAAAGGTGGCGATGTTTTTGTACTCGACATGGGCGAACCTGTAAAGATTAAAGATCTTGCTACAAAAATGATTCGCTTATCGGGTTTTGAGGTTAAAAACAGTGCCAACCCACATGGAGATATTGCAATAGAGTGCACAGGCTTACGCCCGGGCGAAAAGCTTTATGAAGAGCTAATAATTGGCGATAACGTAGGTGAAACTTGCCACGAACGTATTATGACTGCCAACGAAGTAATGCTGCCGCTTGCCGAAATTAACGTATTTTTAGAAGCGTTTGACATTGCTTGCCATAATTTTGATCACGAAACAATTCGCCAGCTGTTATTAGATGCGCCTACTGGCTTTAACCCTACTGATGGTATTTGCGATTTAGTATGGAATGCTAAACAAAGTAAAGAACAGAACACAATTAATGAACTTTCAATGAGTAAAGTCGTTAATTTAAAGGGTTAACTCCAGATTGTTATCCTTTGAAATTATTAACCATAATTTTAAAGGATATTAGTGGTTATAAACATAAAAGTGGTAAAGTATGAGCTATTCATATTGAGAGCTTGAATGGCTCTACTTTTAATCAGCTTTAATGGATAACCTTATGAAAATAGCAGTAGTGGGTACTGGTTATGTTGGCTTGTCGAACGCAATGTTGCTTGCGCAGCATAACGAAGTAGTCGCCCTAGATATAGACGAAAAAAAAGTTAGTTTATTACAAGGTAAGCAATCACCGATTGTTGACCCTGAAATAAGCGACTTTTTAGTTAATAAACCGCTTAATTTTACTGCTACCACCAACAAAGAGTCAGCCCTTTTAAATGCTGAATTTGTTGTAATTGCCACTCCGACAGATTACGACCCAGACACTAATTATTTTAACACTCGCTCGGTTGAGTCGGTAATTAGTGATGTATTAGCAATTAACCCAACCGCAACCATGGTGATTAAATCAACCGTGCCTGTTGGTTACACTAAATCGGTTAATGAGCAGTTTGGTACTAATAATATTATTTTCTCGCCTGAGTTTTTGCGCGAAGGTAAAGCACTTTACGATAACTTACATCCATCACGCATTATTGTGGGTGAACAAAGTGAGCGAGCAAAAACATTTGCAAATTTACTTGCTGAGGGCGCTGTAAAAAATAACATCGACATTTTATTTACAAATTCGACAGAGGCCGAGGCGATTAAGTTATTTTCGAATACTTATTTGGCAATGCGGGTAGCTTACTTTAATGAGCTAGACAGCTATGCAGAGAGCCATGGTCTAGATGCAAAGCAAATTATTGAGGGTGTAGGGTTAGACCCACGCATAGGTAAGCACTATAACAACCCATCGTTTGGCTATGGCGGTTACTGTTTGCCTAAAGATACTAAGCAACTATTAGCGAACTACCAAGATGTGCCTAACAATATGATCCGCGCGATTGTAGATGCCAATACGACCCGTAAAGACTTTATTGCAAATTCAATTATTAAACAAAACCCTAAGGTAGTTGGTATTTACCGTTTAGTGATGAAGTCGGGCTCTGATAACTTTAGAGCATCTGCCATTCAAGGCATTATGAAACGCATTAAAGCTAAGGGGATTGAGGTAGTCGTTTACGAGCCAACCTTTGAGGGCGAAGCATTTTTTAATTCGCGTGTAATTAAAAACCTTGATGAGCTTAAACGTATCTCTGATGTAATTGTATCGAACCGCATGGCCGAAGAGCTGCAAGATGTAGCTGACAAGGTTTATACTCGCGATTTGTTTGGTAGTGATTAAGCAAAAGGCGATATCGTAGGTGTGAAATTTATTTAGCGCGAAAATATTCTCACAAAGAGAAGTGAATGAGAAAAGAATGAGGAAGTGATAATAATGCTTTTTGTTTTCTTCAAAGCGAAGCGCCTCTTATCCTCTTTGTGATTATTGCCAAAGATCTTTTTGCACAAATAGAAGTTAATGAGAAAAGAATGAGGAAGTGATAATAAAGCCTTTTGTTTTCTCTTCAGCGCAGCGCCTCTTGGTCTCTTTGTGCAATTATATGCCTTTGATATAGGTGTGATATTTATTTCGCGCGAAGATTTATTCACAAAGAGAAGTGAACGAGAAGAGAAAGAGGAAGTGATAATAATGTTTGTTGTTTCCTCTTAAGCGAAGCGCCTCTTACCTCTTTGTGAAACTTTTCTTTGGTTAGTCGTATCTCTTTTACTCTTTGTAATCATCAGTATTTACGAATATTAAAATTAAAAATCATTCAGCTTGTATCTACTTTGGTACTGTTAGTTTGGTGTTATTGTAGATTTAATTATTAAATAAGGGACTAATTATGAAAGCAGTGATTCCAGTTGCGGGCCTTGGTACCCGTATGCTCCCAATGACTAAAGCAATTCCAAAGGAAATGTTACCTTTAGTTGATAAACCGCTTATTCAGTATATTGTTAATGAATGTGTTTTAGCTGGTATAAAAGAAATTGTGCTAGTTACGCACAGCTCTAAAAATGCTATTGAAAACCACTTTGATACCAGCTTTGAGCTTGAGGCTACACTTGAAAAGCGTGTTAAACGCACGTTGCTTGAAGAAGTACGCTCAATTTGCCCACCAGATGTAACCATTATGCATGTTCGCCAAGGTGAAGCGAAAGGCTTGGGCCATGCGGTATTATGCGCAAAACCAATTGTAGGCGATGACAACTTTGTAGTGGTTCTGCCAGATGTTATTTTAGATGGTTACACCGCAGACCAAAAAACCGAAAACATTGCCGCTATGATCGAGCGTTTTAACGATGTTAAAGCAAGCCAGATCATGCTTGAACCGGTACCGCAAGAAAGTGTTCATAAATACGGTATTGCTGATATCGGTGGCGTTAAAATTAAAGCCGGCGAAAGCGCACCAATTAAAACGATGGTTGAAAAACCAAAAGCTGAAGAAGCACCATCTAACTTAGCGGTTGTTGGCCGTTATGTGTTATCAAAAGCTATTTGGCCATTACTAGCTAAAACTCCAGCTGGTGCGGGTGGCGAAATTCAGTTAACAGATGCGATTGACGAGCTTATGAAAACTGAGGTTGTTGAGGCGTTCCACATGAGCGGCCGCGCTCACGACTGTGGCGACAAGCTAGGTTATTTAAAAGCGATCATTGAGTATGGTATCCGTGACGAAAAATTAGGTGATGAGTTTTCTGAGTTTTTAAACGATATCGTTGCGCCTAGAGTGAGTCACCTAAAAGCGGTTTAATTAGTTTTTGCGTTTCTGAAATATTCAAACGCCTACACATTGTGTAGGCGTTTTTGTTTAGTAACTCCTTTGGAATAAGAACTTTTCCGCACATAGAAAAGAGAGTCATGAGCCGTCAGCTTTCAGCTTTCAGCTGTCAGTTTGATGCTGAATTGCGTTGTTTGTTGGTCAGCTGCTGAATTCAGCCAGGTTAATAAAGAACATTTACGCAAAGAGAAAAGAATGAAGAGAGAACTAGAAAAGCAATATGTCTTTTAAGTTGGTTTCTCTAAAGCGAAGCGTCTCTTAACCTCTATGTGAATATTACTTAGGATTTTTTTTGCACAAAGAGAAGTGAATGAGAAGACAAAGAGGTAGCCAATAACAAACCTAAATGTTCTTCTCTAAAGTGCAGCGTCTCTTATCCTCTTTGTGAATAAAATTTTCTTTAATGGCTGTCATAGCTACTAGTCAGAAGCTATTTCAACCTTAGTTTTATCGCCCAGTAGGGCTTGGTATTTTTTAGCCAAGGTTGCTTTGGCTTCGTCATCGCCGTGTACAATTTTGATTAACTTCGGTTTCTTTTTCATACCTGTTACAAACCTAATTAGTCCCTTTTGATCTGCGTGGGCGCTGTAGCCACTGATGGTATGAACTGCCGCGTTTATATAAACCTTTTGATTATTAATATATACATAACCGCCTTTTGGGCCGTAGGTTTGAATATCTCTGCCTAGCGTGCCTTTGCCCTGGTAGCCAACAAAAATAATATCGGTTGTTTTGTCAGGTAAAAACTGCTCAAGGTAATTAATAATTCGCCCCCCTGTGCACATACCGCTGGCAGCTATAATAATTGCGGGCTGTTGCTTTGAGCTTAAAAAGTTAATTAATGCCTTGTGCTCTTGGTGTGTATCAATTGTATGCAGTTGGTCAAAATCTAACGGGTGACGCCCTTGGTTAACTCGCTTCTTTGCTTCGTTATCCCACAGGGTTTTAAAATGTTGGTACTCTGCAGTAAAGTTGGCGGCCATGGGCGAGTCTACAATTACTTGTAGTTTATGCCACATTGAATTTTTACGAGCTGAGTGAATTATTTGTTCTAGCTCATAAAGTAGCTCTTGCGTTCGGCCAATACTAAACGCTGGAATAAGTACCACACCGTTATCCGTAACGGCTCGTTCTATAATATTTTTTAAACCTTTTACACGCGTTTTTCGGCCATCATGGTTTTTATCACCATAGGTAGATTCTATTACTAAGGTATCGGCACGGTATGGCGGTTTAGGTGAGGGCAATAACGGCGTATATGGGGCTCCTAAATCTCCCGAAAATACCACTCTGTGATTATTTGGCTTTTTGCCAAGTTCAATTTCTACATAGGCAGAGCCAAGAATATGGCCTGCGCGTTGTAGGCGGATTTTAAATAAAGTTTCTTGGCTTTGGGAGCTCAAGGCTGCTTTTTCGGGGCTAAAGCCCACTCCTACAGGTATGGGGTACCATTTATTAAAATCTAGACTCACTATTTGCTGTTTTAGTCTTCTTATACAGGTGTTTATTATGGCTTCATCACGCGTTACACCCAGTTTTAAGGCGTCTTCAATAACGAGTGGTAGTAGTTTTGCGGTTGCTTTGGATGTGTATATTGGTCCTTTAAACCCTGCTACAAAAAGGTAGGGTATGCGGCCTACGTGATCAATATGGCAGTGGGTAACAATAAGCGCTTTCACGGTTGATATGTCAAAGTCGATATTGAGATCTTCGTGGCTGTCTTCGCCCTGAAACAGCCCGCAATCGATGAGTATTGAGTTGTTGTCGTTTATAACAAGCTGGTGGCAAGACCCTGTAACACCGTTAACTGCTCCGTGGTGTTTTATTTGCATAATAATATCCTTATTTTTGAAGCATATGTTCAGCATAGAGGTTATTGACTATAACGGCAACGAGCAAAATCCTACATGCATTGTTGGATTATTCATAAGCTGTAGGAATTAAGTTTTAAGTTGGATGAGCAAACTCTTTTAAAGTCGAATACGATACTGTAGGCGTTAAATTTATTTCGCGCGTGAGATTTTTTTGTACAATTTGCACAATGAGAAGTGAATGAGAAAAGAATGAGGTAAACCAATAATTTACTTAATTTGTGTTCCTCTAAAGCGCAGCGTCTCATAATCTCTTTGTGATTATTTGTTTTCTCTATGTAGCGCGAAGCGCCTCAGTGTACTCTGTGGTTCAATATGTTTTTTGTACTCTTTGCACAAAGAGAAGTGAATGAGATGAGAATGAGGTAAACCAAAAGATTATTTTTACTTTCTCTAAAGCGTAACGCCTTTGTGAGTTAAAGACCTTTTTTTCTAACCACAGAGGTCACAGAGAGCACAGAGATAGAGAAGGAGAGACCAAACTTTTTTAAATATTGGTTTCTCTGTGTAGCGCAGCGCCTCGGTGTACTCTGTGGTTCAAATATTGTTTTTGCACAATGAGAAGTGAATGAGGAAAGAATGAGGAAACCACAAGGTTATTTTTACTTTCTCTAAAGCGTAACGCCTTTGTGAGTTAAAGACCTTTTTTTCTAACCACAGAGATGTATGGACTCCCCTCCCACAGGGGGGTAACGTAATAAGCGACAAAACTTTTACAAAAGGAGTCCATACATGGTGAATCTTAACGTTATTGCGATTGATTTAGCAAAAAATAATTA
>NZ_JAMXSK010000023.1:0-69956 GCF_024124645.1 Pseudoalteromonas sp. Ps84H-4 | reverse complement strand
TTATTTTTTGCTAAATCAATCGCAATAACGTTAAGATTCACCATGTATGGACTCCTTTTGTAAAAGTTTTGTCGCTTATTACGTTACCCCCCTGTGGGAGGGGAGTCCATACATCTCTGTGGTTCAAATTATTTTCACAAAGAGAAGATAAAGAGGAAGTGAAAACACCTCCTCCATAATTGTAATATTTTTGCTATTTCGAACTACTAACAACTCGCTCGCATATCTCGCGCATTTGTTGTTTAATTTTAGGCTCTTTTTCTTCAAACAGCTTATTAATGCAATCGATATAGGCTTGGTTCTCTTCAAACGGTACGCCTATTTCGTAAGCGTCTGCTGCTTCTCTAAGCATCTCTTTATCAAATTCACTGAAGATATCGACCATTTCTTGGGCTTTTTCTCGCTCAATACCAAGCGCTTCAAAAGCAGAACGGCCCATCCGCATAGTGCTGTCGTACGTTTCGCGAATAATATCGCGACAACCGTATGTCCATAATTCATACACATGGTGACGGTCTACAGCGCGGGCAACCACATGTAAATGCGGGTAATTTTGCATAGCATAACGCACGAGTTTAGTTATTTGTTCGGCATCATCAAGTGCTACAACCAGTAATTTTGCATCCTCAATGCCAGCTGCACTGAGTAAATCTGGACGAGTTGCATCACCAAAGAAGTTACGAATACCAACATGTTCAAGTGCTTCAAGTTGTTTATAATTATAATCAATTACGGTGGTGTTATATCCACCTGCTTGCAAAATACGGTCAACAAGGCCACCCATTCTGCCTGAGCCTGCAATGATCACATGGCTATCATCAGGAAACTCTTCTTCATCTCGCTTGGCTTGCTCACAAATAAAGCGAGGCGCTATCACACGTTGATAGAGAATAAATAGCCCCGGCGAAAGCAGCATTGATAAGGTCACAACCAGTAATAACTGGTCGGCAAGGGCTGCTGCCAATACATTGTTAGACACACTGTAAGCAAGTAATACAAAACCAAATTCACCAGCTTGCGCAAGCCCCAGCGCTAGTAACCAAAGTGATGCGCCCCTAAGCCCAAAAATACGGCCTAAAATTAACAACACAGCTGTTTTAGTTACAATCAGTGCCCCAGTTAATAACACAATAGTAGCGAGGTTATCAGCGAGTAATTGAAAATTGATGCTGGCACCAACGGTAATAAAAAATAGACCTAGTAATAGCCCTTTAAAGGGATCGATATTGCTTTCGAGTTCATGTTTATAAGGTGAATTTGCAAGCACAACACCTGCCAAAAAAGTGCCAAGCGCAGGTGATAAGCCAACCAATGACATCATCAAAGCGATACCAATAACAAAGAATAAAGCCGTTGCGGTAAATAGTTCACGAAGCCGTGCTTGTGCGACAAATCTAAAAATGGGTGCGGTTAAGTAGTTACCACCAAAGATCACTAGTGCAATCATACCCAAGGTTACCAGCGCAGCTTGCCAGCCCTCAAGATTTGCCACTAAACTTAAACCAGCATGCGCGTCTTCGCTTGCATGGGCTGTATCTGCAATTGCGGGCGCTAATTCTGGTAAAGCAAGCAATGGAATAAACGCAAGCATAGGAATAACGGCTATGTCTTGAGTGAGTAATACGCTAAATGAGGCTTGGCCACCATCTGACTTTAACAGCCCGCGCTCTGAAAGCGTTTGCAGCACAATCGCGGTAGATGAAAGCGATAATATTAAGCCTATTGTAAGAGCTGTTTGCCAAGCATGGCCAAACGCTAAGCCTATACCTGTAAAAGCGGCAGCAGATAAAATCACTTGCCCACCACCTAGACCAATAAGCTGTTTTCGCATTGACCAAAGTGCTTTGGGTTCAAGCTCTAAACCAACAATAAATAGCATCATTACCACACCAAACTCAGCAAAATGCTGGATGGCAATCACATCAACATTTAAAAATGTCAGTGTTGGCCCAATAACAATACCTGCGAGTAAGTAGCCAAGCACAGAGCCAAGCCCTAATTTACTTGCAATAGGCACGGCAATAATGCCGGCCAGAAGAAAAATGTAGGCGATTAAGAGAAAGTCAGTCATCGTAATCCTGTTTTTTTAATTAACTATGGTTGTTTTTGCTAGTTTTGCCAGCAGTTAGGTAGTGAATGCAATCAAAATGCGAATTTAGTCTATAAAATGACAACAAGGCATGATGTTTAGTAAAAGTGCTTAAGACAAAGTGAGGGGTAAAAAATCATTGTTTTTTCTTAAAAATCGCTTGCGTAGAGTTTGGCTAGGTATATACTCGCAACACATTTAATAGGAGCAAAAAATGAGCAAAAAGAAACAACGCACACAAGGCCAAGTTGATACTGGTCGCGGTGTAATTAACGACAATGTGTACGCCGCAATGGTGACATCTAAGCTGTTTACAGCAAAAGTAGAGAAACCAAAAAAAGGTAAAGGTGCTTATCAACGTAAGGCAAAACATGCAGGACGAGAGTCCTATTTAATCGCTGCTTAATTAAGTTGTGATCAAATAGGATTTTTGTGAAAAGCAAACTCTCAGTGTTTGCTTTTTTTTACCTAAAATTCGCGTTAAGAATAATATTAAGTCAATTTTTTTAGAAATTTTTATCTAAAAACTAATTTATTCGTTATATACCTAAAATAGATACTTCAATTATTTTTGTTTTTCCTCACACAAGCTTTGCTTGTTTTTCATACAATCCAGATGTGCTGCACTTCCTGTGGTTAATTTATTGTTAATTTTATGTTCACTTTTGCCTTGTAGAATCAGTTTGTTTTTTGCTGTTTGATATAAATAATTAATTCTTTTTTAGTGTTTTTCATTAAATTATACATAAAAAATAACTGGTAATTTACCGCTTATGGGTAATTTTGAGCTTGACGTGATAGTGCTTTGTGTTACTTTAAAGTTGGATTTGTAAAATAAATGTTATCAAAACTTTGGGCGGAGGGAGCGAATGAGCTCGCATAAATTAATAAAAAATGCCTTTAAACTGAGTGCGCTGTCGCTAGGTTTATACGGCTTTACAGCACAGGCTGCGATTGATTGCAGCAACTTAGAAGTGTGGCAACAAGGGCAAACTCATGTTGGTGGTGATCAGGTTCAAGCACAAGGTAGCGCTTATGAAGCGAAGTGGTGGACGCAAACCAATCCTGTGGAGACCTCTGGTGTCGATCAAGAGTGGCGTTTATTGGGCGCTTGTGACAGCGTTGTCAGAGAAAATCAAGCACCTCAAATTAGCAGCTTAACACCAGTAGAAGGTTCTTTATTTACTAGTGGTGACAGCGTTGTCATAAATGCGGTCGCTGCGGATCCGGATGGCAGCGTGGCAAGTGTTGAGTTTTTTGTTGATGGTACATCGTTGAGTGTTGTGACAAGTGCACCTTATTCAGCGAGCTGGCAAGCAACGCAAGGCAGCCATGTGATAAGTGCGGTCGCAACGGATGATTTAGGGCTAACCTCTACAGCGGTTGCACATTCAGTGAGTGTATCTGATGACGTAGAGCCGGTTAACCAAGCGCCCGTGGCGAGCATTGAATTTAGCTCACTACCATCACAAGTAACGGTGGGTGACAGTGTGGTGTTTGCGCTTTCTGGCACTGATAGCGATGGCCAAGTAACTGCGTTATCGTTAACTGAAAACAGCACTGAAGTTCATCAAGCCAGTGCTGCTTCTTCAAGTTATACGTGGCAGGCTCCAGCACTTGGACAATTTTCATTTACCTTAACGGTGACCGATAACGAAGGCGCGACGGGTACACAAAGCAAAGTTGTGAATGTTGTTGAAGCAACCGAACCTGGCAGCGATTGTAAACCGCAAGGCTTATACCAAACACCGGGTGTGAATACCCCATACTGTAGCGTGTATGATGAAAATGGCCGTGAGAAAATGGGCGCCGATCATCCACGTCGAGTTATTGGTTATTTTACGAGTTGGCGAAATGGTGCAAATGGTCAGCCAAGCTACTTAGTGAATGATATTCCTTGGGACAAGATCACCCATATCAACTATGCCTTTGCGCATGTTGATGGTAATAATAAGGTCTCGATTGGTGATCCAAATGCAGTTGGCAACCCTGCGACAAACATGACTTGGCCGGGCGTTACAGGCGCTGAAATGGATCCAAGCTTTAGTTACACAGGTCATTTTAACTTACTCAATAAATTTAAAAAACAACACCCAGATGTAAAAACCTTAATCTCTGTAGGTGGTTGGGCTGAAACTGGCGGTTATTTTGGTGAAGACGGTACTCGCGTAAATAGCGGTGGTTTCTACACGATGACAACCAATGCCGATGGCTCCGTGAATCAAGCGGGAATTGATGCCTTTGCGAAAAGTGCCGTTGAATTTATCGAAACCTACGGCTTTGATGGTGTCGATATTGATTACGAATACCCATCGTCAATGAATGACTCAGGCCACCCTGATGATTTTCCTATCTCTAATGCGCGTCGTGCAGGTCTTAATGCCTCGTATCGCGTATTGATGCAAAAACTTCGTGAAGAACTTGATATTGCAGGTGAAAAGGCAGGTAAGCATTACTTGTTAACGATTGCTTCGCCATCTTCAGGTTACTTATTACGTGGCATGGAAACATTCCAAAGCGTGAAGTATCTCGACTACGTTAACATTATGTCTTATGACTTACATGGTGCATGGAATTCACATGTAGGCCACAACGCAGCCTTGTTTGATACTGGCCTTGATTCTGAATTAGCGCAATGGGGTGTTTATACCACCGCTGAGTTTGAAGGTATTGGCTACTTAAATACGGATTGGGCTGTGCGTTACTTCCGCGGCGCGGTTTCTGCGGGTCGAATCAATATTGGTATTCCATATTACACCCGTGGCTTTAAAGATGTGTCGGGTGGTACTAATGGTTTATGGGGCCAAGCAGCGCTACCCGATCAATCAAAATGTGCGAAAGGAACCGGCGTTGGTGAGAAAAACCAATGCGGTAATGGCGCACTTGGCATCGATAACCTATGGCACGATAAGAACGATGTTGGTGAAGAAATGCCAGCTGGTTCAAACCCGCTATGGCATGCGAAAAACCTCGAAAATGGTATTAATCCATCTTACCTTGAAATCTATGGTCTAACGCCAGAAACCGATGCAGACGATGTATTAACAGGTACTTATACACGTTTTTACGATGATGTAGCGGTTGCTCCATGGCTTTGGAATGCAGAGAAAAAGGTTTTCTTATCAATTGAAGATGAGCAATCAATGGCAACCAAAGTTGATTATGTTATCAACAATGGCCTTGGCGGCATCATGTTTTGGGAGCTTGCCGGTGACTATGATTATGACTCAGCGAAAGGTGAGTACTTCATGGGCTCAAGCTTAACCACACTTGCTTACGATAAATTTAACCAAAGTGGTGTGGCTTATAACACTCATCAAGGTAATGTTGATTTTACCATTCCAAGCGAAGCGGTTGACGTAAGCTTTACGGTGAAAGACTTCCCAATTGGTGATGATAACTATCCGATTTCACCTACATTCGCATTCACCAATAACTCAGATATCGACTTAAGCGGCGCGAAAATCAGCTTTGATGTGCCCGTTTCTACCTCTGCAATTTTCAAATCAAATTGGAATGCACAAGAAAAGCTCGGCATGGCTGTTGAAGCGAATGGTTCTAATGCGGCTGGCGATAATATCGGCGGCTTTGAAAATGAGTTTCATCGTTTTTCAATCACCTTAGTGAATGAGTGGGGCGGTATCGAAAAGTCATTTAACACAGGTGAAACCGTTGAGGCACAAGTTATGTACTACATGCCAATTACGGGGCCAACTAATTTCACCATTGAGAAAAATGGCAAAACCTACGCCTTCAAATACGAATACCCAATGCTACCAGACGGCACTGCCGGCAGTGGTGATACTGGCGGTGACACCGGTGGTGATACGGGTGGCGAGGGAAGCTGTAATGGTGTTGATGTAGCAAGCATCCCTGTGTATCCAAATTGGCCGCAAACTGACTGGGCTGGTAATCCAAGCCATGCTGTTGGCGGCGACTTAATGAATCACAACAACGTGATTTACGAAGCAAAGTGGTGGACGAGCACAGAGCCAGGCACATCGGCTGACTGGACGGTGAGTTGCACGCTTTAACCAACTAAGCGGAGCAAGCACTTTGCTCCGCATTTCTACAGCGAGAACAACAATGAAAGTAATGAAATCAAAGGCATTGTCTTTATCGGCAGTGGCAACCAGCATGCTGCTTGCCTGTGCATCAAGCCATGTGAATGCCCACGGATTCTTAGAAAGCCCGAAGGCACGCCAAGCATTTTGTAATGCCGATGGCGGTTACTGGTGGCCTGCTGATGGCACGGGGATCCCTAACCTTGCTTGTCGAGCAGCGTTTGTTGAAGCAGGGCATGTGCAATTTGTTCAAGACATTGAATTTTCAGCTAATACCATTGAATACACAAACCTTGATGCAGTAAAACAAAGTGTACCTGACGGCCGGTTATGTGCAGCAGGCGACCCAGAAAAACGCGGTATGGATTTACCTTCAGCGCATTGGCAACGCAGTGAAGTTATTCCTAATACAAATGGCGATATTTTAGTGCGCTTTTTAGCGAGTACGCCGCATAACCCGAGTTTCTGGCAGTTTTATTTAACAAAACCGGGCTTTGATAGTGCAACTCAAGTGCTTACTTGGGATGACCTAGAGCTTGTTGAAGAGTACGGCAATGTTGATTTTAGTATTGACGCTAACAACGACCGTTACTATGAAATGAGCGTATCGATTCCACAAGGACGCAGTGGCGATGCCATTTTATACACGCGCTGGCAACGAGATGATGCCGGTGGCGAAGGCTTCTACAACTGTAGCGATATTAATATCGTTAGCGATGCGACCCCGACAGAGCCAAGCGATTGGACAGCAATTAGCTACTTTGTTCGTCAAGGGCAAAACGGCGAGGTTGGCGGTAGTGTGTCAGCGCGGTTATTTGATGAAAATGGTCAAGAGTTACTTACTCAACAAATGCAGATCACAACTGATAATCAAGCTAATTGGCAGGCTGAATTTGCAGCGCTGTTAAACCTTAATTACGCGCACTTAGTTAATATTGGCGTGCAAAATAGCGCTGGAGATATTGCCTTTGATGCTACAGATTTATTGATAAATCAAGTCTTTACAACGAATACAAATTACAGCTTTGCACTAAGCGTACAAGCTGCACCTGACAATACCGCGCCGATTATTCATCAACCAGATGACCTTCAAGTCGAAGAAGAGAGCAGCACCGCGATACACCTGCACGCCTTTGATGATCAACAAAGCACATTAACTTATAGCTGGGATATTCCTGCACCACTGAGCTTTACGGGCAGCGATGCCAACATCACGCTAACTGCCCCTGCTGTGGATGCTGATTCAAGCTACACCGTGAGTGTATCGGTGTCAGATGGCGAGCTCACAAGCCAAGTAAGTTTTACCGTGACTGTGCTTAATAGCACTGTAATCGACCCTGATCCTGTTGATCCGAGCGTGCCCGCTTGGAATAGCACAAGCCAATACAACACGGGCGATAAAGTGAGTTTTAACGGCGGCGTTTACAGTGCGAAATGGTGGAACCAAGGCGCACAACCAGACAGTAGTGATGCATGGCAGCTTGAATCTGGCAGTGCATCAATCGAGTGGAACAGCGGCAAAGCCTATCAAGGCGGCGACGAAGTAACCTATCAAGGACAGCGCTATCGAGCGCAGTGGTGGACCCAAGGAGATGTACCGGGTGCCAGCCAAGTATGGACAGAAATCTAAAGTTTTGTAGTTCAAACTTTATCAATAACAGCGTAACGCTATATAAAAACAGATAAGAGAGAATCATGAATATAAAACAATTAACTGCAGCCATTGGTGTTGCACTCTTTGCAAGTGCAGCGAATGCAGCACCTTCAACACCAACCATTATTTGGGAGCCACAAGAATACTCATTTGTTGAGGTTGATCTTGAGGGTACAGGTTCATATAAGAGCTTGGTGAACCGTGTAGATGAAGTCACCATCAGCATTGAATGGAACGCATGGAGTGGGGATGGCGGCGACAGCTACAAAGTGTATTTCGATGATATGCTGGTTAATGAAGGGTCACTTGCAGCAGGCACCAAAAGTGGTGTTATTAGCTTCCCGTATGATAAAGCCGGTCGTCACACATTATATTTAGAACTATGTGAAGGCGGTACTACCTGTGCTCGCAGTGAAGGTAAGCCAATTGTTATTGCCGATACAGATGGCGGTCACTTAGCGCCATTACCGATGGATTATGATCCAAACAACCAAGATATTGGCACCAAAGACGGTCTTGTAACCGGTGCCTACTTTGTTGAGTGGGGTATTTATGGCCGTGACTATGATGTAACCAATATTCCAGCGCAAAACCTCAGTCATATCTTGTATGGATTTATTCCAATTTGTGGACCTAATGACTCGTTAACAGGTGGGCCTAAAAACGCGCTAAATACTGCCTGTGCAGGCTCGCAAGATTTCGAAGTCGTGATCCACGACCCATGGGCTGCGATTCAAAAAGCGCTACCAGGTGTTGATAGTAATGACCCAATTCGTGGTACGTATTCGCAGTTAATGGCGTTAAAGCAGCGTTATCCTGATCTGAAAATTTTACCATCAGTAGGTGGTTGGACTTTATCAGACCCATTTGCCTACTTTACCGATAAAGCCAATCGCGACACGTTTGTGGCATCAATGGAAGAGTTTTTAAGAACGTGGAAGTTCTACGATGGTGTTGATATTGACTGGGAATACCCGGGTGGTCAGGGTGCTAATCCAAACTTAGGCGACCCAGTTGCTGACGGCCCAGCATACGTAGCGCTAATGCAAGAGCTGCGCGCGATGCTTGATAAGCTTGAAGCCGAGACAGGCCGTGAGTATGAGTTAACATCAGCGATTGGTGCAGGTTACGACAAAATTGAAGATGTCGACTACTCACAAGCTCAACAATATATGGATTACATTTTCTTAATGAGCTACGACTATTATGGTGCATGGAGTAATGTAACGGGCCATCAGGCTGCGCTTTATTGTTCATCGCATTTCCGTGTTGGTCAGTGTGATGGCACAGGTGTTGATGAAGAAGGCGTTCCATATAAAGGCCCTGCTTACACAACCGATAACGCAGTGCAAAATCTACTTGCGCAAAACGTACCGTCGAAGAAAATCGTGGTAGGTACTGCTATGTATGGTCGTGGCTGGGAAGGTGTTTATCCAGAAAACGCGACTATCGCTGATAACCCAATGACAGCCCCCGGTAATGGCAAGCTAAAAGGCACTACAGCGCAAGGTGTATGGGAAGACGGTGTTATCGATTATGAAGGCATCAAAACTTACATGTTGGGAGCTGCTGAAAATGGCATCAATGGGTTTGAAACAGGTTATGACGAACAAGCCGAAGCTGCTTATGTATGGAACCGTAGCAACGGTAAATTAATTACATACGATAACCGTCGTTCAGTTTTGGCAAAAGGTGCTTATGTTAATCAATATAACCTAGGTGGCTTATTTGCATGGGAAATTGATGCTGATAATGGTGATATCCTCAACGCAATGCACGAAGCACTTGGCGGCACAGTCACTGAGCCTAGCAATAGAGCGCCCGTGCTATCTGTATCAAGCACCGTATCTGTTAATGCGGGCGAAAGTGTATCTGTTAGTGCATCGGCAACTGATGCGGATAACGATCCGCTAAGCTTTAGCTGGACAGCTGACAGCGCGTTAACAGTAACAGGTGAAAATTCAAATACCCTTGTTATCACAGCGCCATCAGTGATTGCTGATACGCAATACACGGTTGCTGTGAGTGTGAGCGATGGCGAGGCAAGTGTAAGCCGTAACGTTACAGTGAATGTTGTAGCACCAACAACAGGTGAGAACCAAGTACCAGTGGTTGCGGCAATTGCAGATAAAACCATGGCAGAAGAGGCGAGTGTGGCTGTTGCGGTTTCGGCATCTGATGCTGATGGCGATGCGCTTTCATACAGCTGGACAGTGCCAGCAGGCTTAACGTTAGTGGGCTCAGGAGCTGATGTGAGTTTACAAGCGGGCAGCGTTGATGCAGATACTAGTTATGTTGTATCGGTTTCGGTAAGTGATGGTCAAACTGCAACAGCAGTGAGCTTTAATGTCACCGTGACAGATTCTGGCACAACAACTCCGCCAGATGGTGAAACCAGCTGGAGTGATACTGCAATCTATGTAGGTGGTGATAAGGTAACGTACAACGGCGTAGAGTACACAGCTAAGTGGTGGACACAAGGTGACCGCCCTGATTTAGGTGGCCCATGGGAAGCAAGTTCACAACCAACCGATGGGAACGGTGATGTTGTGTGGCAAGCGGCGGGTATCTACAACGGTGGCGACCAAGTCACTTACCAAGGTAATAAATACGAAGCGAAATGGTGGACTCAAGGAGACGAGCCAGGTGTCGCGGATGTATGGAAAGCACTTTAAGTGTAATAACCACATTTAATGCCCATCATTAAAATGTGATTTCCCTTCAAAGCAGCCGCATGGCTGCTTTTTTGTGGGTAGCAGTTAGCGAGATGCGATAAAAGAGCTAATGACGGGGTGTAAATGTGCTGCTACGAGTTTGCTGCCGGATTAGAAGAAAAAAGGCAAAAGTAGTTATGAACCATATCCTAAGCGAATTCGTAAAATTGTTTATGTAACAACCAATTTAATAAACAGAACAAGTACCATGAAAAAATTTATATATTTAGCCGTTTTATTGCTTATACACACTACCTTTAATAACACAGCATTAGCTCAAGAAGATAAGACAGTTTTAGTTCCCCTTCCATCTATTGATGATTTCACCAAAGGTGAAGATGGCTGGGCATTTGGCTTAGGTGTGGGGTTAGAATATGAATCTGCTTACGAAGGATCTGATGAATTTGGACTGGAAGCACAGCCAGCCGGTGCCGTGCAATGGCGCAGTGGTGATAATATTTATTACTTTGCAGGAGAAGCATTTGGCTGGCGAGGATTACTTAATGATCAATGGCTGCTAGATGCTTTGATTGGATTTGAAGAAGGTCGAGAAGAAAGTGATTCTGACGATGGCAGATTAGATGGCCTTGGTAATCAAGAAGAAGGGTATGAAATAGTTTTACAAGCTCGCCGCTCATTTACCCAAGATTGGCGTTATTGGTTAGTTAGTCGTTTCGTTGCCAGTGAAAACGGCAATTTAGCCTTATTTGGTGTTGGACGTCGATTCGGTGAGCAAACGGACGGCACAGGCTCTGAAATCAATCTTGTGTTTGTAGTACACGACAGTGAATACGCCAATAATGGCTTTGGTGTTGATGCTATGCAATCAGCGTCATCAGGCCTAGAAGAAACAAATTTAAGTGGTGGATTGCGCTCGTTTGGTATTGATTATAATTACCGACAAAACCTCAACAGTGATTGGCAAATCTATGGTGAAGCGTTGTTCGAGTATTTTAGTAGTGAAGTCAGAGATAGCCCTATAGCACGCAGTGATTACGAAGCTGAAGTGGGCGTTGGGGTTATTTATACGTTTTAGTTTAACCACTTATTTATTAACTGAACTAGGTAACCAACAGCTTACTTTGGTAAATGCTAAGCCATATTGCCACCCTCTGAGCGCAATGAAATGACCATTCATTGCGTTCACATAATCTTTTTATACTACCTAAGGCTAACTTAAAATCGTAAAAAATGTAGCCAACTGTTTCGATTAAAAACAACACCTAATTATTAGCAAAATAAACCCCAGAAATAGAAACCTTGATTCGGCTTTGATAAGCACAGCTAACAATTTACTAGAAGTGGTTTTATGTTTGCTTCATGCTCATCGCAGCCTGTCGGATGAAGCCCTTCCTATTCATAGACACAGCAGGAGAGCTTCTGCACTACACCCACGTAGCAGAGGCTTTATGCCGCGAAGATTAACGCGATATAAAATCGCTACTACATGCTCTAATCTTGAAACTAGTAACTTTCCCTTTCTTATTTTATACACTGGTCTTTCAGGTATTATCAACCATACTTGAATAAAGCGGTCTGTAGGTAGTTAAGCTAAGGTGGGTTGATGGGGTTAAAAGCGCTGTTTTTACTTGTTGTTGCTGTAGTAAGCAACTCGGCTTTTAGCTGCGATAAAACCTTAAAAGTGGGAATTAGTCAGCAGTGGGCGCCGTATACTTTTACGCAAAATGGAAAGCTCACAGGTATTGATATAGATGTGGTTAACTTAGTACTTAAAGAAGCTGGGTTTTGCGCTAAATACGTCATTATGCCTTCGTCAAAACGGGGCTTTGCTGAACTAAAGCATGGCAATGTTGATCTGTTGCCTGCGGCGAGTTATAGCAAAGAACGAGATGCATTTAGTTATTTTTCAGAGCCTTATCGTCTAGAAGTCATGCGGTTATTTTGGTATCCGAAACCATTTTTAGAAAAGCTTGATCTGCAAGGCTTGCTTGAACAACAACAAATTATCTTATCAAACAGCGGTAGTTATTATGGCCCCGAATTTTCACACTTTAGTACTGTGGAAAAATATAAATCGCAGCTGATCACTGTCCCTTCGTTACGTCAGCGCGTTGCTATGCTTAGCGCTAAGCGGGTTGATTTTTTTATTGATGACGAATTAGCAGGGCTTTATTTAATTCAAAATAATCAACACAGTGGTATCGCCCTTCACCCCTATATAATACACAATAACGATGTGTATTTGATGCTGAGTAAAGTAACTTTGGATGCTAATGAAAGGGCTGCGATTAGCCAAGCAATTGTGTCGAATAAGCAAGCGATAAAAGAAATTATCGCTCGCTATGTTACAAATTAACCTAATCGCGTAACACGAAGTTTTATGCGGCCCGCGTTTGCACCATAAAAGCGGTTTAGGTCGTTGGCAAAAGGGCAAAACTCGCCTGATTTTGCAATCCGAATATCGGCACCTTCGGCAATCTCAAACAAGTTTTCATCGTTGTTGTCTATTGCGCCAATCAGCGCAAACCATTGTGCGTGTGGCAAACGTCTAAATGGTTCAAGCACTGCCATTGGAATTTCTTTCACTCCAAGTTGAATATTGTCGCGATGCCAACCGCCGGGCCCACAGCTGATACCATCGTCATACCAAATTTGTTCTGGGTAGGGAGTGAATCGATAGGTACCACCTTGCTCTAACATTAAGCCTGTATGATTGTACTTTTCGGCGCCATACACAAATACATCTTTACTTTCATCTATGCTAAGTACCGTCATATTTTGTTTATCAAGTGCAATATGTGGGCTTAATCCTGTAAAACTTAAACGAGTTTCATCACTGTAAAGTACATCATAATTAAGGCTCTTTAGTGATTCAGGACGGTAACTTGTTAAGCGATTGATACGTTCTGCAACCGTGTAATGAATAGTAGGTGGGTGTTCGCTTTGTTCGTTATCAACCAACACGCAACACTCGCGATCTACAAGCTTGAATAACGGATTGAACCAAAAATAATTTTGCTGATGGCTCAGAGCAAGCGGATCTGGGGTTACTGTCACATCATCTTGCGCTATCAAATTGCGATGCTCAGCTGGGAGCAAACTGTTGTAGTTTATTTCTGCGCTTGTCAGTAGATTAAGTGAGACACTTTGTTCAATCAACCACTCAATGGCATAACGTAAGCAAATATCTGCTAATCCATCACGATAATAACCGCCACCTACGTCTGAATGAGCTCCCGCAAACCATATTTCTTCAACATGGGGGGCTTTGTTAATTAATGTTGGCTCAAAAGCACGGCGCTTTTCATCAAGAGCCACGCAATGAAGGGCTGATTTTATATTGCTTGCTAGCGTGTAGTTTTCAAAAATAACATGCTCTGCACCGCGAGTTGCTTTAGTTACTTTTGAAAAACCAATTGATGCCACAGTGTCAAATACACAAAGGTATACGTCATCACTGATCAGTGGTTCAAGGCATTTTGCAAAGCGCCGCGCAAGAGCCGCACCGCGGCTAAAACCGGTTAATAAAACTTTATCACCCACAGCGTAGTAGCTTTTAAAGTCATTCATTGCACGGTTTAAAATGCTGGCAACGTCATCACCTCTAGGAGCTAAGGCCTGGTTAAATAAACGCTTAAAGCGACTACCTTGAGTACCTATACCTTGGTAATAAAAACTAAGCTGGCTCGGGAAGGGGGTCTCAGGTTCACTATTAAGTGCACCGCCAAACAGTAAATGAAGTTTGAGAATATTTGAGATACTGGCGTCTTCTTTGAAGTGTGCGGCACTAAATTGTTCTGCATCACGAGGCTCACTGCCCGTGCCATCAAAGTTGAAAATCAGCGTTTTAGCGTTCATAGCGTCATTCCTTTAGTGGTTTGTCATAACATACAGAGCATTTATTAAAATTAGAAGACAAATTCATAGCGCGATAAAAAATACGGGCTTTGTTCTGACAAAGCCCGTATTTTTTTATCGTTATTTATTAACTTACTCTCGCTATGGTGTGCCTTTGTAATATGCTGAGTAATATCTCGTAGTCTTTCTCGATATCGATTAGCTTATGTTGGATATCTTTAAGGGTATTTCCTTTGCTAGCAGCGAGTACTTCTAACTCTGTAAAATGCTGATGTAATTTAGTGGCGCCAACGTCACCACAGGTGCCTTTTAGGGCATGGCTTATTGTGGCAATACCGTGATAATCTTGCTCTTTAATTACTGTGATTAACTGCGTTATTTTTTCATTAGAACTGTCTAAAAACATCTTACACACTTTATTAAGAAGCACTTCGTTATTCATCAACCGGGCAAGGGCAGCTTCTTTGTTCCAATGAATTTTTTCGTCGGTAATTAGCTCGCTATGTTCTGGTTCTGAGGTAACTTGCGCCTGATTTTCGGGAGCTTTGTTCTTCGAGTTTGGCTGTTTAGGAAACACTGATGATATCCATTTTGCTGTTGTCATGATTAATTTATCAGCACTAATGGGTTTAGTTATGTAGTCGTTCATTCCTGCATTTAGACATTTATTACGTTCACCCAACATTGCATTTGCCGTCATAGCAATAATAGGTATATTAATATGATGCTCTCCTGCAGCTCCATTCCTAATTTCTGTGGCGGCATCATAGCCATTTAATACGGGCATTTGGCAGTCCATCAACACACAGTGAAAAGGATCATTTACATCTGTATTTGCCAAAATATCTACAGCTTGTCTACCGTTTGAAGCCACTTCAAAGCGAAGTGAAAGACTTGTCAAAGTACCTTTAGCAACTGCTGCATTTATCTCGTTATCATCGACTATAAGTACTTTTGCACCTTCGACGCTGGCGTCAATGTGTGTTTGCGCATCGCTATCTCGACGTTTTTGGTTTTGCACACTCAGATCTTGTGCAACTCGTTCATCGGCGAGTTTTAGTAAAAACTCAGAAATAAGCACTGGTTTAGATAGTCGTGTGAAAGAGCAAAATCTTGCCTGAGGGGGGGGTTCTGTAGGATTTATTAGCACAACTAATTTAAATGGTAATGAGCTTGAACATTCATTTTCACAATAACTATCTAACTTAGCTAATAGTGGGTTTCCGGGTTCTAAAATAAGGGTTTCGAAAGGCATACTCTTAGTGAGTTCAAAGTCTTCAATGTCAATATTGGATAGTTCTCCGCCATACACGTTTATGAGTTTGGCCATGCTACTTTCGAGCTCTGGGTGCTTAACAAAAAGTGCAAATGTTTTGCCACTTAAACGCTGATTGCTAGGGGATTTTTGAACGTCATTAATTTTTAAGCGAATCGAAAACTCAAATGTACTACCTAGTCCTTCGATTGACTCAAAACTTATCTCGCCATCGAGTAAATTGGCAAGTTGCTTACAGATTGAAAGCCCAAGCCCCGTACCGCCATATTGTGATGCAATGGTGCTATCTGCTTGGGTAAATGCATTAAATAACTTGCTTTGATGTTCGTCAGGAATACCTGAGCCAGAGTCTTTAATAGTACATGTTAATACGGCGGTGTTTGTATCAATGGTACGGGTGTATGCTGAAAACTTAACATAACCAGTTTTGGTAAACTTAATCGCGTTATTAATAAGGTTGGTTAGTACTTGTGAATAGCGATGAGGGTCAGTGACGATAGAATTAAATTCTACATCGGCGATGTCTAATATAAATTCTAAGTTTTTCTCTTGTGCTTTAACGGCCATGCTGCCAGCTAAGCTTTCAAAAAACTTAATAGGATTAAACGCTTTTTTATCAAGGTCTAACTTGCCTGCTTCAATTTTAGATAGATCGAGAATATCGTTTATCAACACGTTGAGGTTATTCACACTTACCTCAGTCATTGCTAAGTAATGCCTTTGTTGATTACTAAGTGATTCGCGTTTAATTAAATTCAGAGTACCAATAATACCATTTAATGGTGTACGCATTTCATGGCTGATATTAGAGATAAAGGCGCTTTTAACTTGGCTGGCTTTTTCAAGTTGTGCGGTTCTTTTTGCAACTTTAACTTCGAGCTCATTGTTAGCTTGCTTTATTTTGTTACTAGCTTCTTTTTCGAGAGTGTTATCTCGAATAATAATTGCTGTGCCGCATTGCTGTTGATGCTCGTTAATAATGGCAGAAAATGCGACTGTTAAGTGACAGCTAGTCTGTGACTGAGGTGTAAAATCAATGTCAATTTCATATCGCTTGCGACTATCTCTTAACTCGGTACATACCTTTTGTATATCGATATTTGGCAAAAGTTTAAGTGTATTAATGTCAGTGCCGAGTACTTGCTCTCGTTGAAAGCTAAATAAATTTGTTGCTGCTTTATTCCAGCTGGTAACAACCCCTTTGTTGTTTATGCTAATGATTGCATCTTTAGAGCCACTAATTATAGCGGATGATACGGCTCTTGCCTGAGCAAGCTCTTGATTGCGCTTGAGGTTTCGATAAAAAAACACCAACATAAAAAGCAAAAATAGTGAAACACCAAGAAAGAAAACATACGTACTGATCCGTCGCTCGAGGCGGATTTTTGCAATGTCGTCATGGGAGAGTAAGATATGAGATGTTATAAAGCCTGATTCAGTATCACCTGAAAGTGGGATTCTGCGACTGAGCACTTCACTCTTTTTATTATTATCATAGGTAGCGTTAATACTCACTAAGCCACCGAGGTTTTCAGTATTAGTTTGATAAGTGGTATCCCAGCGATTCGAAGGTGCAAGATCTCGGCTAAAGTTAAAACGTTGATCTGGATGTATAAGAAAGTAACCTTCATTATCTGTGAGAATTAAGCTGTGAGGAGTTTGAACAAGCTCAGACAGAGAGTTAAACAGAATTTGGGTATTTACATTGGCTATAATAAAACCAAAACGTTGCATGTTTTCATCAAAAATAGGTAAAGCAAGTCGCAACATTGGTTTGTATGGAAACTCAAGCTTACCGTATTCACGGTTTAAGGTAATGGCAGATAGGTACATATCACCCAAAGAAAGCTGCGCACTTTGCTGATAGTAATCACGACTACTTTTATTCTGTAGTTGGTTGATCGCTTTTACGACGATGCCACCGGCTGCTCTATCAACACGAATCAATTCTTGGCCGGCATCTTGAGTACTGATAACCCGTAATTGCTCAAACTCAGAGTTTGCCTGTATGAAAGCAACAAAGATTGTTTCAAGTCGTTTTCTCCATTGTGCAGTTGTCGTGTTGTCGAGGGGGTCATTGCCATTATTTGCCGCTGCTCGTGCGAGTCCTGCAATAGGCGGTGTGGAGTATAGGAAATGTAAGTCATTTTTGTATTTACTGATATTTTCTTGGACTTGAAGGGTCACTGTACTACTTGAATCCTCAAGACGTGATTTAATCGAAGTAGTTAGCTCTTTTTCTAATTGTTGTTCAAATACAAAAATAGCTAAACACAACACCGTCATAATAAATAAAAAAGCCCAATAAAATTGATGACGACTTTCTGAATATTGATGAGAAGTTTTACGCACAAAGTTGTATGACATCATCTTAATCTTAGTTGGAAGGTGTTATTTTCGATTACATTGAGATTAGGCAATGATTGATATTTCAGCAAGTAGGCAAACGCTGCAGTTTCTGCCTCGATGTTTGGCTTGATACAGTGCTTTGTCAGCACATTTTATCAATTGTTCAGAATCTAAGTTTTCGTGCCCCTGCAAGGTAGCGCTGCCAATACTTATAGACACCGTTGTCGCTTCTGGGTTTGGGTGGGTGATATTTAACGCTTTGACATTAGCTAATAGTTTATGAGCTATATACTGAGCCCCTTGGATATCAGTATCTGGTAATACACATAAGAACTCTTCACCACCAAAACGCACAGTGGTGTCGGTTGAGCGGTTAACACTTCTTTTAATTTCTTGAGCGACTAACTTTAAACACTCATCACCTTGTTGGTGGCCGAAAGTGTCGTTGTATTCTTTAAACCAATCGATATCGATCATTAACACCGAAAGAGGATTATCATAACGTTTTGCTAAACGAATATTTTGCTCAAGTGTACTTTTTAAGTAGCGTCGGTTATTTAACCCTGTGAGGCTGTCTTGTTCGCACATTGTTTTTAGTAGGTCAGCTTGCTTTTTGATGGTTAAGTGAACATTAACTTTATTCAATAAGATATTGCCGTATACGGGCTTAGAGACAAAATCAACACCGCCCACTTGCCAGCATTTATCCTGAGCTTCAAGATCCATGATAGAGGTAATAAAAATAACCGGGATATGACTGTACTGAGAGTGTGCTTTTAACTGCTTACATACATCTAAACCATTTGTGTTGCCTAGATTAACATCTAAGAGGATTAAATCAGGAGAGTGAGACTCGCACATGGGCAAAACACTCTCACCGCAATCGGCGGTGAGAGTTTTAAAATGCGGAGCAAGTAAACTTTCAATCACTGTTGTATTAATTGGTTCGTCATCAACTATTAAAATAACAGACTCATCAAGTTTTAAATCGTTGGCTGCCAAAGGTTGCAAAATGATTCCTCTAGTTGTTGTATAAAGCGTAGCCGCATTTTTTAAATTCCTATAGTTAAAGGTGCTAAAAAATAATTTTAATTGGCGATGGCAATAATAAAGGACTAGAGTTTTCTTAATGATTTTAAAAGAGGCGACGGAAGTGCTTTTTACTCATCAAGAGAACAAACCCAGTAAAATTATGGTTGTTGATGACGAGCCAACAAGCTTAATGATTATGTTAGAGGCTTTAAACAACCTTGGTGAGATTGAATGTGTCGATAATGGCGCTGAGGCGCTTAAAAAAGCGGTTTTATTTCAACCAGATGTTATTTTACTTGATATTGAAATGCCAGATATGGATGGCTTTGAGGTTTGTAGACAGCTTAAAAACAACCCTATCACCCAATCAATTAGTGTCATATTTGTAACTTCACACAATGGACAAAAATTTGAATACCAGAGTTTTGCAAGCGGTGGTATCGATTTAATCATTAAACCTGTCGATTTAACTATTTGTCGTTTAAGAGTACAAAATCAATTAAAAATCAAACATCAAGAAAGACAAATTCTTGCAGCAAAAAATGATATTTCAACATTGGTTGAGCAAGTTCCTGTGTATATATCTTACTGGTCAAAAACAGAAGAAAATTTATTTAGTAATGATGAAACCGCCCATTGGTTTGCAAAAAGCAGTGAGCAAATGCTTGGTTGTTTCGCTAAAGATGTATTACCTGAAAAGCTGTATGAGGCTTTTCATCGTTGTATAACTGAAGGCATAGAGCAAGAAGTTTTAAATATACAGTTGCCCAGTCCTCGTAATAGGATTGAATATGTTAGAGCGCAAATAAATTTAAAAGTAATAGAGCAAGAGGTTACTGGTGTCATTCTTACTCTTTCGGACATCACCTCTATTACCAATACAAAAAAACAGCTATCGAATGAATCAGAACGTCTACGAGTTATGCTCAATTCGATTGGTGATGCAGTGATTGCCACGGACAACAACGCAATAATTAACTTTATGAACCCCATTGCAGAGCGTTTGACGGGATGGCATGCCGATGACGCAAAAGGCAGGCATATTGAAGAAGTTATGAACCTGGTTGATGCATCATCAAATACACGCTTAGTGAATCCTATTTTAGTTGCTTTAAAAGAGCATCGTATTGTTGCAATGGCCCTTAATAGCCAATTGGTTGGTTTTGATGGCCGTGTTCATCGCGTTGAAGATTCTGCAGCTCCTATTCGTGATATTGAAAACAACATTATTGGTGGCATCATCGTTTTTCATGATGTCAGTGAGTCGGTAGCAATGGCAGTAAAAATGACCCACTTGGCAAATCATGATTTATTGACAGATTTGCCTAACCGAGTTTTGCTACATGATAGGGTGGTTCATGCGTGTAAAGTCGCCTCAAGCATGAAAAAAAGTGTGGCTTTGATGTTGATAGATATCGACCACTTTAAATATTTAAATGACACATTAGGGCATCATAAAGGCGATTTGATTATAAAGCATGTTGCCAATCGGCTAGAGTCATTGCTTGATTTAAATACTACACTCGCACGTATTGGTGGCGATGAGTTTGTGGTGCTGATCCCCGATGTAAAATCGACAAGTAACGTAGATAGTATTGCTCTAGAAATTATAAATACGATGGCAATGCCTTTTCGCATTGATGGCCAAGATTATAACTTGTCTGTGAGTGTTGGTGTGAGTATGAATCCAAACGACTCATCTACCGCAGAAGAGCTTATGACTCATGCAGACGCTGCTATGTACAGAGCAAAAGAACAAGGGCGAAACCGGTTTTGTTATTACTCTGACGACTTAGAACATCAATTTAAGCAGCGTCAAAGCATTGAAAAGCTATTAAGAAATGCAATTGAACACGAAGAGATAGACGTTTATTACCAACCCAAGCTGGCTCTTGCCAGTGGGGAAATTGTAGGCGTAGAGGCTTTAGTACGTTTACGGGATGAGAATAATAACCTTGTCTCGCCACTGGATTTTATTCCGCTTGCCGAAGAAACGGGCTTAATTCATGCGTTAGGGTTATCGGTTTTAAAACAAAGTTGTGCTGCAGCCAAAGATTGGGCTGATAAAGGCTATAAAATAAAAGTAGCGGTAAATATTGCCGCGAAACAATTTACTGACAAAAACTTTTGCAATACTGTTGCTCAAACACTCCAAGAGACAGGGCTTCCAAGTGAGTTGTTAGAGTTAGAGGTAACAGAAAGCGCACTGATGCATGATTTCGAAGAAATCAAAAGTATGTTGAATAACCTAGCTTCGTTGGGGTTAGCGATTGCTATTGATGACTTTGGTACAGGTTATTCAAGTTTGTCATATTTAAAACTGTTTCCGGTGGATGTGTTAAAAATTGATCAGTCATTTATTCGCGATATGCTCACTGATACGCAAAGTATGGATATTGTTAGAACCATTACAAGCTTAGCGCATACTCTAAATTTACAGATTGTAGCGGAAGGAATCGAAGAAAAAGCACATTTAGAGAGTTTAATTGAATTAGGCTGTGAGCTTGGGCAAGGGTATTATTTTTATAAACCAATGCCCAAAGAAGCGTTTGATGCGTTGTTAAATTAAGCCATAGTATGACTGTACAAAATACCGCAGCCAATTAACACTAGAGCTATACCACCAATCGCTTCAGCTTTTTTACCAACCCAGCCACTGATAACATTGCCAAGTAATGAACCAATAGTGACCATTATCGTTGTTGCAAGGCCAATCATGGCGGCTGCTAAGTATATGTTTACTTTCATGAATGCGAGGCTGATACCCACTGTCATAGCATCAATACTAGTACCAACAGCAGTAAGTAAGGTGGCCATTAACGAGCGTTTATTTGTTGCTGTTAATGTATCGTCTTCATCGTCATCTTCTTTACGGCTTTCAAGCAACATATGAACACCTAGGCCTACCAATAGCACAAAAGCAATCCAGTGATCATAGGCTTCAACATATTCAGCACCTGCACTGCCAATTAGCCAGCCGATAACAGGGGCAATGGCCTCAATACAGCCGAAGATCAAACCCAATTTAATCGCACTTAAAACGCGCGGGCTTTTTAGTGTACTGCCTTTAGTGATTGATGCGGCAAATGCATCGGTAGACATAGCAAGAGATAATACACTCAGAGTAACAATGTTCAATTTTTGCGCCCCACAAAAAGTGCGTATTATACGCACTAGAACTTTAAACAGATAGGTTAATTTTTGTTTTTAGGGCTCTGTATTGAACTTATAAAGCGCTATATTGATAGTTATTCATGAGTGTACCTTCAGCAGGTGTGAGTTTTGGCTCAAGTTGAATAAGCGCTTCATAGACGCTTGGAGCGAGTTCTTTGAGTCGTTGTACCCGGCTAAAATGATTTTGCTCGAAATGGTTAACGAGCTTGAGTGTATTTGGCATATAGTCAACAAGAGTTTGCGTGTTATAACTTTGCTCAAGTGCTTGATCGAGAATATCTAATCCTGGTTTTGAAAAGTCGTGGGGTACTCCCAATTTGATTAAAAACTCAATTGCTTTATTTGAGTGATCAGTCGCATAAAAATACATATCCATGTCAAATGTATCTGTTAACGAAAAATCAAAACCATTTTCGGCTAATGATTGCCAATCTGATAGTGGAAGATTCTTCAGTAAGTAAAGGGCGCTTGGTGGAGTTGGATTAGCTCTGCTTTGCCAAATAGCGTTCATTTGTTCGATATTTTCTAAGGTTTTTGCAAGCAGTAAATTCGTTTGGTGCGTGCTGAGTTTGGCACCCTGCGTAATAGTTGCGAGGGCATTAAAGTCGTTATTGTTAATTGCTTCTTTAAAGGCATCTGGTTGATAAGGGGTTTGTTGCCTTAAATCACGAAAATGCATGAGATGCCAGTAATGAACAAGCATGGGGTCAATCTCTTGCAACATGTCAGCGGTCAATGGGCCTTGGCGCGCTTCGAGTTGTGTTAATTCATCCATTGCTTGTGAGCGGGTTTTAATCGCTTCTAAATTACTTAAATCTTGTTCTACCTGTTGGCACGTTTCATCAGCGGGTTTAAATTGTTGCTTTTGCTTTTCGTAGGCACGCAGCGCGTCAGAAATAGCAGAATCATCTTTGCTTTGATGCTTGAAGGCTGCTTTGTTTGCAATCAGGGGAATATCGCTTAATTCATCAAATGCTTTTGCGGCAAATTGCTCACCTACGAACAATAAGCTGTTTGGTAAAAATGATGACTTAAACATCAACAAGCGATCTTCTGATGTGCCTCTCACATGCTCGCCATGGGCTTTGTAGCCTTTATCCTTAAGGTACTTTAATGTCTCTCGGTGTTTGTTTTCAATAGGTTGTACTTGACTGTTTGAGCTACCTTTTAAGTTAACAAGAGCGATATCCATCGCCGTGAATACATCGGGCAGATTGGTTGGCTCAATACCGCGCTCATTCAAAAGCTCTAATATCGGCACGTTGAACTCACTGACTGCAACATCAGCCAGATTTAAATAGAGCTGCTCATGAATAAAATTATCACTCATGGCTGTTGGTACACCGCTTAACTGTGCCGTTTGCGCTATTAATGCTGTTATATACGTATTGGGTAAGTTGCTTTTTATGGCAATGGCTATGTCATTTATCGTAAAGTCTTTTGTCGATATGGCATTTTCAAATTCTGTCTCAGTTAAACTATGCGCGTTTAGAATAAATAAGATTGACGGCGAAATAAGTGCCGATGGACCTAGTTGAAAAGGTGATTTTAAATACGTATTAAAGTTATCAGTGTTATCTAATAATTTGTATAGCGCTGTTTTATTTACTTGCTCTGGGAGTGGTACGTCGAACATGATTGAACGGGTATTCATGTTCAGAGACTCAGCATTAGATGTTAATTTTTTAACAGTGTCGGCATCAAAATAATCAACAACCTCAAGTCCTTGCCAGTTTTTTAATATACTTATTGAGTCTGCATACTGAAACTGCTCTTTGGCATTACTTTTAATTGCGTTTATCAGTAAGGACTCAAATGAGCGATAAGATATTTTGGTTAGTTCTGAATAACTTAAAATTTCTGAGAGGGGTAAACCGTCTTTGAGTGCTTGCTTAAGAGCAGCATCAATTTGGCTATGATCAGTGGCCGCTTGCGTGGCTTTTATACTTTGTTGCTCACACTCAAGCTTTGCAAGTCGTAACTTTTTTAGAGCTGATGCTTTGCTGGTGTTTTGTTTATTTACATCTTCAGTTACAGAGCTCAGGCTAGCAACATTATTAGTGTGTATGGGCAATTTAGCAGTAACTGTCTCGCTTTGGGTCTGTTTATCAAAGTACAGGTAGGTTCCTACTGCACAAAGGCCTATAAATACTGTGAGTGAAATACCTTTTTTCATATTCAATCCATGGACTTAACTTGCAGAAATTGTATGGCTTTATATTGTGCTGTCAATGACTTAGGGACGAAGAGCATAAATAGCCGACAAACAACTGATTTGTCGGCTATGTTTTGCACTGTAGCCTAATGCAGTTTCATTTTTGGCCTAACAACGCGCAGTACTTTTTCGCTGATCCACAATGCAAAGGTTTTTGCGCTGCCATGAATGGCACGTTGATGCATACGATAGAGCGAAATATACATAAATCGCGCTATTTTACCCTCTATAAAAAAGCTATTACTGGTTAGGTTGCCCATTAAACTACCTACCGTGCTGTAGCGTGACAAATTAACTAAAGAGCCATGATCACTGTAGGTAAAGGCACTGAGTGGCTGATTTTTGAGTGTGGCTATTAGGTTTTTTTCAACACATTGTGCCATTTGATGGGCCGATTGCGCTCTTGGGGGCACTTGTGTGCCATCTTCTAGGGTAAATGCGCAGCAATCGCCAATTACAAAAATGTCGTCGTTAACACTACTTTGCAGGTATTGATTCACCTTAATTTGATTATTGCGGGTGAGTTCAAAAATACCAATGTCTTTAATGAAATCAGGGGCTTTTACGCCTGCAGCCCAAACCATGATATCGGCTTTAATATGTTCATCGTTTTTAGTGATAAAGCTGTTTTCTGTGGCTTCTTTTACTTGCGTGCCTTCGCGTACTGTTACTCCTAACTTAACCAGCTCACGTTTAGCCGAATTTGCAATGCGCTCGGGTAAAGCGGGTAAAATTCGCGGCCCCGCTTCAATTAAATCAATGTGTAAGCGTTTAGCAGTCATTTTGTTAAGGCCATACATTTTTAGCATGTCTGACACATGATAAAGCTCTGCCGACAGCTCAACCCCGGTTGCACCACCGCCGACTATAGCAATGGTTAAAGAATGCTGTGGATCATCATCTTGATGTAAACGGGTGAAGTTATCGAGTAGGGCATGCTGAAAGCGTTCAGCTTGTTGATTTGAATCAAGGTAGAAACAATGCTTGTTAACGCCTGGGGTATTAAAGTCGTTACTGACACTGCCTATAGCAAGTACTAGGTAGTCATAACTCACTTGGCGCTCAGGTAAAATGCGGTGGCCGAGCTCGTCTTTTAACTCGCTTAAAGTAATGGTTTTGTTGGTTTGATCTAAGTGGCAAAAGCTGCCAAGTTGAAAATTATAATGATGTTTTGCTGCATGCGCTGAGTATACAACGCCGTCTAAATCGGCATCAATCGAGCCCGTCGCTACTTCATGAAGTAACGGCTTCCAAATATGGCTGCGGTTTTTATCGATTAAAAGTATCTCTGCTTGGCGTTTTTTCCCGAGTTTGTGTCCTAATTGTGTTGCCAGTTCTAAGCCACCAGCGCCACCACCGACTATCACGATTTTAGGAGGTTGGTTAATCATTACGTTGCCCTCAAAAGTATAATACCTAAACACTCTTGCGAAAAAGCGCTTAGGTATTGCAAATCCATCCATCAATACCCCATGGCAACCCACCCATTGTGCGCCTTTTTGATGGTTTTGTCAGTACCCATTAAGAACAATGTAGTTAACTTAGTTATATGAATGACCTTGGGAGATTGAGCCAAACACGTTAGTATGGCTAATTCGCAGTAAGAGACCTATCATTACCTGAAAAAGGGAATGACAGTGAGGGATCAGGATGACTACACCACTACACACTTCGTTGAATCAATACTTTGGCTTTAATGAATTTCGCCAAGGTCAGCAACAAACCATTGAGCAGTTATTAAATCAGCAATCGTCGTTGGCAATTTTTCCAACTGGCTCGGGTAAATCTTTGTGCTATCAATTAAGTGCATTGCACTTACCTAACTTGACCTTAGTGGTATCGCCATTATTGGCACTGATGAAAGATCAAATTAGCTTTTTAAATAGCAAAGGTATTTACGCGGCAAGCCTTGATTCAAGCCAAACCAGTGAGCAAAGTCATACGGTAATGAGTGATGTGCGAACAGGGAAGGTGAAAATTTTAATGGTCTCAGTTGAGCGTTTTAAGAATGAGCGCTTTCGTGAATTTATTAAACAGGTGCCTATTTCGATGCTGGTGGTTGATGAAGCGCACTGTATATCTGAATGGGGTCACAACTTTAGGCCTGATTACCTAAAACTGCCGCGCTATCGTGAAGAGCTTAATATACCACTGGTATTGCTACTTACCGCCACTGCCACTAAAAAAGTAAAGCGCGATATGTGTGAGCGTTTTGCTATTGCCCCAGAATGTGTGGTGCAAACTGGCTTTTACCGAAGCAACCTCGACTTATCAGTGCTCAGTGTTGCAAGCCAAGAAAAATCTCAGCAATTAGCCAGTATTATAGCCAGCCAACAAGGAGCTGGGATTGTTTATGTCACCTTACAACATACCGCTGAGCAAGTGGCCGAAGGCTTGGCAAGAGCGGGCTTTAATGCGGTGGCTTATCATGCAGGCCTTGAGGATGATAAACGCTGGCAAATTCAAGATGATTTTATGGCGGGTAAAATCAATATCGTTGTGGCAACCATTGCTTTTGGGATGGGCGTTGATAAGTCTGATATTCGCTTTGTGATCCACTATGATTTGCCAAAATCGATTGAAAATTATAGTCAAGAGATTGGCCGCGCAGGGCGAGATGGTGCGCCGTCAAACTGTTTTACCCTAGCAAACCTTGATGGCTTAAATACCGTTGAAAACTTCGTTTATGCCGACACTCCCGAGCAAAGTGGGATTGACTATGTCATCAATAACATTCGTAACGAGCAAACGAACAACCAGTGGGAAATGCAAGAGTACAGCTTATCGAGCGAAAGTAATATTCGTGCTTTAGCGTTAAAAACCTTACTGGTGCAGTTAGAAATGCAAGGGGCTATTACACCTTTATATGCCTATTACGCCGATTTTAAATATAAGTTTTTAACGGATCAAAATGAGCTGCTTGGCCAGTTTGATGCTGACCGACAAGCGTTTTTACAGCAGGTATTTAAACATACAGAGTTTAAGAAAATTTGGGGCACACTTAATTTTGATGCACTAACCCGTGCCACTCAAGTAGATAGAAAACGCGTGGTTGCTGCGCTCGATTATTTGGCTGAAAAGGGCCACATAGCCCTTGAAACTAAACGTATCACGCAAGTGTATGAGGTGAATAACTCGGTAATAAACCACGCTGATTTAGCACAGCAACTGCACCAATACTTTATCGAAAAAGAGCAGGCCGAAATTAAACGTATCGCCACTTTAGTACGCTTTTTTGAGCTAGATAGCTGCTTAAGTTATAACTTAGCTCGCTATTTTGATGACCAGAATGCACCCCAGCAATGTGGCCATTGTTCAGTGTGTAGAGGCCAGCAGGTAAAACTTAGTTACTCATTAGTGCATCAAATGCCTGAGCAAAATGTGATTGCCAGCAAAGTTGCTGAGCTTAAACAGCACTTAGCCGCTAAAGGGATTAGTGATGTGAGCATCGATACTCAGTGCCGCTTTTTAGCGGGCATGAGCGTGCCTTTATTTACTCGTAATAAAGTCAGGCAACTATCAGGTTTTGGCCTTTGCGAACAGCAACGCTACAGTGACATTAAAGCCCTGCTACAGCAGTTGTAGCAGGGCTTTAGGTGTACATTTTTAACACTAAAAAGTGTCAAAGATGTGCACTTAGCCAATTTGAATACTGGTAGTCGGGTAGGTCAAAGGTTGGCTGTGCTGGCGAGCAAAACAATAAGCAAATGTTAATGGCCCAACCCGACCTATCAACATCAGCAATATGATGATGAGCTGACTAGGCGCACTTAAATCCCCAGTAATACCTCGCGAAAGACCTACGGTACTGAGTGCCGAAATTGCCTCAAAGGTAATATCAAGTAACGACCCTTGTTCAAGCTTGGTGATGATCATAATGCTGGTAAAAGCGATAAATAAGTACAGTATCATGACGCTTAATGCTTTTATCACTAACTTGTCGCTCATCTGACGGTTAAACACGGTGACCGTGGTTTGCTGTTTTAAATAGCTGCGCATCGCTAAAATTAGGATCACAAAGGTGCCGAGCTTTATGCCGCTCGCCGTACTGACTGAACCACCGCCAATCACCATCAGCAGCATAGTCAAAAGCGTTGAATCTTGACTCAAACCATCAATCGGTAGGGTATTAAATCCTGCGGTACGAGGTGTCACCGCTTGAAACCAAGCCGTTAATATTTGCTCAGACGTTGATAGCGGCGCTAATGTCGCCGGATTGGCGTGTTCAAAGAAAAAAATCAATATAAATGCGATGCAGTTGAGCACTAAGGTGGCAATTAACACCAAACGGGTATTGGTTGATAGTAACGACCAGCGCTTTTGTTTGTAGATATCAATCAGCACCGTAAACCCTAAGCCACCGATGATAAACAAAGTGGTGATCACCACGTTTACGGTTATATCGCCTTTGAATGCCGATAAGCTATCGCCACTTAACGCAAAGCCCGCATTATTGAACGCCGAAATCGTATAAAACAGACTGTGATAGGCGCTTTTTAGTGCGCCATAGTCATCGAACCAACTAATAAAGAGTAAGCAAAATGCCACCGACTCAATCACTAATGAATACACTAAAACATACTTAGCAACCTTGATCACCGAGGTTAAATCGTTAGTGTCAAAAGCGCGGCTGGCGAGTAAGCGTTGCTGTAAGCCTAGGGTTTTTCCTAAACTTAAAATTGAAATCACCGCCACGGTCATAAAGCCAATGCCACCTATTTGAATCAGCAACATGACCACGCTTTGACCAAATACAGTCAGATCAGTACCCGTGTCGATGACCACCAGCCCTGTTACTGTAACCGCAGAGGTTGCTGTAAATAATGCATCGAGCCAACTGATCGGTTGGGTGCTTGCCATTGGCAGCATAAGCAAGCCCGTGCCAAGCGTAATTAACACAATAAAGCCGATAGTGAGCACTAATGGTGGGTTTATTTTTTGCCGCTTACGGCACTTTACACCGCTAAATTGTTTAGGGTAAACGTTGGCTTGCCAGTTAATCATAATGCACGAAACCGTTTTGCTAATTTAGTTAAGTAAGTTTTAGAGCCCAGTAGCACCAAACTATCGCCGTGGCGCAGTTCGGTGTCGTTAGTCAGCTCAGTATTGAAGTAATCATCACGTCTTAGTGTGAGTGGTTTAATATCGCTATTACGCTCTTTGAGTAGCCAGCCAATTTTGCGACCTGAAAGCTGTAGATCAATGCCTAGTTCAACAATAAACGTGGATTGGTTAAGCGGGAAATATTGATTAACCATTGGGTAGTTAAGCGCTTGTGCAACCCTTACGCCCATTTCCTCTTCAGGGTGAATAATACGGTCAACGCCGAGTTTACTTAGTATCTGATGGTGGCTTTTGGTACAGGCCTTTACCCAAATTTGCTTTACACCTAAGTTTTTTAAATGCAATACACATAAAATACTGGCTTCAATATTCTCGCCAATGGCCACCAATACGGCTTGGCAACTGGGTAAATCTAGCCGTGCTAATTGTGTTTCATCACTGGCATCAACCACCACGGTAAAACTGAGTTGGTCGGCATAGTGATTAACGGTGCTTTCGCTAATATCGGCGGCACACACTGTATGACCTTGTTTTGAAAGTTCTAAACAGGCGGTTACGCCAAAACGTCCTAATCCGATTACTGCAAACTGAGCCATTGTCTTTCTCGCTATTGTGGGTACGCGCTAAATGCTAATAGCAAAAAAACAGAAGTCTTTAGAGAGGTTGAAAGCTTTATAAAGATTTTATGCTGAGATAAAAAAACTTTATAAAAACTTTATAGTGACAAAACTGAAAACCCTTTAATCTAATAGGGACAAAAAATAAGTGAAAAGATGATGCAGTCAGTATTCAAAATACAGTATTTAAAAGCCGCATTTTTAAGTGTGTTGATGCCACTTGTGGTGGTGCTTGCGATATTTCCGTTTCGAGAACTGTTTACAACCACCGATATTGTGATGCTACAGCTACTGTGGGTGACATGGGTTGCGGTGCGCAGTAATCGTCGTGTTGCAGCGCTTACCACCTTGGTGAGTGTTGCCTGCACGGACTGGTTTTATGTGGTGCCTTACTTTACTTTTCATATCGAAAATATTGAATATGTGGTCACCTTTTTGGTGATGTTGATTGTAGGTTTAGTCATAAGCCACCTTGCCGGGGAGCTCAATACCAAGGTTCGCGATGTGCAAGCCCATGCTAGTAATAGTCGCTTATTGTATGAGTTAGCAAAAAAACTTAATGATCTCGATAGCCTTGAGGAGCAAAAGCTGCTGTTTTTAACAACCATGGCCGCGCATTTAAAGGTTGCGTGTGATTGGCAGTTAACAGCCTCTAAGAAGTTTATTTATTTAAATGAACAACAAGCGGAATTTGGCGGCATCGCGTTTGCCAAATCACTTAATGCAGAGCAACAGGCTTTGGCGAATACAGCGTGCTCTTTACTGTATCAGGTTCAAGAAAAAACCTTACTGCGAGAGCAGTCAGCGGCGATAAAAGTACAGGCGGAGCTAGAGAGGTCAAAAAACACCTTGTTGCGCAGTTTATCCCATGACTTACGAACACCATTAGCGACCATTATGGGCGCATCAAGCATGTTGGCTGATGATGATATTCAACTAAGCTCTGAGGTTATCAAAGAGCAAGCTGCTAATATTTATGAGCAAAGTAAAATTCTTAACCAGCACTTTGATAAAGTCATGGAGCTCAGTAAAGTGAATAAGTTAGCTGAGAATATTAAATGGCAAAAACTACCCATTTTGACCTTAATTAGCGAAGCTAAATCACGCCGTCAGCAACAACTACATAACTTTAAACTGCACATCGAAGCTCAGCAACAAAGCATCTGTTTTGGCGATGAAACCTTACTTGAAATTGCCTTTGCCAATATGCTCGAAAACGCAGCTCGTTACGGAGATGGTTCGGCGAACATGCAATTTATTGAAACACAAGACGAATACCAAATTGTGTTAACTAACCCTTTTGCTAATAAGCACGAGACGAGTCAAGATGAAGGCGTTGGCCTAGGGAGTGTTATTTGCGATGTGGTTGCTAAATGTCATCAGGGGCGCTTTGAATTAACCCTCAATGAGCAGAAAAAGCAGGCAACAGCTATATTAATTTGGAGTAACAGCCGTGGCTAATATTTTGGTTTTAGAGGACTCACCGCCTCTGCAAAGTTTTTTAAAAACACTGCTCAAAGCAAGTAACCATGAAGTCAGTGTGTGCGCGAAAGGGCTTGATGCGTTTGCACTTTTAAGCCAGCAGCAGTTTGATTTAGTGCTGCTTGATTTAGGTTTGCTCGATATGGATGGGCAAGATTGGCTGGTGGAGTTTAGGCAGTGGAGTTTGCTCCCTGTATTAGTACTTTCTGCGCGCGACGGCGAGACAGAAAAAGTCACTGCCCTTGATAACGGCGCTAACGATTATCTGACCAAACCATTCAGCGCAAACGAATTACTAGCACGTATTCGGGTGCTACTGCGTATGCAAACAACACCAAGCCTGACCCTGCAATGTGGCGATATTCACATCGACCCGCATAAACATGTGGTGCGTAAAGGTGCTGAAGAAGTCAAACTAACTAAAAAAGAGTACGCTATTTTGCTTTTGTTATTTCAGCAAAAAGACAAGGTGTTAACGCATAACGCTATTTTATCTGAGGTGTGGGGAGAGCAGTATATTAATCGCCCTGAATACGTGCGTGTACATATTGGTCAGTTAAGACAAAAGCTTGAGCAAAATGCGGCAAGCCCTAAACATATCTTAACTGAGCCCGCTGTGGGTTATCGATTAGTTGATTGAGTTTAATAATAGTCACGACTTTTTTAATTTGCTGTTGAGCTTATAGGCTTTTTAAACTATTGTTTTAGTTTACGAAAATAATGAAAAGGTGCTTGATAATTGGCTACTACTGATCAAGGTGGCAAACGGATATTTTCACTTTCAAATAAACAACTTGAAGAACTCATTGCTGCAATTGAGCAAGCAATTGAATGGCATCAATGTTGGTACAAACGCTTACTGCGTAGCCTTATTGCCAATGTACCAGCATGTGAAGAAGATCTTGACGATAATGCTCATGCATTATGCGAATTTGGCCTTTGGTTTAATAAACTCCCCTCTAGTTCTAAAAATTTACACCCGTATTTTGCTGAAATTGAAATAGCGCATCAAAAAATGCATCACGGGGCTAAAGTACTTTTATCTTTGAATGAAGCTAATTCAAAAATCCCGGTCAATCTTTTGGATCAATTTCATGAAGATTTAGATAGAGTCCGCTATTTATTTGAGGCAGTGAATGAAGACTTCTCTAAACTTTTGCATAATCGTGATCCCCTAACAGGTGCAAACAACCGCACTCATTTACTTAGCAATCTGCGAGAGGAGCATGAGCTTGCGAAAAGAAAGTCACTTAGCTGTGCGTTGATTATGATCGATCTCGATCATTTTAAACGTGTTAATGATCAATATGGTCATTCCGCAGGAGATAAAGTATTGGTTGCTCTTGTTAAGTGTATTACCTCTCACCTAAGAAAATATGATCATCTGTATCGCTATGGCGGCGAAGAGTTTTTAGTATGCTTACCACAAACAGACCTAAAAGGTGCTCAATCATTTGCTGAGCGCTTGAGGGTCGGTGTTGAAGAACTTGAAATAGATATAGGTAAAGATAAACCGATAAAAATTACCGGCTCTTTTGGGGTCTCTTCTATTCGCGCTGACGATGATATTGAAACAGCAATAGAGGCTGCGGATAAAGCTATGTATCAGGCAAAAGAATCGGGACGAAACCAAGTGTGTGTAACCTGATTGGTAGCTTTGCAGCTTTATTTTATTGAAGAAGGAAAACAGTGACAGTTTATAAATTGTCACTGCATATTAGATCAGTCGTATTTTGCTTCTAACTCATTTGCTGTGTGATAGCTTTCGTGAGTTTTTAGCTGCTCAAAGTAGCGTTCGATTTCAGGGAAGTACGACAGCTTACCCGCCTGAGCAACTTGCTCTACAACAAAAGACATCATGAAATCAGCACCGGTCAATGTGTCATCGACTAAGTACTGCTTACCTTGTAATTGCTGATTAACATAGCTCAGTATTTTAGCAATTTCATTATCGGCATAGTCGGCAATAAAGTTAGTTTTACAGCCGTCTTTAGTAATAAAGAGTTTTAGTAAAAGAGGCACCATGGCAGAACTTTCAGCAAAATGCAGCCATTGCTGATAGTCAACATAGCTGTCGCTTTGCTGGCTTGGCATAAACTTGCCTTTACCGTACTTACTAATTAAGTAGTCAGTAATTGCGCCAGATTCTGTAATTACTTTACCGTTATCTTCAATAACGGGCGATTTACCCAGCGGATGAATTTGTTTTAGTTCATCAGGTGCTAAGAAGGTTTCTTTATTGCGTTGATAAGCAACAATGTCGTAATCGACACCAAGCTCTTCCAGTAACCAAATAATACGTTTAGAGCGTGATTTATTTAAATGGTGTAATTTAATCATTCGTTATCCTTAAAAATGGCGTAGCCAAGCTGACTACGCCTTGAAATTTAAATTGGCTGCTGAACTTGCACGACAGTTTTACCGAAGTTCTCACCATTTAACATCGCATTAAAGGCGTTCAGCGTATTTTCGAAATTAGCTTCAAGATGCTCTTTATATTTGATTTTTCCTTCGCTTAACCATGTTTGCATGTCTTTTGCGAATTCCTCATAACGATGGGCGTAGTCATCAAAAATAATAAACCCTTGCACTTTAATGCGTTTCTTTAAAATGTGACCCATAAGCATAGATAAGCGATCTGGACCTGGCGGCAGCTCGGTAGCGTTGTACTGTGATACTAAACCACATAACGGAATACGTGCTTTTGTATTCAGCAGGGGTAACACGGCATCAAATACATGGCCACCGACATTTTCGTAATAAACATCAATACCATTATTACACGCTGCGCTTAACTGCTCTGCAAAATCATTTGCTTTGTGATCAATACAGGCATCAAAGCCTAGGTTTTCAACGGCATGTTGGCATTTTTCTTTACCGCCAGCTACGCCAACGACCTTACAGCCTTTTAATTTAGCTATTTGCCCTACAGTTGCACCAACAGGCCCTGTAGCTGCAGCAACCACGACTGTTTCGCCCTGCTTTGGCTCACCAATATCTAAAAGCCCCATGTAGGCGGTAAAACCAGGCATACCCATAATACCAAGTGCATACGAAGGATTTTCAGGGTTTTTCCCCAGTTTCATTAAGCCTTCAGTGTCGCTTATTGCGTATTCTTGCCAGCCCGTATAGGCCAACACCCATTCACCTTCTTGGTAGTCAGGGTGGTTTGATTGCTCAACTTGGCATACGGTTGCGCCTACCATTACATCACCAATCTTTACAGGATCAGCGTATGATTCAGCATCGCTCATTCGTCCTCGCATATAGGGGTCAAGTGATAGATAAATGGTTCTGAGTAATACCTCGCCATCTTTTGGCGCTGATACTGAGTTAGTTTTTAAAACAACATTGTTTTCATTCGCTACGCCACTTGGGCGAGATTCAAGAATATATTGACGATTTTGAATATCAGACATACTAGGCTCCTTTTGCCAGCAGTAAATTAAGATACGCCTTTAACGTTTTGCGGGCATAACATTAAAAATCAACACTAAAATTGTAATTACTTGATAACGCATCCCCTTTTTTAGGATGAGTTTTTGCGCTAAATATGGGAACGGTGTATGCTGTTTTAAAATTAAGCTAACTTAAAAGGATAGTAATGAAGCGTATTTTGTTAGTGGGCTTGATGACTGTTAATGCTTATGCAAATAACGACGTGTTATCGGTTGATCCAGTGATGCTGCAAAGCGGTAATTTTGTATTTGAAAATGATGACAAACATTACCCAAAGCAAAGTCAATTTAGCATTGTCCATAGTGTATTAATGAGCAGTGAAAGTGGTCGTCGTTTAGCTGTTGTGACGATTGAAAACAAAGCATCAGGCTCGCGTATTTTACAGGCTGACCACATTATGGCACTGTTTGCTGATGGGCGTCGTGTACATCCGCAAAGCTTTGACGAAGGCATTAAGTTAGATGATGGTGAAAGGCGCTCTTTGACCTTATCTTTTGGTGAAAACGAATATCCCATATTAGCAGTGTATACCAGCTTAGATAATTAAAAGGATTACCATGAAATCAACGCGTCATTTTTTCGTTTTGAGCGCACTTATTTGCTCGCCTGCTGCGCTAGCGATAGATAGCCAAGACTTTGTTAAAGATAACGTTTTTACTCAAGGCGTTGAAGGGCCAACCATGTATAACGGTGCCTTGTACGCGGTGAACTATGCCCAGCAAGGAACCATTGGCCGCGTTGATAACATGGGCAAAACATCGTTATTTGTAAGGCTACCAAATGACAGCGTTGGTAATGGCTTACAGTTTGACTCGCAAGGTAATTTATTTATTGCCGATTACGTGAATCACAATATTTTAAAAGTACCTGCTGGCAGCAATAAAGCAGAAGTGTTCGCCCATAATAGCAACATGAATCAACCCAATGACATTGCTATCACCACAAGCGGTGCGTTGTTTGCAAGTGACCCTAATTGGACGAACGAAACGGGCCAACTTTGGCGTATTAATGCAGATGGCAGCACGCATTTACTCGAAAAAAACATGGGCACCACCAATGGTATTGCCGTTAATAACGACAACACTAAGCTCTATGTGAACGAGAGTGTGCAGCGAGTAGTTTGGCAATATGACCTAGATGAGAACTTAAACATTAGCAATAAAAAAGTTTTGATTAAGTTTGCTGAGCATGGCTTAGACGGCATGCGCGTTAATAATCAAGGACATGTGTTTATCACTCGTTACGGTGCTGGAAAGGTGCTTGAAGTATCGCCTACCGGCAAGCTATTAAATAGCTACCAATTAAAAGGCCAGCATCCAACTAATTTGACCTTTAACGATACGCAAAGCAAAGTGTATGTCACCATGCAAAAGCGCGGTGCAATAGAAGTGATTGAACTTTAGCCTTGCTTTGCTCGCGTTATAGCGGCGATGATTGCCGCTTTCGCTTGCGGGCTATTTTGCCAACAACTTGAATGCAGCATTGACGCTACACGTTCAGCAATTGTGTTGGCATCAAACCCGGCTAACTCCTCAAACGATTCAATACCGATTTCTTCAAACCGTTTTATCACCGTAGGCCCCACACCTTTGAGCGCTAAAAGCGCGCTGCGTTCTTGCTGGTTAAATGGCATTTTTTCGCTCCTTGTTGATTGAGTCTATAAAATGATGAGGGTTATCTAGTCCTAGAAAAACAATGTTGATATCACCAATAGGCTCAATGAGCGTGATTTTAATATTTGGGCAACCTGAATAATTATAGCGCTTGATTGTTCGAGCCCGTGAAATGAAATCGGCATTTAAATCAATGGTTTTGATATTTTCTAAAGCAATATTGTAAGCAGGATATAGCCCATAGCGAATAACGAGTTGCGACTTACTGATAGAAACAGGACGCTTTGCAACCGCTCGATACTCTGCAGTAAAGAATAAAAGGCTAAAAATAGTTAAACCAGTGATAATGTTTGCTGCTGATGATGACCATACAAAGTGTAAAAATAAATGCATCAGTGGCAGTTCTAACAAGATAATAAAAATAAAGCCAAGTAAGTTAGCTTGTGATCCATCTTTTTTATGGTAACTAAAATGTTGTTCACCAGTGAAATAGCTTGGTTTAATGTGTTTAGCGTAAAATAAGAAAGCCCACATCCGTGTTTCGAAACATAAAAAGTTTGCAATTACGCTTTGTTTGAAAAGCTTGTTAATTGGCCTTTCTATAGCTATATCAGGATCTGTCTGCTGGCTTAAAGCGGATTTTATTGCCAGGTACACAGTAATGAGAGCACTTAGCTCTAAAATTACAATCAAAGCTAAAAGCCCGTAACGACCTTGCTCTAAGTAATTCATTAAAAATTTGTTTTGTTCGGGAATAATGTAACTCCCCACTAAAATCGCGAGTGAGCACAGCATCAATGCTTTAAAAGCCGCTTCTTTCTTATTTTTAATTAATATTAAGCAAAGTACAGGTAATACTATCAGTGCATCAAGTAGGTATAACCATTCAAAGTTTGCTTTACCAAAGTCATTTAATGGGTGGCTACCTTGGTAATACATACCCCAAAAAAGACTAATACTAATCAGGAAAATAAATGGGATTTTTGACTTTATTGATTTGAGCATTACATCTTCCTTGTTGCTTTTTGTTGCTCATATCATAACCAACAATCTAAACGCTGTCCCTTTTTTATTGTTGATATAATGACTGCCTGTTTAAAATAAAAAAGCGCACCGGGCAGGGTGCGCTTGAGGGGATCAATCCTGTGTAGCTAAAACAGTAGGATTAATTAAAAGCTTGGAGCATATCTTAGTGAAACACCGACCGAGCGGCCAATCACACTATAATCACTCACAGTGTTAAAGTGGTTTGCGCCTATTTCAGGTGTTGGTGGTTCACGGTCTAATAAGTTATCGACACCAAAGTTAACAGCAAGTTCCTCATTAACTTGCCATGCAGCGGCAAAGTCTAAGTAATTTTGTGCTGAAATTGTTTCTGAACGGTCAACAGCATACTCTACTTCACCAATTCTGCGCCAGCCAAGTTGGAAGTTCATGTTATCTAACTGCCAATCGATGCTTGCTCGGTGTTTGTAGTCAGCTTGTAAAACACTGGCAAAGTCACCCGAACAGGCGCTGCCGTAAGTTCCTTTACAGTCAACTTCAGGCACTGTGCTGTTGTTTTGGCGCGTTTGTTTAGTAACAAAGTTACCTTGGTACGAGAATCTAAAACGACCACCCATTTGCTCTGGTGCATCAATGACATAATTTGCTGCAACGTCGATACCTTCTTGCTCAATTGCAGCTAAGTTAAAGTCATTAACGATAGCTGTGCTAATGAAACCGGTGTTTGGATCACGAAGTACCGCTCCACACAATGGGTTGTTCGGATTCGGGTCGTCAACATAACAGCTTTGTAGCGCAGCACCTGGCTGAATTTGGCTTACCGCATCTGTTACGCGAATACTGTAGTAATCGAGTGATAAGTCAAAGCCTTCTAAATAGCTAGGTGTGTAAACAATGCCTAATGTATCTGACTCGGCTTGCTCAGGCTTAATATTTGGGTTACCACCATAGGTATATTTTGCTGTACTTGAGTCGAACTCAGTGCCAACTGGCGGCGCACCAAACGCAGCACATTGGGTCGCATCACCGGTACCAAGTAAACATGGATCGCCGTTATAACGTCCTGCAAGTCGTGGTACAAATTGATCGCTGTTTTGGTCAAATAATGATAACGATAGCGCTGTGATTGGGCTGGCAAACTCACCTAAGTTAGGTGCTCTAAACGCGGTTAAGCGGTTTGCACGAATACGAATATCGCTGTTAATTGCCCAGTTGATACCTAGTTTGTAGGTGTCTTCTGCTTCGGTATTTGAGTAATCAGAAATACGGTAGGCACCTTCAAAGCTAAGCTCTTCAGCAAATGGTTTATCAACCAAGATAGGCACTAAAATTTCAGCATAGAATTCTTCTGAGCTAAAGCTTGCATCCATATCAAATGCGCTAATAGATGCGAAGCTGGTACCGTTTCTAAATGCATCGCCCGGTGTTTGTTTACCGGTTTCTTTACGGTATTCATAACCGATTGCAAAATCAATAGCACCTGCTGGTAACTCAAATAAGAACCCAGAATCACCCGATAACGTTGCTGAGATTACGCTTTGTGTACGGTCGCGAGTGGTATATAGCAGTGGGTCGCTAAAGTCACTGAAATCATGGTTTGGATCAAAAATATCTACCGAGTTTGCAAGGGCAGCAAAGCGACTATTACCATTGTTATCATTGCGATACGCATTATTATAAATGGTGGCTACTTCGTCGGTTTTACCGTACTGACCATATACGTCGTAGTATAGGTAGTCTGTAATATCACCTTTTAAACCTAGTTGAAATTGCATTGAATCACGTACCGCTTCGGTGTGTTGCACACCTAAACCTAGGTTACGTTCAACATTAACAAGGGCATTGCCTTCACTGTCAAACGTCAGTTGGTTGCGTAGTTCATCAGGAATATATGCATTGTCTTGCGTTAAGGTTACTTGCTCGTTAACAAAAATCGGGGTTTGACCACTGGCACCAGCACCATTTACGGTCACTTTAGAATACATTGCGCGGCCATAAGCAATGGCACTGTCGCTGACATCAACGTCGAATAATAAGCCCGCAGAAAAACGGTCCATTGGTTGAGTTAAATAACGATCAGGAGTGAAATCAGCTGTTTGACGCTCACTTGTTACAGCACCAGAATCAGCAATACCGATACTATTGCCAGATGCAACGTCAGTATAATAACCACCGCTGTTGATCATGGTTGTTGAGTTTTCAAGCGCGTAGTCACGCTCGCCGGCTAATAGCTCTTTACGCTCAGTATAACCAATATAGCCTGTTACATGGCCGCTGCCATCGGCGATATCGCCACCAAAAATAGCTTCAAAGTTAAGCTTTTCGTTACCGCCGTCGGCACTTTCGTAACTGGTTGAGAATTCAGCGCCAGTAAAATCATCGTCTAAAACAAAGTTAACAACACCAGCTACGGCATCGGCACCGTAAACCGCTGCTGCACCACCAGTTAATACATCAACGCGTTTAATTAATCCGGCAGGAATGGTATTTACGTCAACCGAGTTACGAAAACTAAATGGTACGGCGCGAATACCGTCAATCAGCACCAATGTGCGGTTTTGGCCAAGGCCACGTAAATCAATGGTTGATGAGCCGAAAGAGTCACCCACTGTTGCACCTGTGCTGTTAGCACCTGCTGCAGCCTGTGGTAGTTTTGCGGTAATATCTTCAACGTTCACTGCGCGATCTAAGTGAATTTGTGCTTCATCAACACTTACGACAGGGCTGCTTGAAACCAGCTCAGTTCGTTGGATGCGTGAACCTGTAACAGTGATCACCTCAGGCTTTTTAACTTGTTCGGCGTCTTCTGCGTGGGCATAACTTATTACTGAACTTACAGCTAGAGCTAAAGGCGAGAGCAGCAATAGTGAGCGATGTCCGGTTGTTGTCTTTGCTTTCATGATGATTCCCTTGCGTTTTATCATTTAAATCAACGCAGGTTGGTTTACTACCTAGACCATTTAGTTAATTTAAAGAGTCATACTTTTTGTTATGATACGTCGTGTTCTCCTTTTGGGGAGAGCACTGGTACAGTTTTAAAGCAATTTAAAAATCTTTGCAATAATTATTCTTTAAATCTATTATTTTAAAATATAAACTATTCCAAGTCGTCAACCCGCTTATTTACATCTAATAAGCTGATTTTAAGTGATTTATTTATGCATCAACATATTGAGAAACTGTATTTAAGCGCAAAAAAAGAAAAAAAATTAATTATTGGTCTGATGAGTGGTACCTCGTTAGATGGTCTTGATATCGCACTGTGTGAAGTATCAGGGCAGGGTATGAACACCCATGTAGAAGTATTAAAGTTTACCACCGTCGATTATGACGATGATTATAAAACGCGTGTAAAACGAGTATTTGCCAAACGCGATTGCGACCTTGAAGAAGTCACTTTACTCAATCCATGGATTGGCCAGTTACATGGTGAAATGGTCGCAAAAACGTTAGCCTCTTGGGGGGTCGAAAATGAGCAGATAGATGTGATTGCCAGTCATGGTCAAACAATTTATCACTGCCCTAAAAACCAACATAAGCGCCCAGAATATGGCAATGCAACGCTACAAATTGGCGATAGCGATCACCTTGCAGTGACTGCTGGCATTACCACCATAGGTGATTTTAGACAAAAACACATAGCCGCGGGTGGTGAAGGTGCGCCGCTTGCTGTATATGGTGATTATTTATACTTCACAAGTACCAGTGAAAACCGCATATTGTTAAACATGGGTGGCATTGCAAACTTAACCTACTTGCCAAAATCGGCTGATCCACGAGCGGTTTTTAGCTCTGATATTGGCCCAGGCAATACCATTATGGATGCCTATGTACAGCGTTACTTTGCACCCCTTTATTATGATAAAGATGCCGCTATTGCAACAAAAGGCGCGGTAAATGAAGCTTTACTCACTGCGCTGTGTGATGATGCATTTTTTGGTTTAGGGTTTCCAAAAACCACCGGGCCAGAAGTGTTCAATCTAGACTATTTAGCAGCGGCACAAGCACGTTCAAATACGCAAGCGTTATCGCACTTTGATGTTATGGCAACTTTAGTGCAGTTTTCAGGAGTCATGATTGCCAAGGCAATTAACCAATGCAGTGAAGGCTTAACTGATGTGGCTGTATACGCCAGTGGTGGTGGGGTTCATAATCCATTATTAATGGAGATTATTTTGGCTCATTGCCCAGAGCTTACTGTAATAAATAACACTGATTCGTTAGGTATAAATCCAGATGCAAAAGAGGCTGTGTTATTTGCTATTTTAGCGAACGAATGTTTGTCGGGTGGGCAACAACGCTTTGGTAATACCGAGCAAGGGATCCCCGATATTACCATGGGTAAAATTAGCTTTGCTGACTAGGCCCTAAAAAAAAGCTAAAAAGGTTGCGCCGATATTGCTGATGTAACGGCGTAGACCTTGGTTTTTAGCTTGCTCGCTAGTTAAAAGCTCTGCTGATGTGCTTGCAGCAATGCTAACATCGAATTGGGCGCTGTCTTTAAGTGTTGCATGCATGCCATGCAGCATTAATTGCAGCACAAATTCGCCACTGTGCGTGACATTTTCTAAAGTAAGGCTGATCACGTGCTGTTCTAAATCGTGTTGTGTTAACGTGTACGCAGTAAAATAGGCAGACTCGCGGGCATCAGGGCGTGTTGCACTAATAGAGATCACATCACCTTCGTGAGCATCGTCAGGTAGCACACAACAAAATACAACACGCTTTTGCTCATTGGCAGCAAAATGCAATTGTTCATATTCCATAGTGTGCGCAAGCGCTGCACATAAAGGGTCTTCATTAGAGGGGAGTGCAAACGAAAGTTGCACCAAGGCACTGTCCATTACTTGTTCATTACATTAGGTGATTAAATTAGCGCCAATTATGAATTAATTAAATTACAGATTTATGACTATTGTCATATTGCGTATTATTTATCGTAAAATCAGAACAAAGTTGAATGTTTAATTTGTTTGTTAAAACCTAAGTCTATTTATTTGATTGTTGTTGAACTCCTAAAAAAGTTAAGAGTAAACAGTATTTCGCCCCCCTTCTTTTGCCTTATAAAGGTGTAAATCGACCCTTTTCGCGGCCTGCTCCGTTGTTTCGTTAGGTGCAATTTCAATGACACCCAGACTAACAGTAGCGCTTATTGATAATGAGGTATGCTCCTTTTCGGCAACAGAAAGCCTAATACGCTCAGCAATCTCCTGTGCATTTTCTAAAGATTGATTCTCAAGCACAATTAAAAACTCTTCGCCACCAACACGACCTACCCGGTCAGAGCAACGGACTGTGTGCACAATCGTATTGACTATGGATATGATTAATTCATCACCTATATCGTGACCGTATTGATCATTGACCGCTTTGAAATAATCAATATCGATAGAAATCAAAGAGCTGACTTGTTTATTGAGTTTGTTTTGCTGCATGACACTTCGTTTTAAATTTAGAATAGCTCTTCGATTTGGTATGCCGGTAAGCTCATCTTTTAAAGCGAGTATTTCAAAATACTTTTTCTGGCGAACTTGTTTGAAGGTATAAATGGCGAATAGCAATAAACATACGCAAGTTATCATCACCGTTAAGCCTTGCCAAAAAGACTTATCTTCGGCTACTGCTAAAAGCTTTTGTTGTAGCTTTGACTCATGTTCTAAACGAGTAATTTCGCGGTTTTGTTGCTCATAGTTAAAGTTTAATCTGGCAGAAATAAGCATGTTATTTGCTAAAGCCTGCTGTTTTTTATTCATTAAATCGATTAATTGCCGCTGAGATGTTATTTGTGAGAAAGTATCTCCTGTTGCAGCAGCAAGCTGTGAGGTTAAATTTAAATAGCGCTCCTGTAAGCTCTCGGGCCATGATTGTTGTTGCCCGGCTATTTTCTCATGAGATGTAACGGCTGCTTGCAACTGAGCTGTAGCCAAGTACCATTCTGATTTAGTGAAGTTGTAAAGAGTCAAAATCCAACTGTCATCAACAGAAAGTGTTTTTAGCTCAATTAGATATGGCTCTGCCTGAGATAACCTATTTAAATTTATATTGAGTTCTGTCAGCTTTATTAATATGTAAGCATAGCCATTATCACTTTCGAAACGACGAACATCTTTTTTAATCGACTCGTATAATTCAACCGCCTTTATTAAGTCGCCTTTTTCTTCATAAGCATACGCGAGTAAATCGAGTACCTTGTATTGCTCTTGCTCATTAAATTTCGATAGCGCTAACTTAGCACGCTGCAATTGTTCAATTGCAAGTTCATAGTTGTACAACGCTATGTGAATATCGGCGATTTCTTTTAATGCGAGTGCTTTTTCGTAGTCGTTACCTGCTTTTTCAAATAACTGATAAGCTGTTTTTGCAGAGTCGAATGCCTCTTGATAGTTGCCTTTAGCTAACTGAATTCGGTTAAGTACAATGTGAGCAGTAGCGATGGTTGATAATTGCTTAGGGGAGGTTGTTTTTTCTACTGATGTAGTGTTGATTATAGGCTTTAAGTGCCCAAGAGCTGTTTCATAATCACCTTGTGTATACTCTTGGTTTGCTTCACAGACAGCAAGCTCATGTTTTAAGGTAATATTATTTGCTTTTTGGATGATTGGCTTGGCTGTTTCTAGAAAATGTTTATATTCACTAAGCCCGCTAGGAGTAGATGTATTAGAAAACCAACATTTAAATGCCATTACATGCGCATTATCTTGCACATCTGCATAAGGCATTTGCTGCTCTAATCTAGCTAAAATTTCGACAGATTCAGAATATGTTGTATAACCGTGAAGAACACGGTTGATTTCACTCTGAACATCATTTGCAGCCACATTGGTTGCAAATAGCAATATGCACAATATCCTTATCATCTGATCATTACTCCATACAGCTACTCTGATACCAATCAATGATATTTTTTTATAATTGCAGCTAGCTTAGCATAATGAAATTGTTGCTTATAAGATTTTATGTTGAAAAAATATAAATAATTTAATGCTTTAATCTGTTTTGATTTTCTTTCAAGCTTGAAAGTGGCTCAACTGCAAATTATGTAATTTTTTACCCAAATGGTATGGTTTTCAAAATAGTTTTAATCAAAAGGATTTATTTTTTCATGTTAAACAAAATATTACTTTGTAGTGCTTTTTTATTTTCTGTTACAGCACTGGCTGAAAGACCAGACTATTTTAATGATGAAATAGATAAAGAGTATCGCGCGGTATTAAAGCACATGGATGAAATGATGCCGCAAACCGATTTAGAGCTTGCCTACTTACCCTCTTTTTATCCGTTTAGCATCTTTGATATTCATGCCACTAAATTTAAAAATGACAAAGATAAGCAAGCGTTCACTAACTTTAACTTAGGAGTGCTTGGTAGCCAGTTTTTAAATGTTAAAGAGCAAGTTGGAACAAAACTTCCAAATTTAGTTATTTGTAAAAAAGAAAAGTGTACTGAACAAAGACTTAAGTTAATTCGGTCATTTTTAGATGTATCGGAGGCAGAGATTTTGGTATTTAAAAATAGCCAAACTTTAAAACTTGTCCAGCAATCTGCGCCGCACGTGTACCGTGTTAACAATACTTTTTATTCTCCCACCCAATTAATAAGCTATACACCATCAAGATATGCTGGGTTTGTACCCTCAGCCGATTATAAAATTCTAAGCCCTGATGCAGAGCCAAACTTGATGGAGCTATCAGCTGATACACAAGAACTCAGAGATTTAATGGTTGAGTATAAGGTTGCAGCTATTACAAAAGATGAGTATGACAGCGTCAATGTGATCTTTGGTGGCCTTAGCGATAATCATTGGGGAGTAGTCCTTTTAGACAAATACACTATACCTAAAAGCGGTGATAGAAATGCTTTTGACCTAGAGTACGACATAATAAAACCACTCTCTAAAACAAGCTTTTATTACCAAACAAATTAAAATTACTTTACCAATAAGCTGATGAATTAATTGGAATACACAATGAGGATGTTTGAAAATAGCCAATTAAAGCATTCTCATTTTGTGTTTAAAAGTTTCACTTAGCAGTCTTTAGCAGGAAGAACCAGCAAACTTAAAATACAGCAACGAGTAATTGCGTTTGTTCAAGGCAATATAAAGGTTATTTCAAAAGTTAGTCATCTGATAAAGGTAAAGCATTTTTATCAGCGTAGTGATGGCAAAGCATCTATATTTTGGACACATCAAACCGGCAATGTTTGGCTAGATTAATGAAGAGCTTGCCATTTAATTGCGTGTATACAATAAAATGATCCACGTCACTGCTACAGCAAGAAATGGCAGTAACTTGATTAGTAACAGCCTGATAAAACTTTTTTTATCAGGCTATCACTCAGGTATCAACAAATATGGTACTCACCCTGCGGTTTGCTGCTTGATACAAAATACTCAAGTTCTGATTTTAGTACTTCAATAATATCTGATGTAAAAGGGGTTCTTATTTCACCTGAATCTAGGTATCTGAGTAAATCGATTTCGTATCTAAGTGCAGACTCAATTGAGTAACTAATTGGGTAAGTTATTTTAAACTGTTTCTGGGAGCATAACTTATCGCTGCTGTTTATGTTCACATAGAAAGTTAGTTGTTCATCTTCTTCATGAAGATCACTGCAGCTACCTTGCTCACGTATGCAATTTAAAACAATATTTTTAATGAAAATATCAAATTCGTTCATTGTTGTTCCTTTAACTAAATCCCACTCCATGGTCCAAATGAATTTAGCAAAAAGATGCTAGGTTATCCAGTCAGACTTACTTCTTTATTATTATTTTATTGAGGGTTTAGAAAATAAGTATTGCTAAATAATGGCTTAAGTTTTTAGTAGTGGGTTATTTGCTTAAAGAATTTCTTTTTTAAAAGTTAGATTGATAGTTGGGCGTTAGAACAGGTTTGTTTATTTTGCAGATGATTAACAAGTATTGAGTAGTTACTTTAATCGAGTTGCTGTAAATGAGGTGCGAAGGCTAGATGTAAACTATTAAGTGGCTATTTTAATAACCACTTAATAGAAAAATAATCGCTAAAAGGTCCAGTTTATGCCTAAGTAGTAGCGACGGCCATTAGTCCACTCATTAACAAATATCTTATCTAAATGATTTTGGTAATAAGGTTTTAACTCTTCAACAGGAATACCACTTGCTTGCGATAAAATGGCAAAGGCCTCTTCTCCTGAGACAGAAGACTCAACAATATTGTTGCCATTTTCATCTTTAGCGACAACGCGATTGCCTGTTGCGACACCATCTTCGCCAATTTCGTCGATCCATTTCATTTTATTAATAACTGGGTCATTAACAATTTGTGATGTTTTTATGTATTGCACAACATTTTCATTGGTTAAGTTTGTTACTGCAAAGCTTGCTACTAAATTGTCTAGGATTTGATAGGTCGCTTTGAAGTCGAGTTGTTGGCGCGCATCAGTGTAACGAATACCGTCTGTAAAGCTGGCATTAGCGAATTCACTTCGATAGTTATATGACAACCGTGCCGAAAAAGTGTCATTTTCAAAATAAATAGATGCATTGAGGGTGTCTTGTGACTGTCCAAACATAGGTTCTGTTTGACTAACTGTTTGAGTATTAAACCCAGTAACTTCAAAGTACTCACGTTGAGACGGATCACTCAAATGAGTTTCTGTATCAGTCATATCAGCTATTTCATATGAAAAGGTTGAGGTGTTGAACTTTTGATCCGGCACATCTGTATAAGTGTAATTAATTAAGCCACCAAAACCATTACCGAAATCATGTTGTAACTGAAATTCAAGCCCTTTTACTTTTTGCTCACCTGTATTGAAGTAAGAACTAACAACGTAGTCTCCGTATATTGAGTAACCGTTATCATCTGTTTTCCCTTCATCCCCTAGGTAACTTAAGTCTTGAACTTGAGATGATGATCGCACCATATCTTTAATATCTTTTTGAAAGGCTGTAATGGCAAAAATAGATGACTCAGCAAAGTACCATTCTACGCCTACTTCAGAGTTGACTGATGAATATGAACCTAAGTTTGGATTACCAACCGATCCTCGGCGCTGCGAATCCATTGGTAGGCGCTCAGCATCTCCATTTGGGGTTAAATCTTGCTGTCTACCGTCAGTGTAGAATCGGTAGCGTTCGGTTACTAAGCTAAAGTTACTTCTGAGCTGAGTAAGGCTCGGATGAGAAATATTCTTTGACGCGGCGGCTCTTAGAACAAGATCGTCAGCAAGGTCATAAGCAATATTAAAACTTGGTAAATAGTCTTTAGTACTACTTTTTTGCACAAGCGGCGAATACTGATTAAAACCAGCAAGACCCGCGACATAATTTGGATCGGTTTCATCAATAGGGTATGAAAGAAGCTGACCATTTTCATCTTTTGCCACTTCATTACCGACAGATTCTCGTTGTGTGTCGACTACGCGAATACCTACATTACCTCTGAATTTTTCACCACTGAAGTTTGCCATTGCATAATAGGCTAGTAATTCTTCAGTTACTTTATAGGCTGATCCTGCCGATTCAGTTAAACCAGAACGACAGCCATAATAGTTTTCAGGGTTTGCTGAGTTTGCGATTGCATCTACACAAGCACCTTCATTCGGTGTGCCTTCTGAATTGAGTAATAAAAAGTGATCATTGAGCAATGAGTCACGTTTTGCTTGGTCGATATCAAAATATTCATTAGGTATATCATGACCCGCAGAGTCTAAGCCAGATACCGTACCACCTACAATTTGCTCTGCCAGAATGAGAGGGAAATCACTTGATTCATTTGCATAGCCATGAAAACGCGCTCCTTCTGTATAGTAGCGCTGTGTACGTTCTATATTGCGATACTTAGCGCCAAATTTGATGCTATCAATATAAAAGTCATTCTCGAAAGACCACGTAATATCTCCTTGCAGAAAATCTTCGGTGTTTTCACGGTAGCGAGCAGAGTTATTTAAGCCACCTGTTAGTAAATAAAACTCGTTAGTAGGCGCAAGCAAGAAGTTTTTAGCGCGCTGTTGTGCATCGATAAGCGCTTGCCCTGTTAGTGATGGGTCAGCCTCAAGCCCCCAATATACTTTGCCGGTATCGGGGTTATATCCATACCCTAAATTGACCCCTTCATAAGTTGGGATTTTTAAAGATGCATCGTCACCTGAGTAAAGCGTTTCGTAATCCCCATAACGACTGGCAAGTGTGGTTCCACGATCGAGTACGGTACTCTCTGCTTCTGTGTGACCAGCTTGAAACTTCATTACAAAGTCATCGTGTTCAAAATCAACAGTAAGATGGTAGCGATTTTGTTCAGTTTCGGTGCCACTTCTATCGTTTGAGTCGCGACGGATCATTTCGCCCCATCGAATATCGCCATCGTAATAGTTGTTACCATCCCAGACCATGCCTGCACCGCGAACTAAATTTGTGCCATCAATAGGGTAGGTTGCTGATAAAACAATATCGCGTTCAGGATCCATCACGAGTCGGGGATCGATGCCAGGCACTTCGTTGCTATACAACAGTTGTACAATACGGTGTGGTTGAGCATATAAATTGTCATTTTTATTATCTCGATCAGACTTATTCTGATTTATCTCTAGGTTTAAACTTAAGTTATCAATAGGTGCCCACTGAAAGTTTAAAGTTGTATCCAGGCGGCTTTCATCGGTTGAGAAAGCTGGCGCGTAGACCATGTTACCTAATGTTCTAGCAGGAGTTTGACCTAACCCTGCTTCTCTTCTGCTACCCCAAAAAAGCCCCCATACTGGGTCAATATAAGTTGGGTCTATCACTTCATCGAGTTGCCCCCAATTTTGTGTATAGTTGTTCCATACACCAGAGTTACTGGGATCTTCTGTTGGCCAATAAGCACCATTATTTGCGACTGCTTCTAAGTCACCGTAGGTATAACCATTTAATGCCATGTGACGTGTAATGATTAGGGCATGATTGTTCATATGGCGCAGATTGATATCGCTGCTGGCACATGCTTCTGTTGGACACTCTATTGCATCTGTTTGTGCAAAGCCTGTGCTGATCGCGCCTTCATTACCAGCAATACCATCTGATTCAAAACCGGTACGAAATGCCTTGCGTTGTTGATGACTTACGCTAATTGAAGCGCCAAACTTTTTATTTTCAGAGACAAAATTATAGGCTGTTGATACTTGTGGTGAATACTTCTTTGAAGAGTCGTTATACTCTGATTCAACATTAAAATACCCATAGCCATCTTCTTGTTCCAAAGGTTTTTTAGTATGTAATATGACGGTGCCGCCAATACCACCGGCATCAAGGTCGGCACGGGCTGATTTATGGACTTCAATTTTAGAAACACGCTCTGCTGGAATATTTGAAAAATCAAAGGCATTACTTTCTGATTGGCCTGGTAAATAGGATGCTGATTTGGCTGATTGACCATTAACTAGGGTATTGGTTAGTTCGGGTGACGTGCCACGAATAGACACTTTCGAGCCTTCACCAAATTGTCGCTCAATTTGTACCCCAGCCACACGTTGCAACGCTTCAGCCATATTTTTATCAGGGTTTTTGGCAATATCTTCTGTATTAATAGAATCAACAATAACATCTGAATATCGTTTGTTATTCAAGTTCTCACGCAAAGATGAGCGAATACCTGTTACTTGAATAACTTCGATTTCTTCATCTTTGAGATTTTTTTCTGAATTTTTATTTGTGGGTAAGTCCTTTTTCACCTCTTGTGAAAAGGTTGGCATTGACATACTTGCAGTCAATAGCATTGCTGACTGAACTGCAATGGTCATTTTAGATAAGCGAAGAGCTTTCATTTTGCACCTTTCAAATTTGTTATTATTTTAATCTGACTCGTTGTTACTGAGCATTAATAGCGAAACTAAGACCCTTAAAGGATCTTACTTTTTAGTTACCAGTGACCGAAATACAACACCTATACAGTCGCTGCTTAAATTAAAATAGTACAAATATAGAACAGATCAAGAATATTTTATTATTTATTTGATGTTTTTAGATTTTCTTTTGTTTTGTACCTAAAAAACTTTAACTTTTTGTATTTAATTGAGTTTTTTCGTTTTGGGGACGAGGTGGTTTTTCTGGTGTTTATATGTACATGATCAATTAAAACAATTGGTTGAGCTTTTTTGGTGTCTTTTCTTTGAATATTTTATTCTTTATTTTCTTGTTTTTTATCCGCTGATATTGCTGTGCTGCGGCTTTAAACTGTCATTCACTTAATCAGTTGTTTTGTTTTTCGTTAATAGGCACACTGATAATCCAAATGGGTTTTATGCAGCAAGGTTTTGTAATGAAAAATGAGATAAAGCAACACATCGGCAGTGTTGCACTGGTGGTAAATGATTACGATGAAGCGATAGCCTTCTACACCGAAAAATTACAATTTACATTGATTGAAGATACCGATTTAGGCGAGGGAAAACGGTGGGTTTTAGTCTCGCCACCGGGTTCTAACGGTACACACCTGCTACTTGCAAAAGCCAGTAATCAACAGCAAATGCACGCTGTTGGTAATCAAACCGGTGGTCGAGTATTTTTGTTTTTACACAGCAATGACTTTTGGCGTGATTACAACAGCATGAAAAGTAAAGGTATTGTATTTAATGAATCACCAAGAGAAGAGCTTTACGGCACTGTGGTGGTGTTTCAGGATTTATATGGCAACAAATGGGACTTGCTTGAGCTTAAACACCCTAAAGGTTAACAATGGCGCTAGGGATTAAGTTCTCGGGCGCGCGAAACACGTTTCACGCTTACGTATAATCCGGCTCTATTCTAAATTTAAAATTTGACGGGCTAAAGCCCGACCTACAAGGTCGTCATTTATGGCGACAAGGGATGAGGTAGGTGCACAACTCGATCCTCGCACCTCGTAGCTTTCACCTTTCCCCTAAAAACTCGCTAACATACTCTCGTAAAAATAAAACCATAAACGCGATGTGAAATCGCTGCTACAGAATCAGGTCCATTTCAAATTTAAAATCTGGCGGGCTAAAGCCCGACCTACAATGTAGGTCGTCATTTATGGCGACAAGGGATGAGGTAGGTGCACACCTCGATCCTCGCACCTCGTAACTTTCACCTTTCCCCTAGTAACTCGCAACTACTCTTAGAGCCTAGCCCCTAAAATCTCCCCCCTCACAATCTCTGCGCCTTTACTTAGCGCACTGAGCTTGGCGCTTGCTATGTTGCGAGGGAGGGGAGCCATACCGCAATTTGTGCATGGATAAAGCTTATCGGCATCAACATATTTAAGCGCTTCACGTAATGTGTGTGCTACCTCGTCAGGGGTTTCAACTTCATTGCTTGCTACATCAATGGCGCCAACCATCACTTTTTTGCCGCGTATCAGTGCTAATAGCTCAATAGGTACGCGAGAGTTGTGGCACTCCAGCGAAATAATATCGATATTCGACTTTTGAAGTTTTGGGAATACTTCTTCGTATTGGCGCCATTCATTGCCCAGTGTTTGTTTCCAGTCAGTGTTGGCTTTGATGCCATAGCCGTAGCAAATGTGTACGGCGGTTTCGCACTTTAAGCCTTCGATTGCTCTTTCTAGGCACTCAATGCCCCAGTCATTAACATCATCGAAGAACACATTAAACGCAGGCTCATCAAATTGAATAATATCAACACCCGCGGCTTCGAGCTCTTTTGCCTCTTGATTGAGGATTTTGGCAAATTCCCACGCCAGTTGTTCACGGCTTTGATAGTGCGCGTCGTACAAGGTGTCGATCATGGTCATAGGCCCTGGCAGCGCCCATTTTATAGGTTGCTTGGTCTGCGAACGTAAAAACTTCGCGTCTTCAACAAACACTGGTTTGCTGCGTGATACCGGGCCAATCACACTCGGAACACTTGCTTCGTAGCGATTACGAATGGTTACGGTTTTACGGTTTTCAAAGTCAACGCCATTTAAGTGTTCGATAAAGGTCGTTACAAAGTGTTGGCGGGTCTGCTCGCCATCGCTCACGATATCAACGCCAGCTTGTTGTTGCTCTTGTAAGGCAACGCGTAGTGCGTCTTGTTTGCCGTCGGTAAGTTCTGCACCTTGTAATTTCCAGGGTGACCATAAGGTTTCAGGCTCAGCAAGCCAAGCAGGTTTTGGTAAACTGCCTGCTGTAGATGTCGGTAATAATTTTTTCATTTTTACTCTCATTAAATAGTGTAGTTAGCAGACCACTTCTCAAGTACTGATTGATAAGGCTTAATAAAGTGTTGTTCAGTAAATTTACCTTGTGCTACAGCCAGTTGGCTGCGCTCTTCACGGTCGTAAACGATTTGCGTGATAGAGTGATCGTTGTTTCTTAAATTTGGTTGATAGCAACTACCCGCCACGGCATTAGCGTTATAAATTTCTGGACGGTAGATTTTCTGAAATGTTTCCATGGTGCTGATGGTGCTGATCAACTCTAAGTTGGTGTAATCATTCAGCAGGTCACCAAAGAAATAAAACGCCAGCGGAGCAACCGTGTTTGGTGGCATAAAATAGCGCACCTGTAAGCCCATTTTTTTAAAGTATTGCTCGGTTAATGACGACTCATTCGGTTGATACTCAACACCTAAAATCGGGTGTTGGTTTTCAGTGCGATGATAGGTTTTATTATCAGAAACGCTTAAACAAATAACAGGAGGTTTTTTAAAGTGTTGTTTATAGGTTTCTGAATTTATGAAGCTTTTAAAAAGTTTGCCATGAAGATCACCAAAGTTATCTGGAATAGTAAACTCTGTTTTGTTTTTATTATGGTCAAGCAATAGCACGCTAAAGTCGTAATCACGTACATACGATGAAAAGTTATTACCAACAATTCCTTCGATACGTTCATTAGTTTGGTGATCAATGATGTTGGTTTTTAATACCTCAATAGATGGGAAAGCTTCAGCGCTCCCCGCAATTTCTAAATCAACCGAAATGATTTCAAGTTCTACGGAATAGCGGTTGCCTTGCGGGTTATCCCAATTTGCTAGTGCATTAAAGCGGCTATCAATCATTTTTAATGCATTACGCAAATTTTGTTGACGGCTTGCGCCTCGTGCCAAGTTAGCAAAGTTAGTTGTAATACGCGTGCTGTTAGATGGGTGATAGTTTTCGTCTAGCTTTAAACTTTTAACTGTATATTTAAAATCGTTGTTCATAGCAATGTGTCCATATTTCCTGAGATAAATGATTGCTGCTCACCTTCCTTAAATCGCTAGGTCATTAACTTTGAGGTGGCTTGGGTATCAATTTATACGTGCTCAGTATCATGAAGAAAAACGTTTTTATTTCAGGTAAAACATGAGGCAGATTCATAAATATTTACTGTTTTAGTAAAACTTTTAGGAACGGATAGTGAAAAAATGCTTTTAAGTCATTTTGGACGTCTAGATTTCTAAATTAATTTATTGGAGTTGCAGTAATTTCATATAAAACGTGAGTAATATTCACTACTTAACAGTACTTTTGAGAGCAACCCCGTACTTTATTGTTGTTATACTCGGTTCCCTAAATCAACAATACAGACAAATACAATGAACGAATTAATCGTGCTTATTATTGCTTGCGCCGTACTTGGCAGCGGGGTTGGCTTTTTAGCTGGGCTATTAGGAATTGGTGGCGGTTTGGTGATTGTGCCCATATTAAGCATGATCTTGCTGCACTTTCAGGTGTTACCTGCTGAGCAAGTTGTGCTGGTGGCGATTGCTACATCGCTTGCCTCAATTCTGTTTACTTCAACCTCATCAGCTATTGCCCACCACAAAAATGGCAATGTGCCTTGGCAATTGGCTCCGTGGGTAATGACTGGGGTTGCATTAGGCGCACTTATCAGTGGCTTTTTGGCTTCACTATTACCAGAACATGTAGTGCGAATTGTATTTGCTGTGAGTGTATTGCTTATTGCACTAAAAATGATTTTAGGCAGTAAAAATGATAGCCAAACAACACGCTCGCTACCTAATAAAGGCCTTTTAACATTTTATACAAGCATCACGGGGGGTCTCTCTGCCATGATAGGCATTGGCGGTGGTGCGGTACTTGTGCCGTTACTGACGTTTTTCTCGGTCGATATGAAAAAAGCTATTGGCTGTGCTTCGGCGTGCGGTATTGTCATTGCGCTATTTGGCTCAGTGGGTTACATCAGTTCTGGCAGTCAGTACTTTACATTAAAAGAAGGCTTTGCTGGTTTTGTTTATTTACCAGCCTTGTTTGGTATTGTTTGTACTTCGTGGTTTACCGCACCATTAGGTGCAAAAGCAACGCATCATTTACCTGTCTCTACCATCAAAAAAATCTTTGCAGGGCTGCTGGTTATTATGGCTGTGAATATGCTTATAAAGTAGTGTTAACTTATTAATTCGACAAGGCGAAAGTCGTTTGTTAATGTCAGTTAAGCAGTTTTAGGCTGCTTAATTGCCTTTTTTCGAAAGCTGTAGGCGCTATTTAAGGACTATATTTAAGGAAAATGTTATGGAACGTCGGTGCTCTCAAGCGAGTAAAAAAACGCTAAGCTCTTTATTTGTTGCTCTATCGCTGGTGGTTTTACCTGTGACTGCAGAGCCTACAAAGCCTCTCGAAACTCACCACGCTTTAATGGGGCAAATTCTCAATGCAAATCAACAAGCTCCCCTTACAGGTTTTGCACTTCATGTGATTGTTGATGATGGACATGCTTTTTCAACGGCAAAGCAAAGTAAAGAAAATGCGCCGCAAGTTATTAACCCAAATAGTTTATTTAGAATTGCCAGTGTCACTAAAACCTTCACTGCGGCAACGGTGCTACGTTTGCATGAAGAAGGTAAATTAAACCTTGATACAACGCTTGATAAGTTAATTTCTGACGACTTTTTTGCGCTTCTTGAAAGCGATGGCTATGCCCTAGATAAAATGACGCTAAAGCAAGTGCTGAGTCATACGGCAGGGTTATACGATCACGCCCAAAGCGATCAGTATTTAGCTGGCATAATGGCAAATCCGCAGCGAGATATTACGATGCGCGAGCAAATTAAAGGGTGTGTAGAGTGGGGCGATCCAGTTGGCAAACCTGGTGAACGTTTCTCATATTCAGATACCGGTTATGTGTTACTCGGCCATATTATTGAAAGAGTGACAGGTTTACCTTTGCCTGAAGCGGTTCGCCAATACTTAAGTTTCGATAAAAATCATATCGAAAATGTGGTCTGGGAACGGGGTGATACAGTTGCTGTGGATGAGTCTCGACGCGTACATCAATATTTGCATGGCACCGACACTTTTAATTGGAGCCCAACAGTCGATTTATATGGTGGCGGTGGGCTTGTTGCCAGCCCAATCGGTATGGCTAAATTTTATCAGGCTTTATTTTTAGGTAAGGTCTTTAAACATCCTGAAACGCTCAAACTCATGCTATCTGATAAAGGCTTACCTGCAGATAGTCCTTATCGTTTGGGTTTATTCGCAAAAGAATATAACGGCACGTTAGTTTATCAACATGGTGGCTTTTGGGGCACTTTGGTGATGTATGAGCCAACAACGCAGGTGGTGGTCGCAGGGGCTGTTACTCAGCAAAAAGATTACGATCAGCTTGAAAAAGTCATGAGTGACTATTTAACCTTACAAGCAAAATAACCCTCTAAACACGGCAAAATCTAAGCTGGCGCACAGATGCGCCAGATTCTTTCTTTAGTTCAATTTAAGCTAAGTCATCAAGAAAAATAACTTGCGCACTTTATATAACAAAAATATTATATAACCAAATTGTTATGGAGTGAGTCGTGAAAGTTCTCTTTTTATGTACAGAAAATTCAGCCCGATCAATTATGGCTGAAGCGTTGCTTAAACATCATGGTAAAGGTGAGTTTGAGGTGTTTAGTGCGGGTACTGAACCTTATGCGGTAGACCCTCGTACGCTTGCGGCGATTGAACATTTTGGCTTAAAAACCGATGACTTACACTCAAAACACTTAAACGATGTCAGTAATCTGCATTTTGATTACGTCATTACCCTATGTGATGACGCTGTAAAAGAATGTGCTAATCGCGTCGATGGCAGCCATTGCCTTGCATGGGACTTTATTGATCCTAAAACGCGTCCTGAACCTCACGCCTTTGAAAAAACCTTGCAAGAGCTCAATGAGCGAATTAAACAGTTTGTGCAATCCCAAAACAAAGAAAAACCAGCATCGATTTCGCCAACCACATTTTATAAAGCGCTTGCCGATGATATTCGTTTAAAAAGCTTATTGCTTATCGCCGTTGAGCAAGAGGTTTGCGTATGCGAACTAATGACGGCACTTAATGAGCAGAGCCAGCCAAAGGTTTCAAGGCATTTAGCACAGCTTAAAAAACAAGGCATTTTGTCGGATAGAAAACACCAGCAGTGGGTGTTTTACTCTTTAAACCCGACTCTACCTATGTGGATGAAACAAGCAATTACCTCGACCGTGGTAAACGAACCAAATTTCATAGAAAACGAGTTAGCAAGGCTAAATGCGATGGGGGATGATCGCCCAACTCGTGTTGCTCGTTGCTGCAATTAAGGGCTGAAAATGGGTGTTTTTGAGAGATATTTATCTGTATGGGTTGCTGCAGCTATCGCCATCGGTGTGGCGTTTGGGGTGATGTTTCCGCCTTTATTTGAGCTAATAGCGAAAGCCGAAGTGGCCCATGTAAACATTGTTGTTGCACTGTTTATTTGGGTAATGATCTATCCAATGATGGTGCAAGTTGATTTTTCAACGATTAAAGAAGTCAGTAAGAACCCTAAAGGGCTGATGCTCACTTTAATCATTAACTGGCTAATCAAACCGTTTTCAATGGCCGCGATAGGTTGGTTATTTTTTGAAGGGTTATTTGCTGATTTGGTTAGCCCTGAAACGGCGCAAGAATATATTGCTGGGATGATTTTGCTTGGTGTTGCACCTTGTACGGCAATGGTGTTTGTGTGGTCACAACTGACCAAAGGCGATGCAAATTACACCTTAGTGCAAGTGTCTGTGAACGACATTATTATGATTTTTGCCTTTGCACCTATTGCGGGGTTTTTGCTAGGTGTGTCTGATATTCATGTACCTTGGCTTACATTGATGATTTCGGTTGTGTTGTATGTATTGCTGCCACTTATTGCTGGTGTATTAACACGCAAAGCGCTTAATAATTCAGCACAAAATGAAGCTGCAGTGCAGTCATTTTTAGAGAAAATTAAACCGTATTCAGTTGTTGGCTTATTGGCCACTGTGGTCTTACTGTTTGGGTTTCAGGCGAACACGATTTTAGCTCAACCGCTAAACATTGTTCTGATTGCCATTCCGCTTGTTTTGCAAACCTACGGTATTTTTGCAATCACTTATTTCATTGCGTTAAAACTTAAGCTTAAGCACAACATTGCAGGGCCAGCATGTTTAATTGGTACCTCTAACTTTTTTGAGTTAGCGGTCGCAGTGGCTATTTCATTATTTGGTTTGCACTCGGGTGCAGCATTAGCAACCGTTGTTGGGGTGTTGGTCGAAGTACCTGTGATGCTGTCGTTGGTTGCAATCGTTAATAAAACAACACATTGGTTTAAAGAGTAATTGGGGAATCATAATGCAATCACATCCATTTGATATTTTACAACTAGAAACTGGGGCATTTATTTTTACCCCTTGCCCTGGCACAAAAAGTGTTGGTTTATCGCAGTCTGTAGCAGATTTAAAAGCGGCAGGTGCAAAAGCAATTATTACTCTGATGTACGATGAAGAGCTTGTTAAAAATGGCGCGCAGCAGCTTGCAACCGAATGTGAGCAAGCAGATCTCAGCTGGTTTCAATTACCTATTATCGATGATGACGCGCCAAGCGAAGCGTTTAATCAAGCATTCAGTAAACACCTTAACGATATTCTTGCCATCATAAAAAATGGTGGCAGTGTGGCTGTGCATTGCAAAGGCGGTTCAGGCCGCACAGGCTTAGTCATTGGTTTATTAATGCATGAGCTTGGCTATGCTAAAAACGACATAGTTAATCAAGTGCAGGCTATTCGCCCTAAGTCGTTGCAAAACCCGATACAACGTTCATTTTTCGACAATTTTCAAAAAGTAGGAGCTTAACAATGGCAATTAAAGTAGGCATTAATGGTTTTGGTCGCATGGGGCGTTTATCGCTAAGAGCAGCGTTTGCATGGGACGACGTTGAGTTTGTGCAAATTAATGACCCTGCGGGTGATGCAGCTACATTAGCTCACTTACTAAAGTATGATTCGGTGCACGGTATTTGGCCTCATGAGGTTGAAAGTAACGACAATGCTGTGATCATCGATGGTCACGTAATTAACGTCACGCAAAATAAAGCAATTGCAGACACCGATTGGTCTGGCTGCGATATCGTTATTGAAGCCTCTGGCGTGATGAAAGAAAAGTCACTAATTCAGGCATATCTTGATCAAGGTGTGAAGAAAGTTGTTGTAACTGCGCCTGTAAAAGAAGACGGTGTGCTGAATATTGTAATGGGTGTAAACGATGATTTATACGATGTAAATCAGCATGATATCGTTACAGCAGCATCGTGCACTACCAACTGTTTAGCGCCTGTGGTTAAAGTTCTGCAAGAAAAAATTGGTATCAAACATGGGTCAATGACGACCATTCACGATATTACTAACACGCAAACTATCTTAGATGCGCCGCATAAAGATTTACGTCGTGCTCGCGCATGCGGCATGAGCTTAATTCCAACTACAACAGGCTCTGCAACAGCAATTACACATATTTTCCCTGAACTTAAAGGCAAATTAAACGGCCACGCGGTTCGTGTGCCTTTAGCAAACGCATCAATCACTGACTGTGTGTTTGAAGTAACAAAGCCAACCACCGCTGAGCAAATTAACCAATGGATGCAAGAAGCCGCAGAGGGCGAGCTAAAAGGCATTTTAGGCTATGAAGAAAAGCCACTTGTATCTATTGATTACAAAACTGATCCACGCTCAAGCATTGTTGATGCGCTATCAACCATGGTTGTGAACGAGACGCAAGTTAAGCTGTATGTTTGGTACGATAACGAATGGGGTTACGCAAACCGCACTGCCGAACTTGCCCGTAAAGTTGCGCGATCACTACAAGGTTAAAAGCAATGACGCGTTTGGCTAATCTTCCCGCTGATATAAAGCAATACTTAATTGTCACAGGGAATTACTGGGCATTTACGCTTACAGATGGCGCATTGAGAATGTTGGTGGTACTGCATTTTCATGCGCTTGGCTACTCGCCTTTGAGTATTGCCATGCTGTTTTTGTTTTATGAGATTTTTGGTGTTGTCACTAACTTAGTGGGCGGCTATTTAGGCGCAAGGCTTGGTTTAAATAAAACTATGAACATTGGCCTTGCTATACAGGTTGTAGCCTTGTTCATGTTGGCAGTCCCTCCTGAATGGCTGAGTGTAGCCTATGTGATGTTGGCGCAGGCTCTGTCTGGGATTGCCAAAGATCTCAATAAAATGAGCGCTAAAAGCTCAATTAAAATGCTGGTTGCCAGTGGCCAAGAAGGTACCTTGTTTAAATGGGTAGCGATACTAACAGGCTCTAAAAACGCCTTAAAAGGTGTGGGCTTCTTTTTAGGTGGCTTACTTCTCACATTAATATCGTTTAAAGGTGCCATGTTCGCGATGGCTGCTACTTTGCTGGTGGTGTGGTGTTTTAGTCTTTTTGCACTTAAAAATGATTTAGGCAAAGCTAAAAACAAACCTAAGTTTAACGAGATATTTTCAAAGAGTAGTTCAATTAATATCTTGTCAGCCGCGAGGTTGTTTTTGTTTGGTGCGCGTGATGTTTGGTTTGTAGTTGCACTACCGGTGTTTTTATCACAAGCCTTTGATTGGGATCACTGGACCGTGGGTGCCTTCTTAGCTAGTTGGGTTATTGGCTATGGGGCTGTGCAATCTTTTGCACCTAAAATCATTAAGCTTAATAAGCAAACATCACCAAGCGCAGAAACAGTTAAGTGGGCATCCTTGCTTGCTTTAGTCACCTTAGCCATTGCCTTTGCTATTGGTTTTGACTGGGCTGTAAAACCAATGCTGATAGGCGGGTTGATGTTATTTGGCGTGTTATTCGCAATTAACTCATCTTTGCACAGCTACTTAATTGTTAGCATGGCTGACGCCGATGGCGTATCACTTGATGTCGGGTTTTACTATATGGCCAATGCCATGGGTCGCTTAATTGGTACTGTGTTGTCGGGCTTAGTGTTTCAGCTTTATGGCTTAGCAGCCTGTTTAGCTATCTCACTGTTATTTATTGTTATTACTGCTTTTATTTCGACTAAATTACCAAAACAAATTTAGTTAAATCTAAACACGCCCTATAAAGGTAAGCATGCTTTATTGCTTACCTTTATTCATGCATAGCATCAGAAATAACAAAATCAGTCACCTTCAGGCTTGAAAAGCTCTTCGAGCATTGGCTGTGGGTTGTTTAAAAATGCCTTTGTAATTTGGTAATGTTCAGTATCCTCATAATTTATTTGTTCAATACCTTGTGCTCCCACTTGGTAGATTCTTGCGCGTGGGTACGCCATTAAAATCGGTGAGTGTGTGGCAATAATGAACTGAGAGTTCTGTTCAATTAGTTGAAACATGCGACTTAAAACAGCCAATTGCCTAGCAGGAGAAAGGGCAGCCTCAGGCTCATCTAAAATGTAAAGCCCATTGCCGATGAAGCGGTTTACCATAAGCGCTAAAAACGATTCGCCATGTGATTGGTGATGAAGGGATGTACCACCATAGGCATTTATCAGCTTAGCTCCTCCAGAAAATCCCGAATCCAAGTCATCAATATTTGATGCAACGTTATAGAAGCTTTCGGCACGCAAAAAGAATCCATCTTTGTATTTCTTAAACGATTTTGAGAGTAGCAAGTACTTATGAAGCTCTGAATGCGATTGCTGAGTTTGAAAGTTAAAGTTTTTAGAACCACCTTCGGCGTTAAAACCTAAGGCTATAGCAATTGCTTCTAAAAGAGTCGATTTCCCAGAACCATTTTCACCCACAAATATTGTGACATGTTTTGAAAAGTCTATTTCAAAGAGCTGATTAACCGCAGGAATAGAGAATGGATATGTATCAAAAGAGAAAACGTGCTCTCGTTTGAGTGTCACCTTTTGAAGATACGGTAATGCGTCCATACAAAATATTCCTATTCAAGGCTTAAAATAAAAGGCAAAAAACAGACAAAATACCCGCTTAATTCAAAACGAGCAAATGCTAGAACTGCAGGTTTCTTTGATTTAATTATAAGCCTCAAGTGCAAATAGTTTATATACCTGAAAAGCGAAACCGCAGTTAAGTTTCGCTTTCATCCTTGTTTTCTTGTAACTTACTTAGCAACAAAAATGATAAGTAGGTTGTTATGTCTAGGTATGCTTTTATTAGGCAAGGAATAAAGCCATTTCTAATTGCAGTACTGTTGTTCGTTATTTATATATTTTTTTCACGAGAAGATGCAATCTTTGCAACCAATTCAGAATCTTCAAATGATATAAAAACTACGCAGCAAGTTGTGGCACAATTAAGCATGCCTGCTATCAAGCTTGAAACGAGTTTGTTAGCTGATGAATCAGATGAGCAAGGAAGTGAAGTTAATGACAGCCGTGAACTTATTATCAAAAAACCACCAAATTGGCGTTTTGATGGTGTGCTTATTGACCATTTTACAGAGCTAAAGCAACGTGCTCAGCAAGGTGATGCTGAGGCTAACTACCTCATCGGGCTAAATCTTAAGTATTGTTTTAATGCGCCTTTAGATGAACAGGCCCTTGAAGTAAAGTTGGCTGAAATCTATGAGTTTAGTGATGCTGGCGATATACAAAGCCGTGTTTTAGATAAATATGAGTATTGCCAAGGATTAGATTTAGCAACGCGGCGTTCTTTTTACAGTTATTTGGCAGAGGCTGCAGAAAATGGCTCCGCTTATGCGCAGCAAACGTTTGCTGGGCTAACTCCCGAATTTTACATGAAGTCGCAATTTCCTGAGAAGTTGTCACGTGCCGAGTTCATCAAAAATCGCGATAGTTTTAAAGAGCGTAAAACCGTATTTTTAGAGCAAGCAGCAAAGCAGGGCAGTGAACAAGCGCTGATGAGTTTAGCGAGCATGTATTACAGCGAACAAGTTGGTGAGCATAGTGCAGCAAAAGCCTACGCTATGAATCGACTCATTATGGAAATCACGCAAAATAACGATGTGTATAATCGTTACGCGTGGTTTGAGCAAAGACAATACCCGACACTTTCAGATGAAGAGCTAAGTATCGCGAACATTTTATTTGATCAATGGCTTTTGCAAATAAAGCAAAATGGTACATTATATCTAAAGCACTGAGTACCCAAAGATTTAATAACCCAAAGCAAGGATGGCAATGATGTTTGAACCAAACTATGCAAGTTACACTCTTGAAGAGTTGTTAGATTGTAAAGCGAATATAGACGCATATGCATGGCCCGAACGTCTAAAAGACATCGAAAATGCGTTGAGTGTTTATGCCAGTCAATCTGCTGAGCACGAAAAACAGTACAAACAAGCGGTGTTTGATGCTTATTGCGAGACGCTCCGTCATGATCTGACAATGAGTATTGATGATAATATTCTCTGGTTGTTAAGGCCGTTTTCCAAGCAAGCTAAAGATATTACCCCCAGTACGTTTGCTGGCGAAGTTTGCCCGCTTTGCGCAGCAAAGCTAAGCGCAACAACTTGGGCTGCTGGCTGGCAATTGAGCTGTGAAAACTGCCAAGTTACAGGGATTGTTGTAGAGCATTTGAGCTTCTAAAAAATAAATAAAAAAGGAACAAATAGAGCTTTAATTGTATGACTTTTAGCTATATAGTCTGTACCTAACCTTAGGGGAGTAGTCTCTTAGATTAAGATGAACGTCAACAGTCTCCGAACCAATGTTCGTGGCGTTCATGTCCGCAAGCCGGATTGACAAGACTTAAGGCATGTATCGGGTTCAATGGGCGACCACGATGTGTGCCTTATTGTTCTTCGCCCTAAGGAATCGTCTCGTGCTTGTTACATTTCAAAACCATTTTTATGGTTATTTCAGTTCTCTTAAATCGCTTTATTTACCACATTTCGCTTTGCCACCCTTTTGCGGGAGAGCACGATGATCTTGTTTATTCTTGCCATTATCGTTGGCTTTGCATTGCTGATTTGGAGTGCAGATCGTTTTGTTGATGGCGCCGCTGTAAGCGCAAAATATGCAGGTATGCCAAGTTTGCTCATTGGGATGATAGTGGTTGGCTTTGGTACGTCGGCTCCTGAGATGTTGGTATCGGCTATGGCAGCTGCTGATGGCAGTCCTGAGCTTGCTTTAGGCAATGCCGTGGGGTCAAACATTGTCAACATTGGGCTTATATTAGGGATAACAGCGCTAATAGCCCCGATTGCTGTCCACTCTTTGATTGTCAAAAAAGAGCTCCCACTATTGCTTGCGGTAAGTGCGCTATTTGCATTACTGATTGTTGATGGCTACTTATCACGTTTCGATGCGGGTATCTTGTTATTTGGCTTTTGTAGTTTTATTGGTTGGAGTATTTATTCTGGCCTTAAAAGCAAAAATGACAGCTTAGCAAAAGATGTTGAGCACGAACTTAACGTGCAAACTATGTCACTTAAAGCGGCTATTACTTGGCTTATCGTTGGGCTTGTAGTCCTCATTGTAAGTTCAAGGTTATTGGTATGGGGGGCGGTCAATATTGCTGAACTCATGGGCATTAGCGACCTCATTATAGGTCTCACAATCGTGGCACTTGGCACCTCCCTCCCTGAGTTTGCAGCTTCAATTGCCGCAGCCAGAAAAGGTGAACATGACATTGCGATTGGTAATGTGATTGGCTCAAACATATTTAATATTTTAGCCGTCACAGGTATTGCAGGGATGATTGCGCCTGCTGTTAACCTTTCACCTGATCTATTATCGCGAGACTGGCTGGCGATGATCTCTCTTTCAATATTTTTATTAATTTTTGCCTATGGGCACCGTGGTGTTGGCAGGGTAAATCGCGCTGAAGGCGTTGGTTTATTGCTGATATTTATTGCCTATAACGCATGGCTTTTCCTTTCAATTTATAAATAAATGCAATTTAGAATTCAAAAAATCAAGGACCTTTATGAAGCAAACTATCAATGAGTTTTGGCTCAATAACTCAGAAACAATTATAGCGCTAGGCTATAAAGTGATACTCGCAATTGCTATTTTAATTGCCAGTGCAGTACTTGCTAAGTCAGTGAAAAAGGCTATCAAAAACTCCAATGCTACCCTTAAAAAAGTTGATAATACCTTGTTGCCTATTTTGTCGTCTGTGGCAGGTTATGCCGTGTATATTATTGGCGGGGTGTTTATTTTAGATATCTTTGGCGTGAATACAGCAAGCCTTATTGCGCTAATGGGTGCTGCTGGCTTAGCGATAGGGCTAGCCCTTAAAGACACCTTAAGTAATATTGCAGCAGGCATGATGTTACTTATATTAAGGCCATTTAAAGTCGGAGATTTTGTTGAGATAGGCTCGATGCAAGGTACTGTCTCTGAGGTAAACCTATTCACCAGTGTTTTTCAAACGATTGATGGTCTTTATATCGCATCACCTAATGGCATAGTGTGGGGTAACAATATTAAAAACTTCACGCGAAATGGCAAACGCCGAATGGATATTGTTGTGGGTATTTCATATGCCGATTCAATCGATGATGGCTTTGCGGTGCTAAAAGATATTGCCGCGAACGAAAGCCGTTTACTGAGTGAGCCAGCGGCGCAAGTGATGGTGACAGCCATGGCTGAGAGCTCGGTGAATATTCAGCTAAGAGCATGGGCTAAAAATGAAGACTATTGGCAAACCTATTGGGATTTAAACAAACAAGTTAAAGAGTCAATCGAGAATGCAGGCCTGACAATTCCTTTTCCACAACGTACTTTACATATACCTGAAGGCGTGGTGACAAAAAAGTAAAATAAAAAAGCCTAGCGCAGGCTAGGCTTTGAATGAAAAGGAAAGCTAGTTATTGTGTTTTTTCTAAATTATTATTTAAACACGACTTCACCATAGTAATGAGGGTCTTTACCATTTTGTTTAAGCATGTAAGTGCACTTGACGCCTTTTTTACCAAATTGACCAACAGGTGCATGATCTTTGAGTACATTTATTTTTTGACCATTGAAGTCACAAATAAAGTCACGGATTGAACCTTTAGTCGACGTAAAATCCCCAAGCTTCACTTTATGATTCTTCTTGAAAACAAAAGCTTTATGAGAGTTACCATTACGGTAATCGAACATATCCAAACTTAGGGTTGTTTTATAGCTTTTCGTTACAGCACCTTGGCTATTAGCATCGTTAATAATGCCTGTCCATGTTACAACTTTATTTTTTCCTCGATAGTGTTTTGGCGACTTACCTGTGTCTCCATCTGGCATCAGAGTAAAAGTTATAATTTCGGCATTACTACCGGGGCGAGATTTCCATGAGCATTCAATGCCGTTTTTGAATTGATGGTAATTCAATCCTTTTAGACCTGGCCCTTTAATAGCAGGGCAGGTTACTTTGCCGCCAATGCTATCCGAGTACATCATTTTGTATTCTTCAGGTTTTATATATGCTTTGTTATCACCATTACCATAACGAACTTCATCGTAAGGAATGGTCAAGAAAACTCCTTTCGTGCCGATTTCGCCTCGCAATGACTGTGCACCAAAATTCGGATCGTCTACTGCGTAAGCTGTTGATGTGAAAGCGACAGCAAGTAATGCTGTGCTAAAGATGTGATGTTTCATTGTTCTGGATTCCAAATTCCACAACCCGGCTATCTTCCCATTTCCTTACTTCTTTCAGAGAAGACCCGTGGCTTTCCGTCCCTACCTCACAGTAGGTTTGGCAGTATTAATACATTAGTTTTGTTAAAAACATATTTGTATAACTACATGAGCACCTATTTATAGTTCCTAAATAGTGTTCAAAATACCTGCTTTTTTAAACGTGGTTTAAATCATATTCCATATTCAAGAAATAATGATCGAAAAGAAGTGTAGGTGAATAATTATTTAATGCAAAATAATTAGTATAAATTTATTATTCCTGTACCTTAAAGTAGGTATTCTGGTTCTGTTTTGGGATCGGTGTGTTGTTTTTGGGTATTTTTTATGATTTTGATTCTAAATAGAATATATTTTAGTGAAGTTCTATAGCTTTGAATAAAAATGGTATTTTATTTGAAACGTTTTTTATTTCTTTAAAGTATACTGATTGAGCAGTGTTTTTATATTAGGCACTGCTCTATATGTTTATTAAGCTTTTTTAACAAACTTAGCGGTTACCATCATTTCACCGACGCCATCAACTTTACAGTCTAGTTCGTGGTCTTTTTTATCTAACACGCGGCGGATCACGGCTTTGGTACCAATTTTAATTACTTGTGAGCTGCCTTTAATTTTTAAATCTTTCGCAACAGTCACTTTGTCGCCATCGACCAATAAGGTGCCGTTAGCATCTCTTACATCGATCACATCATCGTTGTTAACAGCATTTGGATCCCACTCATGAGCGCACTCTGGGCATACTAAGTTGTTTTGATCTTCATATACGTATTCAGAATTACATCTTGGACAAGGAGGAAAAGACATAAAAACACCTTGGTTAATTTTAAAAGCGTATTTTAATGGCTAAGAGCAAACTAAGCGAGCATAAGGCTTATATTTTATGGCTCAGACGTTTCAAGTGTTTTGGTAATAGAGAATATTCCTCTTAAATCACCAAGCCGATAGCCTGTGGCTAAATCATGGGGGTAATGCTCACTAAGCACTTGCTTTACTTCTGGAGCAATCGTTTGACCATGACAATTGAGGCAAACTGGCGCGACTTTTATTGCTTTAGCAAAGCGGAATTGGCCATCTTTATTGGTCGAGAAAGTCACATTATCAATGCTTTCTGAGTTTCTGATCATATCAACTAGCTGGGCGATTTTTTCAGCTTCCCAGTCATCTGGTTTATTGTTCGGATTTCGGTTTTTAGTGCTTTTACGTGCTACCGTCCAACCATCAGTTGATAAGCTATCGCTAATGGCCGGGGCTTGCATTTTGCACACGTTAATACCTTCAACTAAACCGCCTTGGTTTATAGCGGCTCCTAGTGCTGATTTGAGCGTAGTGGCAAATTCAGTTGCTCGCTCAGCTGCTTGGGTTTCTAGGGTAGCAGAATTCGTTTCAGCATAAAGGTTAGGTGAAAGCAATAGGGTGCAAAGCGCTATCGTTCTTAAAGTGTGCATTGTAAGGCCTTATATTAGATATATCTAATATAGTAGTTCGCATTTACTTTACATGCCAATTTAAGCTGCAAAAAAACAGGATTCACGTTAATAGCATGCTGGAGTGTTGCTGTTAAATTGGTTATGGTGAGAAAAATATTCAGAGAACAAAATATGAAAAAATTAGTTTATATCGCTTTATTGTTATTTTCTGCTTTTACATTTGCAAGCTCAGGTCCCTATAGTGGAGATATCAGCGTTGCAGACTTACTTAAAGACTATCCTGCTTTTAGTGAAGAATATAATGATTACTCACCCAGTGAAGAAGAGCTAAGTACTATAAGAGCACTGCAAGGTAAGCAAGTGTTAGTGTTTTTAGGCACTTGGTGCCATGACTCTAAACGTGAAGTCCCTCGTTTTTTAAAACTTATTGATACAGCGAATGTGCAATTAGGATCCCTTAAATTAGTGGCTGTAGGCTACGATAAGCTTGATCCTGCCGGTTTAGCAAAGCAGCACGATTTACTGTATACGCCAACCATTATCGTTAGCGATGGCGAAAAAGAGCTCGCGCGCATGATAGAAAAACCAAAGCAAAGTATTGCTGCTGATTTAACTTTGCAAAACTAGATCTCAAGCTAGCAGTACCAGATCGCCTGATGCAATATAGCCAAAGTGATTGTTGCCATTTACAATCACTTTGAAGCAATAACAATGAGAACCCATGATGTATACCGCCGTTATTAAAGCCATTGATACAGCCAATGCAGTAGACCCAAACCGAGTTCTAGTCGATGAACAAGAATTTGCAAAAGAAGGTTTATATGCCATGCGTATGACCGATATGCTCAATCGTTTTAAGCCTCAAGCCGATGAGCTAATGCATATTGCTGCCCGAGGGCAACATATTGAGCGCTGGCGCTCTCCGCGCAGTGACTTTCCTATGGGTAAGCAAGGTTATTATCAATGGCGCACTGCTTTATATGATTTTCATGCTGAGCGTGTAACAGCTCTCATGAAAGCGGCTGGTTATTCAACGGCTGATTGTGAGCGTGTTTATGCAGCCGTTGCTAAAAAAAATATAAAACGAAATCCTGATAGCCAATTGATTGAAGATATCGCCAGCCTCGTGTTTATTGAGCATTACATGCTTGACTTTGCAAGTAGCAAGCCTGATTACGATGAGCAAAAATGGCTGGGTATTATTCGTAAAACATGGCAAAAAATGTCAGATGAAGCACATGAATTTGTATTAGCTGGACACATCAGCTTACCTGAGCCACTTAAGCCGTTAATAACAAAAGCGCTAAATTAATCATAAAAACAAGGATGTAATATGTTTTGCCCACGTACTAAAACAGCCCTTGAAGCAGTGAGTATTGGCGATGTTAAAGTATATTTATCAAAATCTGGTGGCGTATTTTTTGATAACCGACAAATATTTCACTTTAGCGATCCAAGTTTAAAACCCGCGCAAGTGCTGGTGGCTCATTTACAAACCTTGCCAACAGAATGTGTTGATATAGCAACGCGAATTAATTGCCCGAAGTGCCCTGACGTGGTGATGATGCGGCGTTTTTTTAGTCCACTTAAAGTGGTTGAAATAGACGAGTGCCCAAACTGTGCGGCTATCTGGCTCGATCATGGTGAGCTTGAAAAGATCCATGAAAATCATTTAACGCCAAAAGAGCGTGAAATGCTGCGTATTGATATGGCCAACAATCATGGTTTTATTCAAGTTAAAATCCCGAAAAGACGTCACTCTGTTCATGCTAAAAAGCCAGATTCTAAAGCAACGTCATCTTTAGAAAAACTAGCAGAACTTGCCTATTTATCGATTTTGAATGACTGAAAATAAGAAGCCTGTACCAACTAAAATACAGGCTTTATTAGCTATTAAGAGTTAAAGCTTAACCAGCACTTTTCCTTATTTTTACCTTCGAACAGGCCAAGAAATGCATCAACGGCATTTTCGATGCCATGGGCCTTGTTGATCAAATGCAGCTCTCTAACAAATTCACTTAACTTACTGATATTTAGGCAGACCAAGGGTGTTGATCTTATTTAGCGCCTTCACTTTGATCATCGCTTCAACCAGTTGGCGATTGTAATCACGCGCATTTAGCTTAGC